>NZ_JBHSZO010000102.1:0-501 GCF_042663125.1 Streptomyces polyrhachis | reverse complement strand
CTCGCTTACGACGAGGAAAATCAGCAACTCGCATCTCGCGAGTCGAACCAGATGCTCGGGACCGGCGACTCAGTTCGTGCACGTATTGTCACGAAAAGCGTCGACGAACGCAACCCACGTGACTCGAAAATCGGCCTCACGGCCAAACAGGTCGGGCTTGGCAAACACGGGTGGCTCAAATCGCAACGTGAGAAGCGACAGGCGCAGGCAGAAGCAGGTGATAACTAATGGCAGACCGGCTCGTCTGTCGTGACTGTCACCGTGTCCAAGAAACTGAAGAAGTCGAGGCCTGTGTGGCCTGTGGCTCGACTTCACTGACCGAAGACTGGGCTGGATACGTCGTCATCAGTCATCCTGAAGACAGTACCATCGCTGAGGAGATGGAGGTCACAGAGCCAGGGACGTACGCACTCAAGGTCCGATAACGTGAGTGACGTCGTTCTCGAACTTCCGGACTCGCTTCGTTCGGAACTCAAGGACCCGCTCGGCCCGCTCTTTACC
>NZ_JBHSZO010000101.1:0-506 GCF_042663125.1 Streptomyces polyrhachis | reverse complement strand
CTGTCGTGCAGGTTCGCACCCGACACCGCCACGGCCAGCGGCAGGCCCTGGGCCTCGGACAGCACGTGCAGTTTGCTGCCCTTCTTGCCGCGATCGACCGGATTCGGCCCGGTCAGCGAGCCCCCCTTTTCGCCCGCACCGACGCGGCATCGACGATCGCGGACGACCAGTCCAGCTCCCCCCTGGCACCGAGCTCGTCCAGCACCGCCCGGTGGAGCCTGCGCCACAACCCAGCCTCGGTCCACACCGTGAACCGGCGGTGCGCGGTAGCCGGCGAGACACCGAACGACTCCGGCAAACACCGCCACGCACACCCGCTCGTCAGCACGTACACCACGGCCGTGAACACCGCCCGCTCGTCCACCGGAGCAGTACCCCCGCCCTGCGGACGGGACATGAACCTCGGCAGCAACGGAGCCGTCAGCTCCCACAGTTCGTCCGGCACAAGCCGACGCGACAGATCAGCACCCACAGTCCAACATCATGCCGCATCAGCGAACGACCAC
>NZ_JBHSZO010000100.1:0-531 GCF_042663125.1 Streptomyces polyrhachis | reverse complement strand
GTGCGGGCGAGGCCCGCAGCAGACGACTGAACGGATCGGTGATGACCTGCACGTTCATACCGTGCTTCTTGTGTTTCCCGGAGAAGAGGGGTCGGTCGGCGGCGATCCTGTCGATCGGCGGCAGTGTGCCGTTGAGGATCACGAACGCCTTGGTGGAGGCGGTCTTCATCGCTTCGGTGAGGGTCGGTGCGAGTGCGGCCAGCAGGTCGACGGCCTCGCGGATGTAGCGGTAGACGGTACTGGTCCCGACCCGGAAACCGGCCGCGAGCTGGGCATACGTTGTTCCGTGCCGCAGGTGCGCCAGCGTCAAAAGCGCCTGACGGCCGGCCGGGAGCCGACGCCAGCGGCTACCGATCCGGTGGTGGTGCTCACGAAGACGAGCTGCAGGGAAACGAAGGGATCGGCTGGACACGTCCAGTCCGCACGGGTAGACAAGCACACGAAGCCTCTGGTCGGGCGAGGGAATCTTGGTCGTGAACCCGTCTACCAGGGGCTTCACTCATGCGCCAGCCCAACTCCTCAGCACAGCAG
>NZ_JBHSZO010000099.1:0-547 GCF_042663125.1 Streptomyces polyrhachis | reverse complement strand
AGCTCCTTGACCTCCTTTAACCCTTCGCCGAGAGCAGTCGGGGACGGTACTGGCAGACGTACCGGCGAGATCGTGGTGAACCAACCCGTAGTGCGGGAGACGTCGAGGTCCTCGAACAACTCCTCGCGGCCGTGGCCCTCCACGTCCAGGCGGACATGCCCATCCCCTGTCCAGGCACCCACCGCGCAGGCGACCGCGGTCAACAGGACGTCGTTGACCCGCGTCCCGAACGCCGCAGGAACATCCTGCAAAACAGCACGGGTCTCCTCCTCACCGAGCACGGCCTCATACACCCGGCTGCCACCGACCGTGTTGCTCCCGGCCGGACCGTCCAGCGGAAGTGGCCGCGTCGCAGTCGCCTGCTCACGCCAGTACGACACCTCCTGCGCAGTCCCGGCACTGCCCGCCTCCTGCCGCAACCGCCCGGCCCACTGCTGCCACGCACTCGACTTCGCCGGCAGCACCGGCTCCTCACCACGCCGCAACCGCCCCGCCAACACCCCCAAGTCCTCCAACAACACCCGCCACGACACCACATCCACCACCA
>NZ_JBHSZO010000098.1:0-587 GCF_042663125.1 Streptomyces polyrhachis | reverse complement strand
ATGATAAACAACGACGTTGTCTGCTCATCGTTTAATTCTGTAGATGGATCATACTCAAGATACTCATGGACACGGTCAAACGAGTTTCCTCTGCTAACGATCCCACGGTTTTTGTTGAAATTGATTACATCGGCTTCATCCAGCGCTGGAAGGTGTGCCTGCCGCAATGAAGTATAGACTCGATGGCGTTCATCATTACCTAGCTGGACGACTGGTTTATCGTTTTCCCAACTAGCTATTTTCTCGACAACACCACCCAGCTGTTGTTCCGAACTATCCTGTTCGGCTAAATATCTAAGAACAGCGACGCGCCGTTCGTTACTCAATAGATAAAATATCTCATTGCGCGAGATTGACTCAACCTTCTCCTCAGCGATATTGGTTGTTTCGATTCCAATACCGCGACTTTGTTTTTCCCCTCCTGTATCCTCACTGCTCTGTATTTGTGATGTTACGTCAGACATTCTTTCACCGAGAGTTTTGGTTTCCTTTCAGAACACTTGTAGGTATGACACTGAATGCCATCCAATCACAACCTATCTCTCCTACATTGTTGTATAATGTAGCCTGAAAAGTACAGTAAGGTA
>NZ_JBHSZO010000097.1:0-616 GCF_042663125.1 Streptomyces polyrhachis | reverse complement strand
GCGAGCTTCAGCGGCATCAGCGCCTCGATGGGCGCCCGGCGCCGCCAGCCGCGCCCGTACCGGGCCCGCAGCCGCGCCCGGTAGACCAGGCGGTCCTGCTCCAGGCGGATCACCTCGTCGTAGGAGCGCAGCTCCCACAGCTTCATCCGCCGCCACAGGCGAAACGTCGAGGGGAAGGCCAGCAGCCAGCGCGACAGCCGCACGCCCTCCATGTGCTTGTCCGCCGTGATGTCCGCGATCCGCCCGATCGCATGGCGCGCCGCCTCCACCGACACCACGAACAGCACCGGGATGATCGCGTGCATGCCCACGCCCAGCGGATCGGGCCACGCGGTCGCCCCGTTGAACGCGATCGTCGCCGCCGTCAGCAACCACGCCGTCTGCCGCAGCAAAGGAAACGGAATCCGAATCCACGTCAGCAGCAGATCCAACGCCAGCAGCACCAGGATCCCCGCGTCGATCCCGATCGGGAACACCACCGCGAAAGCCCCGAACCCCTTGTCCTGGGCCAGCTCCCGCACCGCCGCGTACGACCCCGCGAAACCGATCCCCGCGATCACCACCGCACCCAGCACCACCACGGCTATCAGCACCCGGTGCGTACGGCTCAACTGGA
>NZ_JBHSZO010000096.1:0-627 GCF_042663125.1 Streptomyces polyrhachis | reverse complement strand
AGCGCAACATCGTCGTCATCGATGTGGCGAAGTACTCGCAGTATCCCGCATCCATCTCGAAGATAAACGTATCCGCGATATGCTCGCTTTGTTGGCTGGCTTCAAGCGAATACTTCTTTTCGTTGCGCAGCCACTGCTGAATAGCCATCGCCGTATCGTACGGCGTCGATTCATTGGCGGTGAGTTGCTCTGTAAACGTCTCAACCCGTGTTGGCGTGTCCTCGGGCAGTTGTGTGTACTGCTCGACGATTTCCGTCGGGTACTGGTTCCCTGCTGCCCGCAAGATGCCGGGGTCGTCAGCCTGCTGCTGGCTTACTCCCGAGATTGTCGTCCCGGCGTCGAGTTGCGTGGGTGCTCGGATTGCTCCCTGCTCTGTTACTTGCAAGCCGTCAGCACCAGAGAGACTGCGGGGTTGCCATGCGGTTGGTATGGCGCTTGCAGGCTGGTCAAATGTTATCTCGAAGGGGAGTTCGCCATCGGTCAACCCCACGGGGTCAAGCGGCGAACTGTATTCGGTCGTCCCACCGTCTTGTTCCCAGCCAGACCCGGTGTATGTGTCGTACGCGCCGGTCCGCCAATAGGCCGGTTCAGGACTCTGAACCTCAAAGTGGACCGACGTATCATTAG
>NZ_JBHSZO010000095.1:0-671 GCF_042663125.1 Streptomyces polyrhachis | reverse complement strand
CGGCCGACCAAGATAACCACGCGCCACACCACTACCACCGATATACAACTCACCCACGACCCCGGCGGGTACGGGCCGCATATCGCCGTCCAGCACGTACACCTGCATGTCGTCCAGCGGTCTGCCGATCGGCACCGCCGCCGGGACCGCCGTCTGCGGATCCATGCGGTACGTGGTGGCGAACGTCGTCGTCTCCGTCGGCCCGTAGCCGTCCACGACCGCGAGTTGTGGGCACGCCTCGCGCACCTGGCGCACCGCGTCGGCCCGCACCGCGTCGCCGCCGGTCCACACCTCGCGCAGGCCCGCCATGCACCCCGGGTCCTCCTGCGCGAACAGGTGGAACAGCGCGGCCGTCAGCCATACCGCCGTGGTCCCGTACGCCGCGGTGGTCTCCCGTAGCAGGGTCGGTGTCACGGCCTCCTGCGGGGCGATCGCCACGCGGCCGCCGGAGAGCAGCGGCACCCACAGCTCGTACGTCGAGGCGTCGAACGCCTGGGCGGAGTGCAGCAGTACGCACTCGTGCCCGTCCGTGAACCGGCTGTCCGAGGCGAGCGCCGCCACGTCGGCGTGGGTGACGGCCACGCCCTTGGGCCGGCCCGTCGACCCGGAGGTGTACATCACGTACGCGAGGTCGTCGCAGGTCCCGTCCGACTCGACAGGCGTGTCCGGAC
>NZ_JBHSZO010000094.1:0-674 GCF_042663125.1 Streptomyces polyrhachis | reverse complement strand
ATGCCGGTCAGCGTGAGCATGTTGCTCCGCGTAGTGAGGTGGAGGGGTTGTTGGCGGGGATCTGGCAGGAGGTGCTGGGTCTGGAGGATCCCGTTGGGGTCTACGACAATTTCTTTGCGTTGGGTGGGGATTCGATCCTCAGTTTGCAGGTGGTGTTCCGGGCTAAGCAGCGGGGCTTGTATCTCTCGGTCAAGCAGCTCTTCCAGCATCAGAGCGTTGCGGAGTTGGCGCCGGTCGTCCAGCGCCAGGATGTTCGGCGTATCGAGGCGCAACAGGGCTTGGTGACGGGTCCGGTTGAGTTGACGCCGATTCAGCGTTGGTTCTTCGCGCAGGACTTCGCTCATCCGCACCATGTCAATCAGTCGATGGTGATGGAGGTGGATGATGCTCTGACGCCTGAGCAGTGGCGGCAGGTGGTGGGGTTGCTGTTGGAGCAGCACGACGGTCTGCGTTCCCGGTTCTTCCAGGAGGCGGGGGAGTGGCGGGCTGAGCTGGCCGGGATGCCGGAGGAAGTGCCGTGGGAGGTCCATGACCTTTCCGTGGTTGCGTCGGGTGAGCGCGAGGATCGCCTGCTGGAGATCGCCGGGCAGGCGCAGGCCGGTCTGGATTTGGCGCAGGCCCCGCTGATCCGCGCTGTCCTCTTCACCGGACTCGACCACCCCCAACCCTCCGGG
>NZ_JBHSZO010000093.1:0-687 GCF_042663125.1 Streptomyces polyrhachis | reverse complement strand
ATCGTCTTCGATCCCCTAACTTTCGTTCCCTGATTAATGAAAACATCCTTGGCGAATGCTTTCGCAGTAGTTAGTCTTCAGCAAATCCAAGAATTTCACCTCTGACAGCTGAATACTGACGCCCCCGACTATCCCTATTAATCATTACGGCGGTCCTAGAAACCAACAAAATAGAACCGCACGTCCTATTCTATTATTCCATGCTAATGTATTCGAGCAAAGGCCTGCTTTGAACACTCTAATTTTTTCACAGTAAAAGTCCTGGTTCCCCCCACAGCCAGTGAAGGCCATGAGGTTCCCCAGAAGGAAAGGTCCAGCCGGACCAGTACTCGCGGTGAGGCGGACCGGCCAGCCAGGCCCAAGGTTCAACTACGAGCTTTTTAACCACAACAACTTTAATATACGCTATTGGAGCTGGAATTACCGCGGCTGCTGGCACCAGACTTGCCCTCCAATTGTTCCTCGTTAAGGGATTTAGATTGTACTCATTCCAATTACGAGACCCAAAAGAGCCCCGTATCAGTATTTATTGTCACTACCTCCCCGTGTCGGGATTGGGTAATTTGCGCGCCTGCTGCCTTCCTTGGATGTGGTAGCCGTTTCTCAGGCTCCCTCTCCGGAATCGAACCCTAATTCCCCGTTACCCGTTGCCACCATGGTAGGCCACTATCCTACCATCGAAAGTTG
>NZ_JBHSZO010000092.1:0-699 GCF_042663125.1 Streptomyces polyrhachis | reverse complement strand
CCAAGGGCCCGGTGGCACACGGCTGGCCGGACCAGACCTGGACCCTCTCACGGATCAAAACGCTGATCGGGCGCCGCTTCCACAAGAGCTACACCGTGCACGGGGTGGCCGCCCTGCTCAAGCGGCACGGATGGAGCTGCCAGGTCCCCGCCCGGCGGGCGATCGAACGGGACGAGAACCTGGTGGCCGGCTGGGTGAAGGAGACCTGGCCGAACGTGGAAGGACCGTGGCGGCGCTCGACGCCTGGCTCGTCTTCGAGGACGAGGCCGGATTGGCGATGACGCCGCCGACCACCCGCACCTGGTCCCGCCGCGGCCACACCCCGGTGATCCGCGTCCGGGGCCGCTCCCGCCGCCGCTTATCGGTGGCCGCCCTGGCCTGCTACAAGTCCGGCGAACCCTCGCGGCTGATCCACCGGCCCTGCCCGGACGCCCGGCCCGACGGACGCAAGAGCTTCCCATGGAAGGACTACCGCGACCTGATCCAGACCGCCCACCAGCAGCCCGGCGGCCCCACCGTGTTGGTCTGGGACAACCTCAACACCCACCTCACCGCCGGAACGCGCCGCTACATCGCCGACCGCGACTGGCTCACCGTCTTCCAACTACCGCCCTACACACCCGACCTCAACCCGGTCGAAGGCATCTGGTCCGTCCTGCGACGCACCACCACAGCCAACCGCGCCTTCGCCGACCCCGA
>NZ_JBHSZO010000091.1:0-734 GCF_042663125.1 Streptomyces polyrhachis | reverse complement strand
CAGCACTAACTTGTATGTCGTTTTCCTCTACTGAGATGTCTATATCAAGTCCATTTTGAAGCCGAAAGTCATCAACATTGTATGTGTACTCGAATTGCTGTTGTCCATTGAGAGAAAACACATATGGGTAGTCACCGGTCTCAGTTATGCCAGTATATACCTTAATACTCTCTTTAGAACTAAGTGTAGTACTCTCTTCACCAATGACTGATCGGTCATCGTTCATTACCGTGAGTGAAACGGTGATCTGCTCTGCTCGCTCATTGGCAATAAATATGAAAATGTCTTCAGAGGGGGCCGGATCACTTGTCTGACTCTGATTGTTCGTACGGGAAATCAACGTACAACCAGAAAGAGGTACCGTAATAGAGGGTGTCATAGAACAGTTCTCATACCAGAGAGCAGGGTGAACGCTGAGGTGGTATGAGCCCAGCGACCCTGCAAGATAATCCTACGGTAGAGACGTTCTTCAATGCCGTGGAGACGGAGACGCTAGCGCTGTTCGAGCATCTCTCCTTCGAGTTTCTCGAAGAATTCGACGTGTTCGCCCCGGCGGAGACGGGGCGAACACGAGACCACGAACCACCCGAGATGATGCGTGGGTTCCTGCACTGCTACTACAAGGATATCTACGGCATTCGTCCGGTTGCGCGAGAACTGAACAACACAGTCGTCTGGCTCAGCTGTGGCTTCGATCGACCGCCGTCGAGAGACGCGGTCGATCGTTTCCTCAC
>NZ_JBHSZO010000090.1:0-850 GCF_042663125.1 Streptomyces polyrhachis | reverse complement strand
GGCGCGCTCGCAGACGCCGTGGATGCCGCGGATGACCTTGTTGTGGGTCTGCTGGACCTCGGTTGGCTTACCTCCAGTGGGCTTCTTGTGCGGGTGCCGGAAGCCGTCGCCTGCGTTCTCGTATCCGAGGTCGACCAGGGTCGGCATGTCCAGCTCGGCAGCGATCCGGTTGAGGGCGTCGATCGGGCCGTGGTGGCGGGCGCAGGTGGTGTCGTGCTCTCTGCCCGGGCGGACCGGTGAGACCCAGATCGGCCAGCCGTCCGGGGTGGACATGACCTGCACGTTCCCGCCGTGGTGCTGGTGCTTTCCGGACCACCACAGGTCCGCGCCGTTGGGGCCCGGGGGCGGCGGCGCGGTCGGTGCGGATGACGGTGCCGTCGAGGTTCGGATGCGTCAGCCCGGCCGCCTTCGCGCGCTCCAGTGCGGTGGCCAGGTCTGGCGCCCCGGCGGCCAGGACGGTCAGCCCCTCGTGGAGATAGCGGTAGGCGGTGGAGATCGACAGGCCGTTGTCACACACGAGTTGGGCAAGGCGCGAGCCATCGATGAACCAGCGCAGGACGAACACCGCCTGCCGGAAGCAACCCAGCGCACGACGCCTCTTGCGAGTCCTTGTCGCGGTGCGGTGGTCGCGCAGCAACTGGGCCAGGTGCTGAGCGGTGGACCGCTTCACACCGAGCACGGCGGTGTATGTGACACTGATCGACACGTGAGGCCCCTCGGTCGGATCTTTCCTTCGCAAGATCGTTCCTACCAGGGGCCTTACGCCTGCCCCGACTTGGGGTCCACGCGGGCCGCAGCGCCAGCATCGCGATCACAGCGAGCGACGACCCGTTACTGGGAAAGGCTCACT
>NZ_JBHSZO010000089.1:0-879 GCF_042663125.1 Streptomyces polyrhachis | reverse complement strand
TCGACGGAGCGCAGCACGCCGATGGGGGTGTGGTGCAGGGTGTCGGGGTCGGCGAGGCGGGAGAGGGCGAAGGCGGTGGTGGGGGAGGGGGCGTGGGCGTCGTGGACCAGGATCTGCGACTCGTTGGCCGTGGTCACGTCGACCACCCGCAGTTCGCCGGTGAGCGGGTCGCGCAGGACGCCCTTCGCGTCGCCGATGCCGAAGCGGATCGGCTGGCCGTGCTCCAGGCGGATCACCGCCTCCTGGGCCTGCGTCTTGTCCTTCAGTGCCTCGAAGGCGCCGTCGTTGAAGATGTTGCAGTTCTGGTAGATCTCCACCAGCGCCGTGCCCGGGTGGGCGGCCGCCTGGCGCAGTACCTCGGTCAGGTGCTTGCGGTCGGAGTCGACGGTGCGGGCGACGAAGGACGCCTCCGCGCCGATGGCGAGGGAGACCGGGTTGAAGGGGGCGTCCAGGGAGCCCATCGGCGTGGACTTGGTGATCTTGCCCAGCTCGGAGGTGGGGCTGTACTGGCCCTTGGTCAGCCCGTAGATCCGGTTGTTGAAGAGCAGGATCTTGAGGTTGACGTTGCGGCGCAGGGCGTGGATGAGGTGGTTGCCGCCGATGGACAGCGCGTCGCCGTCACCGGTGACGACCCAGACGGACAGGTCGCGGCGCGAGGCGGCAAGTCCCGTGGCGATGGCGGGGGCGCGGCCGTGGATGGAGTGCATCCCGTAGGTGTTCATGTAGTACGGGAAGCGCGAGGAGCAGCCGATGCCGGAGACGAACACGATGTTCTCGCGGGCCAGGCCCAGCTCCGGCATGAAGCCCTGCACGGCGGCCAGGACGGCGTAGTCGCCGCAGCCCGGGCACCAGCGGACCTCCTGGTCGGTCTTGAAGTCC
>NZ_JBHSZO010000088.1:0-921 GCF_042663125.1 Streptomyces polyrhachis | reverse complement strand
GGCGGCGGGCTCCCCGGCGCCCGCCCCGCCGCCCGCCCCGTCAGTCCCGTCGGCGGACTCCGCCGCCGCGAGCACCGCCCCGACCGTGCGCAGGGTGCCCAGCTCGGCGCGCGCCGTGCGGCCCAGCACCGTCACCTCGTCGCCCTCGCGCGCCCGCTCGCGGCAGTGGAACGCCAGCTCGCAGGCGGCCAGGCACTCCGGCGCGTAGGCGGCGGGGACCGCCGACACCGCCCGCGCCAGCTCGGGTCCGGGGCGCGCGGGGTCGAAGACGGCGTCCTCGGGGAGGGCGGCGGCGACGGCGTCCAGCCGGGTCTGGCGGCCGAGCTGGCGCCGGGTCACCGCCAGCTGCGGCCGTACGTCCAGGAGGTCGGCGACCGGGGTGTTGGAGAAGTCCCGGGGGCAGACCAGCAGCACGCGCTCGCGCACCGCGTACGCCGCCAGCGCCAGTACGTACACCGCGGCCTGCCGGGCCGCCGCGCCCACCTTCGCCGGATCCGCCGAGCCGTCCAGGATGGGGAAGGACTTCACCTCGACGACCGTCACCACCCCGTCGGGGCTCACCACCAGTGCGTCCGGCTCCAGATAGGCCGGCGCGCCCGCCACCTCCAGGCTCACCATCGGATGGTCCAGCAGCGTCCAGCCCTGCCGCGCCCCGGCCTCGCGCAGCTCCAGCGCCGTACGGGCCGAGCGCCCCGCCGGACCCGGCGCCCCCAGGTCGGGCACCGCGACCTCGCCGGGCGCGGGCGGCTCCAGGCCCAGGCGTCCGCACAGCAGCCGCAGCAGCGTGCCGCCGCCGTCCGCTCTGACCTGCGCCTCGAAGGAGTGGCCGCGCGCGAAGGCGTACTGCGACTGCCCGAAGGAGGCCGGGGAGCCCAGCGCCCGGGCCAGCGCCGCCTTGTCCACGCCCGCCCCGTCCAGCCG
>NZ_JBHSZO010000086.1:0-1147 GCF_042663125.1 Streptomyces polyrhachis | reverse complement strand
GTCCGGACACGCCTGTCGAGTCGGACGGGACCTGCGACGACCTCGCGTACGTGATCTACACCTCCGGCTCCACGGGCCTGCCCAAAGGCGTCCAGGTCACCCACCGCGGCCTCAACAACATCACCCAGTGGCAGCGCGAGAACTACGGCCGCTACACCCCGCAGCGGGTGCTGCAGGGCACCTCGATGAGCTTCGACATCTCGGTGTGGGAGCTGTGCGCCGCGCTGCTGTCGGGCGGCACCCTGGTGCTGCCGCCGGCCGAGCTGAAGATGATGGGCTCCGAGCTCGCCGACCTGCTGATCGAGCAGGCGGTCGAGAGCATCAACCTGACCCCCTCCGCGCTGGCCACGCTGCCCGAGGAGTCGCTGCCGCTGCTGCGCTGCGTCTCCGTCGGAGGCGAGGCGTGCCCCCTCGAACTCATCCGGCTCTGGGCTCCCGGCCGGTCGTTCTTCAACGGCTACGGCCCCACCGAGACCACGATCGCCGCGAGCATCGCCCGCTACGAGTCCGACCTGGAGCGCGTCCACATCGGCCGTCCCATCAACGGAATGCAGCTGTACGTCCTCGACTCCCGTCTGCAACTGCTGCCGGTCGGGGTTGCGGGTGAGTTGTATATCGGTGGTAGTGGTGTGGCGCGTGGTTATCTTGGTCGGCCGGATTTGACGGCTGAGGCGTTTGTGGCTGATCCGTTTGGTGGGGTGTCGGGTGGTTGTTCGGGTGGGCGTTTGTATCGGACGGGGGATCTGGCGCGTTTTCTGCCTGATGGCAATGTCGAGTTCCTCGGGCGTGTTGATGCGCAGGTGAAGATCCGTGGGTTTCGGGTTGAACTGGGGGAGATCGAGGCTGCGTTGGGTGAGCATCCCGAGGTGCGTGGCTGTGCTGTGCTGCTGCATGCGGAGGGCGGCAGGAAGCGGCTGGTGGCGTATGTCGTTGTGCGTTCGGAGGTGGCGGCTGGGGTGTTGCAGTCGTTTGTGGGTGAGCGGTTGCCGGAGTACATGGTTCCCGGGGTTTTCGTTCCGTTGGAGAGTCTGCCGCTGACTGCTAATCAGAAGGTGGATCGTAAGGCGTTGGCCGGCGTGTCGTGGGGGGAGTATGCCGGTCAGCGTGAGCATGTTGCTCCGCGTAGTGAGGTGGAGGGGTTGTTGGC
>NZ_JBHSZO010000085.1:0-1314 GCF_042663125.1 Streptomyces polyrhachis | reverse complement strand
CCGAAGCGCTCGTCGTTGGCCAGTGCGTACTCGAGGCACTCGGAGCGGACCTCGCAGGCGAGGCAGACCTTCTTCGCCTCCCGGGTGGAGCCGCCCTTCTCCGGGAAGAAGGACTCGGGGTCGGTCTGGGCGCACAGTGCGCGCTCCTGCCAGCCGAGCTCCTCGTCCGCCTCCTCGACCAGCACCTGCTCGAACAGCTCGGTCATGTGCAGCGCCCCTCGTCGGTCTGTGCTTCCCCGTGATGCCGTCGTTGTCCGTGGCCCGAACGACACGAGTGAAATTACAAGTGCGGTGCTCGGCGAGGGTCAAGCCGGGATCTGCTATTGAGCCCCTTATTCACCCTGCGGAACCAAGCGCCCGTAGAAAGTGTTCATATCGGCTGAAACCATGACACTCACGTCGGACGTCGCCCGAGCCCCGGCCGAACCGCCACCCGCTTCAGCGGGGGACGCCCGGTCGGTCCGCTCCATTGCGCACCAGCCGCCGATGCGAGCCGCGTCACAGTGTGATCACAGATCGGCAACGACGTTTGATGTCGCAGATGGAGCGCCATCTGTCCGTACAACGCCGTGGCAAAACCTTTCGCCTCGGGCGGCTACCGAAACGGATGAAAGAATTCGGACAATCGAGGCATCAGGTTGACAACCGTCCGGTTGACCCGATCTCCTGGAGGGCATGTTCCGTCTGTGTTGTCGCTGTCAGTGTTGTCAGGGCTGTCGTAGCTCCTTCTGAGCTCCAGCCCCTTCGGCGCGCCGTCCGTCCCGGCACCCCCGCGACAGCTTCCCGACCGACAGCACCAGGCCAAGGAACCCTCCCCTGATGTACAGCTACTCCCAGCTCACGGACATCCAGATCGGCGGCGACCCGCTCTTCGCCCCGCACCTCCTGCCCGCCCCCGCTCCCGGGCCCGCCACCGTCGCCGAGTTCGCCGCGCTCGCCCGCGAGATCGCCGAGGACCGCGACTCCTGGGCGCCGCTGGTGCGCTACGACGCCGCCTCGCGCTGGTACCACCGCGTGCGGACGGGGCCCGGATACGAGGCGTGGCTGCTGAGCTGGCTGCCCGGACAGGGCAGCGGCCGGCACGGCCACGGGCCGTCCTCCGGCGTCTTCTGCGTACTGGAGGGCGAGCTGACGGAGCTGACAGGCCCGGCGGGCGCCGAGCGGCGCCTCCGTACGCCCGGCGCGCGGCACGTCTTCGCGCCCGGGTACGTGCACGAGGTCGTCAACGAGCGGCTGACACCCGCCGTAAGCCTGCACGTCTACTTCCCCGGCCTGACCCGGATGCCGATGCACGCGCGGCGGTGCGCCGCGGCG
>NZ_JBHSZO010000083.1:0-1487 GCF_042663125.1 Streptomyces polyrhachis | reverse complement strand
GCTTCAGTTCTAGCGGTCGTTGCAACACTGCCTGGCTCAGGTGGTGAGTAGATCACGTAGACGCTCGGCTGGTGTATCCCAGCCGAGCGTCTTGCGTGGGCGGCCGTTGAGTTCCTGCGCGACGTGTTCGAGGTCTTCGGGACTGTGCAGGCTCAGATCGGTGCCCTTGGGAAAGTACTGCCGCAGCAGGCCGTTGGTGTTCTCGTTGGAGCCGCGCTGCCAGGGGGAGGCGGGATCACAGAAGTAGACCGGCATCCCGGTGGCGGTGGTGAACTGCTTGTGACGTGCCATCTCCGCTCCCTGGTCCCAGGTGAGAGAGCCGCGCAGATGCTCGGGGAGAGTCTGGATGGTGCGGACCAGGCCGTCGCGGACGGTATCGGCGTCGTGGGAGCTGGCGGGCAGGTGGACCAGCATGGTGTAGCGGGTGGTCCGCTCGACCAGAGTCGCGATGGCCGACCGGCCCTGGGCGCCGATGATCAGGTCACCTTCCCAGTGACCGGGCACCGCCCGGTCCTCGACCTCGGCGGGACGGCTGCTGATCATCACCATCGGGTCGTTGAACCTAGGGGTGCGACAGCTTGGGTCGCGTCGCGGCTTGCGCCGGGTGCGTCCGGTGCGGACAGCTGCCTGGACTTCCCGCTTCAGACCGCCCCTGGCCTGCAAATACAGTGCCTGATAGATCGTCTCCACGCTCACCCGCATGTCCTGGTCGTCGGGATGTGCCTTGATCAGAGCGTGGCAGATCTGTTCCGGTGACCACCGTCTGCGCAGTCCGTCCTGGACGAAGCTGCGCAGCGGGCTCTCGCGCTTGAGCTTGGGTTCCTTCGGTCGGGGCCTACGCGCGGCGGCGGCCCTGTGCGCCGCGTAGGGGTGGTAGCCGTTGGCCCCGGAGTTGGCCCGCAGCTCGCGGGAGATGGTGCTGGCCGGCCGCTCCAGGGCCCGCCCGATGGCGCGCAGCGAGTGGCCGGCGGCACGGAGATCGCGTATCCGCTCCCGCTCGGCGACCGTCAGGAACCGCGGGTGCAGCTTCTTCTCCAGGGCCTTCAGGCTGACCGGTCTCACCTGGTGTGCAGTCATGATCACACCGGACATCGTGACGGTACCCGTCGTGTAGTTCACACGCCGGCCGTCCAGATAGGCCCGTCCGTTGCGGCTCTTCCTGACGCCGTTGTCCCAGTCCTTCGCCGTGCGCTCGTTCACTCCCGTCCGCCTGGCGGCTTCTCGACGGGACAGACCCCGGCTCCGCAGCTGCTCGTACTCTTCGCGCCGCGGATGCCGCTGGTGTCCCACCTTGATTCCGGCCTTGTAGGCCAGGGCGAACGCGGTGTTCCGGTTCAGCCCCAGCTCACGAGCTGCGGCAGACACGCTCCCCAACGCATCCAGCCGCTCAAGGAAGCGCTTCTTCAGCGCTGGTTCGAGCCTCTTACCGCCCACGGTCCTCGCAACTCCCCACGTCGTGAGTGTTGCGAGGACCGCTAGAACCTAAG
>NZ_JBHSZO010000082.1:0-1666 GCF_042663125.1 Streptomyces polyrhachis | reverse complement strand
CACCCGACACCACGGCCACCCGGTCCGGACACCGCCGCACCCGCTCCTCGAACAGTTTGTGAAAGGGCGCCGGTTGCGCCATCTGCTGCTTGGCCTGGCGGAGTCGTCGGCGCAGCAGTTCCTGCTGCTCCGCGGAGAGGTTCGCAAGTTGCTGGGGAAGACGTTCACTCATGGCTGTCACCCGTCTCCGTGGCCGGCGGCGTACTCAGAAGCTGTGTCTGCAGATCGCTCTGCGGCATGTCCCGGACGTCCGCGAGGAGTTGCTCCAGGAGCGCGCGGTCCTCGGCGCTCTCCATCTCCGCTGCGAAGGCCAGCAGGTCGAAGTCCTCGTCGGGCACCGTCTCCGCGGGCGCGGAGTTCGACTGCCGCAGGATCTGCCGGCGCTCCTCCTCGGTGAGGACGGTGATGCCGCCCAGCTGCGTCTCCGGGTTCCCGACGATCTGCGAGCAGATGCTCCGGAAGTGGGTGAGCAGTCGGTCGATCGCCTCGTCGTCGAAGCGTCCGGTGTCGTACTGGACGGACAGGTGGAGCCGCTCCCGGCCCGTCACCACCGCGCCCAGCGCGTAGTTGATGCGCTCCTCGGACCGGAGCAGGTCGAAGCGCAGCGCGGCGGTGTCGTCCCGCTCCACCGGGTAGTTCTCGAAGACGAAGAGGCTGTCGAACAGGGGGGCGCCGGCGGGCAGTCCGCTCCACTGGTGGACCTGGCGCAGCGGGCTGTGCTCGTACTGGCGCATCTGCACGTTCTGCTCCTGCAGGCCGTGGAGCCAGTCGAGGGCGGTTGCCGCTTCGGGTAGGTGCACGCGCAGGGGAAGGGTGTTGATGAACAGGCCGACCATGCGCTCGACGTCCTCGACCTCGGAGGGGCGTCCCGAGGTGACCGTGCCGAAGACGACGTCGTCGGTGCCCGAGTAGCGGGCGAGCAGCAGTGCCCAGCAGCCCTGCAGCACGGTGTTGAGGGTCAGTCCGTGGGTGTGGGCCAGCTCGTGCAGTCTGCGGGTGTCCTCGTCGTCGAAGAACACCCCGGTCTCGGCCTGGCCGGCTGCGGACGGTGCACCGCTCGCGGCCGGGAGGCGCTCGACGCCCAAGGGGGTGGCCTGCTCGACTCCCCGCAGGGTGTGGCGCCAGTACTCCTCGGCTTCTGCCGTGTCCTGGCGCTGGAGCCAGGAGACGTAGTCGCGGTAGGGCCGCACCGGAGCGCTCTCCTCACGCTGGCCGGCGGTGAGTGCCTCGTACTGCCGCACGACGTCGCCGAGGATCAGGCTGAGACTCCAGCCGTCGAGGATGGTGTGGTGGGCGCTCCAGACCAGCTCGTAGGCGTCGTCGGCGGTACGGACGAGCAGGAGCCGCCACTGCGGGGCGTCGTGGAGGTCGAAGCCCCGGGCGCGGTCCTGCGTGAGGTGGGCGTCCAGTCGCTCCTGCTGCTCCTCGGGGCTGCGATCGCGCCAGTCCTGCACCTGGAGGGGAACAGGCATGTCGTACCAGACCAGTTGGAGTCCCCCGTGTTCGTTCTCCCAGAAGCTGGTGCGCAGGATCGGGTGCCGTCGCATGACCTGCGCCCAGCTCTCCCGGAAGGCGTCCGTGTCCAGCCGCAGGCCGATGCCGAGGATCATCTGGACGTGGTAGATGCCCTCGCCTTGCGCGTAGTGGCTCTGGAACCACAGGCCCT
>NZ_JBHSZO010000081.1:0-1785 GCF_042663125.1 Streptomyces polyrhachis | reverse complement strand
GGGGGGTGCCCCTATGTGTTTGGTCAAGGTCGAGGACCAGTAGGTTCGTGCGATCGAGGGTGGGGCCGAGCCGTAGGGGTGTGCATGGGTGATAGCCAGGTCACGATCAAGCTCACGAGTGACGAGGCGCTGGTGTTGTCGGACTGGCTGGAGAAGCTGCAGATGACGGACCTGAGTCGGGTTGTCGACGATCCGGCGGTCTGGGCGCCGATCCATCGCATCGCCGGGACGCTGGACAAGTCACTTGCTGGGCTGTTCGCGCCTGACTATGACCAGCGGCTTGAGGCCGCTCGCCGACGGCTTCGGCCGGAGGAGGACTGACCGGTGAGTCTGAACGGTCACCTGGCCCCTGCGGGTTGGGGTTCGTAGAAGGTTCCGTCGCGGAGCATCGCGAACAGGACGTCGGCTCGGCGTCGGGCGAGGCAAAGCAGGGCCTGGGTGTGGTGCTTGCCCTGGGCGATCTTCTTGTCGTAGTAGGCCCGCGATGCGGGATCGCCCAGGGCGGCGAACGCGGAGAGGAAGAAGGCCCGTTTGAGCTGCTTGTTTCCCCTCCTGGAGGGCTGTTCGCCGCGGATCGAGGAGCCCGAGCTCCGGGTCGCCGGGGCGAGACCCGCGTAGGCGGCGAGGTGGCCGGCGGTCGGGAAGGTGCTGCCGTCACCGACCTCGATCAGGATCCGGGCTCCGGTCCTGACGCCGACGCCCGGCATCGACGTCAGGACTTTGGAAAGAGGGTGGTCCTCCAGCAGTTCCTCGATCCGCCCGGCCAGCAGCTTGCGCTGGTCAAGGACGGCGGCCAGGGATCCGGCCAGGCTCGGGACGATCAGCGCGGCGGCCTCGGTCCCCGGAACGGTCACGGTCTGCTCGTCCAGCGCGTCGAATATCTCCTCGACCAGTCGCTCGGCCATCCGCGGTGCCTTCGGCCGCAGCAGCGTGACCAGCCGCCGTCGGCCGGCCTTGCGGATCTGGGCCGGGGATCCGAACCGCTCCAACAGCGCGAGGACGGCCGGGTGTTGCAACCGCGGCCCCAGCACCCGTTCTAGCGACGGATGGATCTGGGTCAGCAGGCCGTGGAGCCGGTTCGCGACCCTCGTGGCCTCGCCGGCCAGGTCGTCGTCGAACCCGACGATCATCTCCAGCTCGGCGATCGTCTCGTCCTCGCCGTCGATCGCCCGCAGCGTGTGCGGCATCGCGCGGGCCGCGTCCGCGATGATGAACGCGTCCCGCGCGTCCGTCTTCGCCTCGCCCGGGTAGAGGTCGGCGATCCGCCGCATCGTCAGCCCCGGCAGATAGGCGACCGGGCAACCCATGTCCCTCGCGACCGCCAGCGGCAGGGCGCCGATCGAGGCCGGCTGATCGACCACGACCAGCACCGTTCCGTGCTTGGCCTTCAGCTTGGCGAACAGCTCGCGGAGCTTCGGTTCGGTGTTGGGCAGCCGCTTGTCGAACGCCTTCTTCCCGGCCGGTGTGACGGCGGTGGCGTGGTGTTCGCCCTTGCCGACGTCCAGGCCGAGGAAGACGTCGATGTCGCCGGTGTCGATCACGTGCAGGCCCCTTCATCACGCTTTCGTCCGGCCTTGCCTCGGCACCGAGCTGCCACATCCACGTTACGGAGAGCTCTTCCGGCCTGGGTGAAGCCGGTGCTCAAGCCCCTCATCAGCGGTCCGTCGATGCCTTCGGGCCCGGTGACACCACCCCCCGGATCATGAACAACAAGGGGGGGAAGTCATGCCGGACCCGAAGGCCGGAGGCCCCATTGCGGAGCCACGAAGAAGGTAACGGGGGGGG
>NZ_JBHSZO010000080.1:0-2744 GCF_042663125.1 Streptomyces polyrhachis | reverse complement strand
CATTTTTTAGCCTCAACCCCCGAGCTTTGCTCGGGGGTTGAGGCATTTTTGCGTTCAGGGGCTGGTAACTCGCTGGCGGGCGGGGGCTGTCACTGGGCAGTATCGGCGTATGGACTACGTGATCAGAGGCAGTCGGGCGGACGAGTGGCGGCAGGTCAGGGAGTTGCGGTTGGCCGCGCTCCAGGACGAGGCGGCCGGCATCGCCTTTCTGGAGAGCTACGAGGACGGGCTGCGGCATCCGGACGAGTTCTGGCAGGAGCGGGCCGCGGGTGCGGCGGCCGGTGAGCGGGTCAAGGGCTTCATCGCCGAGGACGTGGACGGGCGTTGGGTGGGGAGCGTGACGGTTCTCGTGGAGCTGCCCGGTGATGAGGGGCTGTTCGGGGAGGAGCCGGAGCAGGCGCAGGGGCATCTGGTCGGGGTCTACCTCCGGCCCGAGGCGCGGGGGGCGGGGCTCGGGGAGGCCCTCTTCGAGGCCGCGGTGGAGTGGGCCTTCGCGCAGGAGAGGCCCCGGTTGGAGCGGGTGCGGTTGTTCGTGCACGAGCGGAACGGGCGGGCGTCCGGGCTCTACCGCAAGTGCGGGTTCGTACCGACGGGGAAGCAGATCGTCCTGACCAAGGACGGTGGGCAGGAGATCGAGATGGTGCGGGGGCGCGCGTAGGGAGCGAGTCGGGGCCGGGGGCTCCTCTCTGGGGAAGGTCCGGAGGGGTTGACCGTCGGCTTGGGGGGTAGATATGATCCGTACCGGACCGGAACGTAATTTCTGGAGGAGACATCATGCGGGTCAAGGCTTTCGATCATCTGGTGCTCAACGTGACCGACGTCGAGCGGGCGCTCGACTTCTACACCGGGCCGTTGGGGCTCGCGCCCGAGCGGGTGGAGGAGTGGCGGGCCGGGAAGGTGCCCTTCCCCTCGGTGCGGATCGACGGGAGCACGATCATCGATCTCTTCGCCGGTGCGCGCGGTGAGTCGAACGTGGACCACATCTGCCTGGTCGTCGAGCCGTTGGACTGGCAGGAGGTCATCGACTCCGGGACCTTCGAGGTGGTCGAGGGCCCGGTCGGGCGCTGGGGGGCCCGGGGGTCGGCGCAGTCGGTGTACGTGAAGGACCCGGACGGCAACACCGTGGAGCTGCGCTGGTATCCGCAGGACGCCGCGTAGTGGCCGGTGCTTCGGGGCGGCCGCGTGATCCGGCCATCGACGCGGCGGTGCTGAAGGCGACCGTCGAGGAGCTGCGGGCCGGTGGGTACGGCGGGTTCGCGCTGGAGCGGGTGGCGGCGCGGGCCGGGACGACGAAGGCGGCGATCCGGCGGCGCTGGCCGCAGCGGCAGCGGCTGGTGGTGGACGCGCTGGCGGCGCTGCTGGCCGTACCGGAGGCGCCGGACAACGGGTGCACGCGGTGTGATCTGCAGCAGAGTGTGCGGCTGCTGGCGCGGACGCTGGACGAGCGGCTGCCGGCCGGGGTGCTGGCGCCGCTGCTGGCGGACTGCGCGGGGGACGCGGAGTTGCACGGGCATCTGATGGAGACGCTGGTGGAGCCCAGTCGGGCGGCGGCGCTGGTCGCGGTGCGGCGGGCGGTCGCCCGGGGGGATCTCGTGGCGGAGGCGGATCCGGAGACGGTGGTGGATCTGCTGGCTTCCGTGGTCTATCAGCGGGTGCTGTTCGGGCGGACGCGGGCCGAGGTGGGGCCGTTGGTGGATCTGGTGTTGAAGGGGGTGGCCGTGGACTTCGAGCGGTTGGTGGAGATCAGCCGGTTGTCGCCGGAGGAGCGGGCGGGGCATCGGCACTGAGGGGGGTCGGTGTCGAGGGGGATCGGTGCCGAGGGCTGGGTATTCGGGGGCGGGTGCTCGGGGTGGTTCAGCGGGGGGAGAGTTCCGGCCATCTGTCCTGGGCCTGGGCGGGGGAGCGCATGACGGCCAGGAGGGGGAGGTCGTTCGTGCTGAGGAGGGACGGGAGTTGGGGGAGGGGGGCCACCGCTGCCACGTTGTGCAGGACCAGGGTCAGGGGCGGGGCCAGGGGTGGGGTTGTTGGTGGGTCGAGCCGGCCGGTGGATGACCGTGCGGCCATGCGGCGGCCGTGCTCGACCACGTCTGCGGTCAGCGCGGTGAGGAGCGGCATCGTTCCTGGAGCGCGACGGGGGTCCTCGACGGGTGTACCGACCACGTAGAGCGTTCCCCCCTCGTTCATAAATGACTCCAGGGTGAGCGAATCTGTCCGATTCGCGATGCAGCTGTTTCGGACGTGGAGGGTGGAGAGGGCTGCGAGGGTGCGGGCCAGGAGGTGCTGGGCCTGGTCGCGCCACTCGGGGTGGGCGGTCAGCGCCGACTCCAGGAGGCCCGCAGAGCCTTCCGCCGCGCCGCGGGAGCTGCGGAGGATCTTCACCGGTTCGTGGGCGGCGCCGGCGGAGGCTGCCCAGCGGTGGACGTGGGCCATGGGGCGGTTGTCTATGGCCGCCGCGTGCAGCCAGCTCGTCAGGAGGGTCTGGGCCGTGTCCGCGATCGCCGTGTCGATACGGGCGTGGGGGCGGACGGGGTGGAGGAGGGCTGTCGCGCGGGTCTCTGCTGTGGTGCGGTCCGTGCAGCCGGAGAGCGGGTTCCAGCGGATGCGGTCGGGGGTGTCGCAGAGGTGGCCCGGGTCGTAGAGGAGGGTCGGGCCGAGTTTTGCGCGGGCGTTCTTGGTTTCTGACCAGAGGGTGGGGTCCGAGGTGATGAGGAGGGCCGGGCCTTCGGAGGCGAGGAGGGCTTCTT
>NZ_JBHSZO010000079.1:0-4607 GCF_042663125.1 Streptomyces polyrhachis | reverse complement strand
TGGCGGACTGCTTCCCGGCCGTGGACTACTTCGAGAACTCCGGCCTGCCCTTCGTCGTCGCGCTCAACGGCTTCGACGGCTACCAGCCGTACGCGCCGGAGGAGGTGCGCGAGGCCCTGCAGATCGGGCCCGAGACGCCGATCATCACCACCGACGCCCGTCAGCGGGGCGAGGCGAAGTCCGCCCTCATCACGCTGGTCGAGCACGCGCTGATGGCGCGGCTCAAGTAGGCGCGGTCCACGGGAAGTCGGGAAGGGCGGGGTGTGTCGTTCGGCACAGTCCGCCCTTCGCCGTACTACTGGCGCTTCATAACGTTTCGAAAGAGAATCGCAGGCCGGGCGCGACATAGCGTTCACGCGCGGCTCCACTCCGCTCATCGCCGGGCGGGTTAATGGCCCGACAAAAGCCGAATGTCCCGGTATCCGGGTCCTCAGTGGCGGGAAGCCGCTGCTGAGCAGGGGTTTGTTAACGGCCGCGTGCCGTGCTGCAATTCCCTGAACTGACTGCAGAGTAGGGCGAGAGGTTGTCCGTGAGGCGCACCAAGGGCACCCCGCACAAGCGGGGCAATGTCACTCCGCCGTCGCGCGCGGTGGCGCGAGCCGTCCCCGCGGCCGAGCCGCCGCCGGCGGGCGGCAGCCGGCTGTCCCCGCGCAACTGGCGGGTGCGGACGCGGCTGAACGCGATCCTGTTCATCCCCGTCATCGTCGCCCTCGTCTTCGGCGGCTTCCGCGTCAACTCCTCCATCGACACCTGGCGCCAGGCGCAGGACGCCGAGCGGGTCGCCCGCCTCGTCCAGGCCGCCGGCTCCTACTCGTACGCGGTGATGAACGAGCGCGACGTCAGCGCCGCCCCGCTGCTCCTGGGCAAGGGCGCCCGCGACCGTACGGTGGTCCAGGCCCGCACGGCCACCGACATGGCGGCGCAGAAGTTCCACGCGCAGGTCGAGGACATCCCCGACAGCGCCAACCTCAAGCGCCGCATCGGCCACATAGCCGAGGCCGAGGAGCGCCTGCCCAAGCTGCGCCAGGTCGCCTACACCCCGGCGCTGGAGGGTGTGGACACCGAGGAGGGCTACGCCCTGCTCTGCCGCGCGCTGATGGCCCTCACCAACGAACTCGGCCTGGGCACCAGCAACGTCAACACCTTCGGCCGCAACCTCTACGCCATCTCGCTCACCGAGTCCACCGGCTCCCTGGAGCGCTCCATCGGCATGCACCTGCTGATGGCCCGCGCGGACGAGCAGTCCGACCTGCCGACCCTGCGCGTCGCGTTCGTCTCCTACGCCCGCCTGGAATCGGTCGCGATGGAGGAGCTCGAGTTCGGCGGCCGGGAGAAGGACCGGCTGCGCCTGGAGCGGCTCATGCAGGTCGCGCAGGCCAAGGGCGAGCAGCAGGCCGCCGAGGCCAAGGCCGCGATGGAGGCGCAGGGCAAGCCCTTCGTCGAGCCGCCGGCCATCCGGGAGATGGTCACCCTCATGGCCTCGCCCACCGCGAGCGCCCAGGCGCTGACGCGCCAGGGTGTCACCCCCAAGACCTGGTGGGCCACCGCCACCGCCAAGTTCGAGGTCTACCGCCAGTTCGAGAAGGAGCTGGCCGCGGAGGCCGTCGACGAGGCCAACCGCCTGGCCGCCGACGCCCGGCGCGACGCCTTCGTCAACTCCGGCGCCGTCGTCGCCGCACTCCTCCTCGCCTTCCTCGTCGCCGCGCTGATGGCCCGCCAGATGGGCCGCAGCCTGCGCCAGCTGCGCAACACCGCCTTCGGCATCGCCGAGCAGCGCCTGCCGATGCTGGTCGACCAGCTCTCGCGCACCGACCCCGGCCAGGTCGACACCCGCGTCACCCCCATCCCCGTCAGTTCCCACGACGAGGTCGGCGAGGTCGCCCGGGCCTTCGACCAGGTCCACCGCGAGGCGGTGCGGCTCGCCGCCGAGCAGGCACTGCTGCGGGGCAACCTCAACGCGATCTTCACCAACCTCTCGCACCGCAACCAGAGCCTCATCGAGCGCCTGCTGGAACTGATCACCACGCTGGAGGAGGGGGAGGCCGACCCGGACCAGCTGGAGAACCTCTTCCACATGGACCACCTGGCCACCCGCATGCGCCGCATCGGCGAGAACCTCCTGGTCCTCGCCGGCGAGGAGATCGGCCGCCAGTGGGACCAGCCGGTGCCGCTGCTGGACGTCCTGCGCGCCGCCACCTCCGAGGTGGAGAGCTACGAGCGCATCGAGGTCACCGGCGTCCCGGACTGCGAGATCCACGGCCCCGCCGTCACCGACCTCGTCCACCTGCTGGCCGAGCTGCTGGAGAACGCGACCACGTTCTCCTCCCCCCACACCAAGGTGCGCGTCACCGCGACGCGGCTGCCCGACCGCCGGGTGATGATCGAGATCCACGACAAGGGCATCGGCCTGACGGCGGAGGACTTCGCGGAGATCAACCACCGCCTGGCCAACCCGCCGGCCGTGGACGCCGCGATCTCGCAGCGCATGGGCCTGTTCGTGGTCGGCCGCCTCTCCGACCGGCACGGCATCCGCGTCCAGCTGCGCCCCTCCGGCGAGCAGTCCGGCACCACCTCGCTGGTCATGCTCCCCGAGCTGATCACCTTCGGCGGCCAGGACGCGACGGCCCCGGAGGAGGAGTTCACCGTCTCCCGGATCATCGCCGAGCAGCCGGCCTTCCAGCCGCGCCACTCCGGTGGTACGGGCGGTGGCGACGTCGGTTCCGCGCACTTCGGCTTCGACGAGTCGCGCTACGGCGCCGGCGGCTTCGACAACGGCTTCGACAACGGGGGAGCCTTCGGCCGGGGCGGCGCGCAGGACCCCGACACCACCGAGATCCTGGACCCGGTCAGCCGCTCGCTGGCCCGCGAGGAGCGCCGGCACGCGCTGGAGGCCAAGGTCGGCCGCCCCAAGCCGCTCTTCCGCGACGAGCAGCCCGCGCTGGGCTCCGGCCCCGCACCGCAGCCCTCCGTACCGCAGCAGCAGCCCCAGGCCGGCAACGGCCGCGGCGCGCTGCCCCGGCGCGGAGACCTGCCGGGGGAGCACCTTCCCCCGGGGTCCGTACCCCAGCAGCCGACCGACAGCGCGGGTGGCGCCGGACAGGCAGTAGGATTCGGTGCCGCGCCGGGCGGTCACGCGCCGGGCGGCAACGACAACCGCTGGGAGCGTCCGGCTTCGGTCCGCGCCCCCCAGACCGGCGGAACCACCACCTCCGGCCTGCCCAAGCGGGTGCCCCGTGCCAACCTCGCGGAAGGCCAGGGCCAGGCGGCACCACCGCCCCCCGCGGGAGGCCCCCAGGTCTCCCGCGCCCCCGAAGATGTCCGGGGCAGGCTCAGCAACCTGCGCCGGGGTGTAGAGCAGGGACGCGGCCAAGGCGCGCGCCCCGACCGGAATGACAGCAGCTTCAACCAGGGCCCCACCCCTGGCAGCACCTACGATCAGGAGCGTTAGTGTGAGCCCGATGAGCCAGGCGGCGCAGAACCTGAACTGGTTGATCACCAACTTCGTGGACAACACCCCCGGGGTGTCGCACACGGTGGTGGTCTCCGCCGACGGACTCCTTCTGGCGATGTCCGAAGGCTTCCCGCGCGACCGTGCCGACCAACTTGCCGCGGTGGCCTCGGGGTTGACCTCCCTGACCGCCGGCGCCTCCCGCATCTTCGAAGGCGGGAGCGTCAACCAGACAGTCGTGGAGATGGAGCGCGGCTTCCTGTTCATCATGTCGGTCTCGGACGGCTCCTCGCTGGCCGTGCTGGCCCACCCCGAGTGCGACATCGGCCTGGTGGGCTACGAGATGGCGCTGCTGGTCGACCGGGCCGGCACGGTCCTCACGCCTGACCTGCGTGCGGAGCTCCAGGGCAGCCTTCTCAACTAGCAGACAACCGATGCGCTACGCACAACAAGCGGGCTAAGGTTCACCAAGCGCACAAGGCGTACCGACGGGGACGGGTCGGAAGGGGAAACACGTGGCAGCGCAGCACGAGGGCGGACACTACGGTTCGGGTGGGGAGTGGGCCTACGGCGACGGCTACGGCCGTCAGCCGCACGAGCCCGCGGCCCCGGCCGGACAGCCGCCTCAGCACTACGACTTCCCCTCGGCGCCCTCGGCCGCACCGCCGCCACGGCAGCCGCGCCAGGCCGCGCCGTCCCCCCAGCCGGGGGGCGGCGGAGCCCGGGCCTCGCGTCCGCAGTCGCGGCTGGTGCGTCCGTACGCGATGACGGGCGGCCGGACCAGGCCGCGCTACCAACTCGCCATCGAGGCGCTGGTGCAGACGACCGCTGACCCCGGCCGGCTGCAGTCCCAGCTCCCCGAGCACCAGCGCATCTGCCAGCTCTGCTACGAGATCAAGTCGGTGGCCGAGATTTCGGCACTGCTGAAAATGCCGCTGGGGGTGGCCCGTATTCTCGTGGCCGACCTGGCGGAAGCGGGACTTGTGACCATCCACCAGCCTGGTGGGGACGAATCCGCGGGGGGACAGCCAGATGTGACTCTGCTCGAAAGGGTACTCAGTGGACTTCGCAAGCTCTAACGCCGGCGGGGGCGGGACGGCGAGTCCGTCGCGCTCCACCACCTCCGCGAAGATCGTGGTGGCGGGTGGTTTCGGCGTGG
>NZ_JBHSZO010000078.1:0-5104 GCF_042663125.1 Streptomyces polyrhachis | reverse complement strand
CGCCGCTGCGCCCGCGCTTCGCGCGGACGACGGGGGTTCGGCAACAGCCTCTCAGCCCAGCAGCCGGTAGGTGGCCGCGGCCTGCTGGTAGAAGACGTCCACCGCGCGCCGCGCCCCGGCCGGCCCGCTCACCAGCACCACGTGGTAGCGCCCGGACACCACCATCGCCATGTTGCGGCCGTAACGCTCGCGCCCGTCGCCCGCCTGCCAGGTGAAGCGGCCCGTCGCCATCAGCCGCGTCCCGACCGTGATGGTCTGCAGCCCCGAGCTCTCCCCCCAGTCGGAGGCGCGCTGGGCGGCCAACTCCGGCTCGCGGCGCAGCTGGTAGTCCATCGGGTCGGCGCCGAAGCGGGCGGTGGTGTCGCGGCCGGGTGCGACGAGCAGCTCGTAGACCCCGTCGGGGCTGGCATACCGCACCGCCCCGCGGGCCGTCTCCCGGAGCCGCTGCCAGCCCTCGTGCACGGCGACCTCGAAGCCCGCGCGGTCCTTGCGCAGCGCGAAGCCCGCGGGCAGCTCGGCCGCGGGGCTCTCCTCTGCCTCGGGGGCCGCCGTGTCCTTGCCGGCCCGGTCGTCCTTACGGGCCTGGTCGTCCTGCCGCCCCCCGGCCGCCGACGGCTGCGCACCGCCCACCGTCTGCCGCCGCTGACCGCCGTCCCCGCCCTCCTCCGCCTTGGGCAGGAAGAGGACGGCGAAGGCGATCGCGGCCGCCATCAGCAGGAACACCAGCGCGATCAGCCACCGCCCCAGACTCCCCGCAGCACGCCGCCGTGCGGGCCCGCGCCCGCGCTCCCGCCTGTGCTTGTGCCGCCCGCCGTGGCCGGGAGCCGCGCTCGGGGACGACCGGACCGGCGCAGCCCCCCGCCCCCCGCCCCCCGACGCACGCTCCCGGCGGCGCACCAGCTCCCCGCGCCGGCGCAGGATCGGCAGCCGCCGGGGATCCGACCGCCCCGGAGGCAGCGTCGGCACCGTGACCGTACGGCTGCCCAGATCCGGCTCGGGCGCCGTGCGGATCAACGACCGCAGCCAGCCCCGCAGTTCCTCGAAGTCCGGCCGCTCGACCGGATCCTGCCGCAGCAGCGACTCCACGACGGGCCGCAGCGCCCCGCACTCCTCGGCGAGCGCGGGCGGCTCGGCGCAGACCAGCTGCACCAGCTCCGCGACGCTTTCCTCCGGATAGGCGGAGTGCCCCTGCACGGCCCGGAAGAGCAGCGCGCCCAGCGCCCACAGATCGGCGGCGGGCCCGACGGGCGGCGCCAACCGCCAGTGCTCGTGCACCGGGACGGCCTGCTCGGGCGCCCAGCGCTCGACGACGGCGCCGACGAGCTGCATCCGCGTCTGGCGCGCCCGCTCGGCGTCCAGCCTGGTACGCGGCCCCCCGCGCGGGGACCGGTCCCGCTCCTCGACCTCCCCACCCCTGCGCGCCGGCACGGCGATCGACGCACCGGCGCGGGCCCCGGACGGCGGCCCGCCCCCGGCGACCACCCGGTCCGTGTACGCGGGCCCCCCGGCGAGCCGGGCGGCGGCAGCCTGCGTCCCCGCCCGATAAGCGGCGGCGGCGGAGGGCGAATGCGCCTCCGCCGACCTGAACCCCGAGGAGGGTCCGGGCAGTTCGGGAATCCGCCCGTCGGCCCCCATCGGCAGGGTGGGCACCCCGCCCGGCGGGGGCCCGGGAGTCCCGGACGGCCGGGGCGGCTGCCCCCAGCCGGCGGGCTGCGGCAGCACGTCGTAACCGCACAGCGCGTCCTCGGCGGCCCCGGCGGCCAGCCCGGAGAGCACCACCCGCCCGTCGTCGCAGACCAGCACCGTGCGCGCGGTGATGTTGCGGTGGACCCAGCCGTGCGCGTGCAGCGCCCGCAGCGCGGTGAGCACGTCGGCCGCCACCTCGGCCCCCCGGTACGCACCGAGCGGCCGCCGCGCGATCACCTCGGCCAGCGGCCGGGCGGGCACCAGCTCACTGGCGATCCAGATGCTGCCGTCCTCCTCGAAGACGTCGAAGACCTGGTCGAGCCGGGGGTGGTCGGGAATCGCGGCAGCGGCCCGCGCCGCCTCCAACGCCCGTCGCACGAGCCCGGCGTACCCCCCGCCCGAGGAACCCGGGGGCGCGCCCTCCCCGCTCCCCTCCGCATCCACGACCTCGGGCAACGGCACTTCGCGGACGGCGACCTCCTGCCCGCTGTACGTGTCGAACGCCCGCGTCTCCAGCGCCTCGGGCTCGTCGGCGGGCAGCCGATAGCGCCCGGCGAGCACCCGTCCCGCATACTCGTCCACGACGCCTCCCCACCAGCGCTATCGTCACCAACAGCTCAAAACCGGTCGCTTTCCCCCGAGTTGTGAATGCGGACCGTCCATGGGACATCACCATACGTGCCCGGACCGCACTGCGGGCCGGGCTCCCGTCAGTCCGTCGGTTCGAACGAACTGAACGCGGCCTTGCGCAGCCCGGCACACGCCTTGGCGTTCCACGCCCCCTGCGGACACGTGATCATGATCGCGTAACCGTGCGAACCGTCCACGACGATGCCCCGGTTGAGCACACGGGTGCCACTGCGCACGAACTGCCAGTCGGCGACGGAGGGATAGGGCCGCCAGTCGGTGACGCGCATCAGCGACACCCGCCGATAACCGGAACTGGTGGCGCGCACCCCGGGCTCGGAAGCCTTCCACGCGTCATACGCGGCATCGGCGTCCGTGCCCTTGGGACTGGAGGTGAAGTCGACCTGCATCCGGGGCAGTCCGCCGGACCGCGCCGCGAAGATGGCACCGGCGCCACCCGTCGACGTACCCACCCGCTTCCACCCCTTGGGCAGCGCGATGGCGAACGGGAACTGCCGCTCGGTGTGCATCCGGAACCCGGCCGGCGCGACACCCTCACCGGTCTTCCCGCCCTCGCCCTTGTCCTTGCCCTTGTCCTTGCCCTCGTCGGAGCCATCGCCCGAGTCCGCGGACTTGCTCGGCGCCCCGGAAGGAGACCCCTTCCCCGCCGGAGGCGAGGTCTGCGCAGCCTTCCCCGCGCCCTTGCCCTTGGCGTCCGGCTTCGGCTCGCCCCCGCTCAGCGCCACGCCCAGCACCGTGCCGACCAGCGCCAGCGCCACCACGGCGGCGATCACCACGAGCACGCGCCGGGGCAGCGCGGCGATCCACGCGACCAGCCCTGCGGCCACCGTCCCCGCCCGCCGCCCGGGCCCGGGAGCGGAGGCGCCCCCGTCGGCGGAAGCAGAAGCAGCCGGAACCGAAGAGGCGGCACCACCCTCAAAATCCCCACCCGCCACCGGAGGAACCGGAACCGGAACAACCTTCGTGGCCTCCACGGCCTCCGCCGCAGCCTCCGCGACCTCCGGAGCCTCGATGGCCCGCCGCAGCAGCGCCCGCGCCCCCGCGTCGTCCAGCCGCCGCTCGGGATCCTTCTCCAGCAGCCCGTAGATGACCTCTTCCAACGGCCCGGCGTTGCGCGGCGGCTCGATCGGCTTGGTCATCACGGCGGTCAGCGTGGCGATCGCGGAGCCCAGGTCGTACGGTGGATGGCCCTCCACCGCCGCGTACAGCAGGCCGCCCAGCGACCACAGGTCGGAGGCAGGCCCCGGCTTGTGCCCGCGCGCCCGCTCGGGCGAGATGTACGAGGGGGCGCCGACCAGCATGCCCGTGGACGTGATCGACGGATCGCCCTCGACCTGGGCGATACCGAAGTCGGTCAGCACCACCCGCCCGTCGTTGCCGATGAGCACGTTCGACGGCTTCACGTCGCGGTGGAGTATCCCCTCACCGTGCGCGGCCCGCAGCACGTCCAGCACGGCCAGCCCGACCTCGGCGGCCCGCCGGGGCGTGAGCGGCCCGTCCTCCTTGACGGCGTCGGCCAGCGAGCGCCCCTCGACCAGCTCCATGACGATCCACGGCCGGTCGTCCTCTTCCACCACGTCGTAGACCGTGACCGCGCTGGTGTTGCGGATCCGGGCGATGGCCTTGGCCTCCCGCAGCGTCCGCGTGACGAGCCGGCGCTTCTCCTCCTCGTCCACGGCGGAGGGAAAACGCAGCTCCTTCACCGCGACGATCCGCCCGAGCACCTCGTCCCGCGCCCGCCACACGGTGCCCATACCACCGCGACCCAGCACACTTCCCAGCCGGTAGCGCCCAGCGATCAGCTCGGCGTCTTCGTGGTCCATCTGTCCCCTCACGCAACCACCCCCGGCAGGAGTCCTCATTGTGTCGCACAGCACCGACAACGGGCCGACCGGGTCCTGCCCCACTGACGTGAAACGCCTACCTCCCGGTTCCCTCCGCACCAAGGGCCCCACCCACCCGCACCCGTATCGCCCCCGCCGCCTCCGCGACCGCCATCAGCCGGACCAGCAGCCCCTCCCGCCCCCACCCGGCGACGGCCTGCAACCCGACCGGCAGCCCCTGGTCGAACCCGGCGGGCAGCGAGGCGGCGGGATGCCCACTCACGTTGAACGCCCAGGTGAGCGCGGTACTGAACCGCTCCCCCGGCCCCTCGTGCCCATGCGGCGGATGGGGCGTGACCGGGCAGAGGAGCACATCAGCACGACCGAAAACCTCCCCCAGCACACCCCCGTTCAGCCCCCGATCCCCACCCGCACCCCCACGGATCCCCAGCCACACCTCCTTGGGATCACGCAGCAGCACCGGAAAGTCAACGAGTTCCACCACCCCCGCCTCGACCAACCGCCCCACGGCCTCCCGAGCCACCCGCGCCTGCCCGGGATCGGTGTCCGCGAACCCCAGATCAGCCGACCACACAGCCCGCACCGGAAACCGAACCGCCCCCGAAGCCCCCATCCCTACCCCCACAGCCCGCAGATACCGCCCGACCATCCCCGCCGAATCAGCCACCACCCCCGGAGCCGCCAACCCACTGCGATCCCCCGACGGCAGCAGCCCCCCACTGACCTTCAACCCGAAAACCCCGCACCAGGCAGCCGGAATCCGCACGGACCCGGCCCCGTCCCCACCCACGGCCAACGGCACCATCCCCGCCCCCACAGCGGCCCCCGCCCCCGCGGAAGACCCCCCGGGAGTACGCGAAAGATCCCACGGATTACACGTAACCCCACCCCGCCCAACTGCCCAGCCCCCACGCCGTTTCCACCAC
>NZ_JBHSZO010000077.1:0-5796 GCF_042663125.1 Streptomyces polyrhachis | reverse complement strand
CGGGCCGCGCGCGCCGCGGAGCGGCGAAGCCCCACCGGCGCGGAGCGCCGCAGCACGCGAAGCCGCCGTTGCGGTCGAATACCCAGGACCTCCCGCCACGCCTCGGACGGAGAACCCCTTCCCAAGCACGTAGTGGGAACCCTCGCCGTTTAACCCAGACCTCCACTAACCCAGACCTCCACTAACCCAGACCTCCACTAACCCAGACCTCCTGCCAGCGCGGCGAGCAGCACCTCGCCGCTGGTCAGCCTCCACTAACCCAGACCCCCACCCCACCCCAAGGACCCCCCATGCCCCTCTCCACCGCCCACGTCCCCACCCCCCGTCCTGCCCGCTACCTCAAGCAGCTCGTCTCCCACCTCGGCCACAAGGCCACCACCTCTCTCACCCCCGACGGCCGCGGCGTGATCACGATCGCTGCCGGCACCTGCCACCTCACCCCCACCCCGGACGGGCTGGCGCTGACTGCCGCAGCCGTCGACGGCGAGTCGCTGGCCCGGGTCGAGGATGTGGTGGCCCGGCATCTGGTGCGCTTCGCCGCCCAGGAGGGGCTTGCCGTCGAGTGGACCGCCCCGGTCGACGGTGGCGAACTGGAGCCCACCCCCCCGGTTGTCGGGGAGTACCTGCTCAGCCACCACACCCCGGCCGACGACATCCTCGGGGAGCTGGCCGCCGTCACCCGCGAGGCCACCGCAGGCGCCGCGCGTATGCAGGTCTCCTCCGACGAGGGCGCGCTGCTGACCATGCTCACCCGGCTGACCGGCGCACGCTTCGCGGTCGAGGTCGGCGTCTTCACCGGCTACTCGACCCTGTGCATCGCCCGGGGTCTGGCCGACGGCGGCACGCTGCTCGCCTGCGACGTCAGCGAGGAGTGGACCGCGATCGGCCGGCCGTACTGGGAGCGGGCGGGCGTCGCCGACCGGATCGACCTGCGTATCGCCCCGGCGCTGGAGACGCTGCGCGCGCTCGACGACGAGCCGGTCATCGACATCGCGTTCATCGACGCCGACAAGGGCGGCTATCCGGCGTACTACGAGGAGATCGTGCGCAGGCTGCGCTCGGGCGGCCTGGTGGTGCTGGACAACGTCTTCCTCGGCGGCCGGGTGCTCGACCCCGCCTACCGGGGTGCGGACGAGCTGGCGATGCGGGGGCTGAACGGGCTGGTCGCGGCCGATGAGCGGGTGGAGGCGGTGATGCTGCCGGTGCGGGACGGGGTGACGATCGCGCGGCGGCGGTGAAGTAGCGGGGCGGGGAGGGCGGGGTGGGCAAGATCGGCCGAAACCCTCGGGTAAGTGGGGAGGCGTCCACGTAGGCTGGATCGCATGACGGTGACGGGGGCGGAGATAGCCGGCGGGGGGCAGGGGCCTCCTCGGCTGTGGTGGTGGGAGCGGCCCCGGTCGTTCGTTTTCGATCTTGCGCTGGGCTTGCTGTCCGCGGTCGAGTGCGCGGTGCTGGGGGCGCGGTTCGCCGGTGAGGCCGGGGTGCCGGTGGTGGCACTGGTGCTGCTGGGGTTCGTGGCCGGGGGGCTGCTGGTGGTGCGGCGGCGGTGGCCGATCGCCGTCGTGCTCGTCGCCGTCGCGATCCTCCCCGCCGACATGGGCTACTCGATGCTCGTCGTCGGCCTCTACACCCTCGCCGCCTTCGAGATGCCCCGCCGCGTCACGGGCGTGCTGGCCGGGATGTCCGGCCTGGGGGTCTTCGTCGTCACCGTGGTGCGGCTCAACCACCTGCGCGACGACCCGACCAGCCAGCCCGACTGGGTCGTGTGGCTGATCGCCGGGCTGATGTCGGTGGGCATGATCGCGCCACCGCTGCTCCTCGGTATGTACGCCGGGGCGCGTCGGCGGCTCGTGGAGAGCCTGCGTGAGCGCGCCGACGGCCTGGAGCGGGAGCTGTCGCTGCTCGCGGAGCGGGCGGAGGAGCGCGCGGAGTGGGCCCGCAGCGAGGAGCGCACCCGTATCGCGCGCGAGATGCACGACGTGGTCGCCTACCGGGTGAGCCTGATGGTGGTGCACGCGGCGGCGCTGGAGGCGGTCGCCGTGCGCGACCCCCAGCAGGCCGTACGCAACGCGGCGCTGGTCGGCGACATGGGCCGCCAGGCGCTGACGGAGCTGCGCGAGATGCTGGGCGTGCTGCGCACGGGCGACGGCGGGCGGGCGGTGCCGGCGGTACGGGCCGCGGCCCCCTCCGTCGTACGGGAGGCGCCCCTCGCCGCGCGGCCCGCGGCGGCGGACGGCGGCCTGGTCGCGGTGGGCGCGGTGCGGGGCGCCGAGGCGGACGGGCACGGTCCGTGCCTGGACGAGCTGGACGCGCTGGTGGGGGAGTGCCGGGTGTCCGGGATGGCCGTGGAGCTGTCGGTGGACGGTGAGTCCGCGACCTACGCGGCGGAGGTGGAGCAGACCGTCTACCGCGTGGTGCAGGAGGCGCTGACCAACGTCCACAAGCACGCCCCCGGCGCGAAGGTCCAGGTCCGCCTGGCCCACCGCGGCACGGAGGTGGCGGTGCTGGTCCTCAACGGCCCCGCGGACGGCGTGGCCGCGAACGCGGACCTGCCCAGCGGCGGCAACGGGCTCATCGGCATGAAGGAACGCGTCACCGCGCTGGGCGGGGGCTGCGTCTGGGGCACCACGGACGCGGGGGGCTTCAAGGTCTCGGCGGTCCTCCCGGCAAGCGGTACCCGGGGCTGACCCCGGCCACCGCGCCCGACCCCCGCCACCGACCTCCGCCCCCGTGCGCCCGCGGTCTCACCCCGCCAGCCGCTGCGGCAGCACCCCCGTGGCCAGTGTCTCCAGCGCCTCGTCCAGATCCGCCCCCACGTACCAGTCGCCCGTGTGGTCCAGGCTGTACACCCGCCCCTCGCGGTCGATCGCGAGCGTCGCGCTGCCCGCCCCCGCCGCGTACCCCTCCTCCGAGCCCAGGGGTGCGAGCTGCGTGCCCAGTGCCTCGCCGAGGTCGCTGAGCGTGCGGGCCATGTGCAGCCCGTGCAGCGGGTCGATCGTGAACGGGGTGGGCGCGATGTGCCGCCCCGGCCCCTCCCCGGCTATGCGCAGCCCGCCGAACTCCGCCCACGCCTCGATCGCAGCGGGGAAGACCAGGTGGACGTGCCCGCCGGGCGAGAGATGGGCGCGCAGCTCGTTTGCCCAGGACTCCGCGCGGGCCTCCTCCCAGCGCCCCGGCCGCCAGCCCGCGGCGTGCAGCGCGGCCAGGGTGGGCCGGGTGAAGCGGACGCCGGCGTCCGCGCGCGGCGGTGTGCTCCGCATCGCCGACCCCCTCATCGCCGACCCCCTCATCGCGGGCCCGCCGAGGAGTCCACGACCCGCACACCGAAGTGCGCGAGCAGCGCCGTGCAGGAACGGCACGGCGGGGCGAAGGCGCCGTGCGCCGGATCGCCGTCCTCGCGGATGTGGCGGGCGGTCAGCTGGGCGTGCTTCAGGCAGCGGCGGCCCTCCGCCGCCGACAGCGGCTTGCGGGCGGCACGCTTGGAGCGCGCCGTCTCGTACGCCGCGAGGTGGCGCGAGAGCAGCACCGCCTCCGGGCAGCGGCCCGTGAAGCGCTCGCGGCGCTCGGTGGTCAGGGTGTCCAGGAAGTCCTGCACCAGCGGATGCAGGACGGGCGGCGGATCGGACTTCGCCCCCGTCGCGGTGAGCGTCTCCCCCTGGACGGAGAGCGCCGCGGCTGTCGCGGGCAGGATGCCGTCGCGTTTTCGTCGTGGGACCGGTGGCGCCGCTCGGCCCTCGCCCGCGCTCCAACGCGCGCGCGGGTCCGGCGCCATGGTGGTGGGCGCGCCTTCGCGTCCGTGCATGTGTCGACCTCCCCCGTCGTGCGCCCACCAGCTTGCCACAGGGCACTGACAGCCCCGGTGGAGTGTGCGTTTGTCCACAGGACACCCGCACAAGCGGGGCCGTCGCGTCCGCCCGGGTCCCGCTTGTGCGGCCGGGGAGGGACCGCCGGCGGGGTGACCCAATAGGCTGTCCCCGACGTACGCGAGCGGCAGGGGGACTACGCGATGACGACTGGCCGGCGAGGGGCTGTGACAGGGGCGGCCGCGCCACCGAACTCGGCTTATTCCGGGCAGGTCGTGCACTTTCCGGACCCGGTCCGGGCGGCCCGCTACCCGGACGGGGTGCGGGTGGACGCCGACGGCTATCCGGACCTCTCGCCGTACGCACGCGCCGCGGTGGAGATCGCCGAGCCGCCGGCCGGCTTCGGGATCGACGAGCTGCGGCTGACGGACTACGTCTCGGCCAACGCCGCGCTGCTGGCCAAGGGCCACGAGCTGTGGGGCTCGCTGCCGCCGGTGTCCACCCCGCACGGCTGGAGCTGGCACCACGTGGCCCGCAGCCGGCGCCTGGAGCTGGTGCCGGCGGAGGTGAAGATGCTGCTGCGCCACCACGGCGGCCTGGCGACGGCCGAGGTCAACCAGGGCAAGCGCGGCACCCGGCCGCTGCAGCAGACCAGGCCGGTGCACTTCGCGCTGCCCAAGGGCGGGATGGCGGTCACCGAGGAGCAGGTGTGCGCCGCCGAGGAGGACCTGGGCTACCGGCTGCCCGGCGCCTACCGCTCGTTCCTGAAGGCGGCCGGCGGCTGCGCGCCCGTCGGTGCCGCGCTGGACCCGCAGTTGGGGCTCTTGATCGACCAGCCGTTCCTGACGGTGCGCGACGAGGCCGCGACCAACGACCTGGTGTACGTCAACAAGTGCCTGCGCGACCACCTCACCAAGGACTACCTGGGCGTCGCCCTGCTGCAGGGCGGGCTGCTCGCGGTGAAGGTGCGCGGTGAGCGGCGCGGCAGCGTCTGGTTCTGCGCCTACGACGACGCCCGCGACCGCGACGGCGCGTACGCCTCGGTCGAGGAGCGCACGGCGGCGCTGCTGCTGCCCTGCGGTGAGGATTTCGACGCGTTCCTGGAGCGACTGGCGGGCGGTCCCCCCGAGTTGGAGACCGTGGCCAATCTGATGGTGGACGGCGGATTCGCCCGCGTCGTCCCGGTGAGAGGGTGAGCGGGCTGTGGTGACCTTCGCGCAGGCGCAGGAGAGCGCCGGGAAGTGGGTCAACGCCGGGGTGCCGGCGCACGAGCAACGCGAGGTGCGCGTCCGCGAGTTCGACCTGGGCTTCGTGGCCTGGGCCGAGGACCGCGAGGACGGCGCGCGCTCCGAGGGCGGCCGCCAGCGGCTGGTCATCGCCCGCGACTCGGGCGAGACGACGCTCTGGCCGGGACTGGCGGTGGGCGAGGTCATCCGCCGCTACGAGGAGGAGTACGGCGCCCGCGCGGCGGGGGCTCCGGCCGCGAAGCCGGGTCAGCGCATCGACCTGGAGGCGACGTCCTTCCTGCTCACGCCGCCGGAGTGGCTGCAGGAGGCGGCGGACTCGCTGGGGGTGGGGGCGCCGCTGGCGCCGCAGGGGGGCGCAGGTGCGCCTTCCGCGCCGCCTGCCCCGCCGGCTCCGTCCGCCCCGTCCGTCTCACCCCCGCCGCCTCCCTCCGCGTCCAACTCCGGTGCGCCGGCGCCCAGTTTGCCCCCGCCCGCGCCGACCATGCCCTACGTCCCCGGCCCCGCGGGCGCCGCCGCCGCGCCCCCCTCCCCCGGCGGCTCACCGTGGACCGCCGCGCACGCGCGGGGCGGGGAAGGGGGCGCGGTGGTGCCGCCCGCGACGGTGTTCGCGCCGCCGCTCAGCGGCTCCGACGACGATGACGCCCCGGCGCCCCCGCCCGGCGTACGCCCCGAGGCGCAGACCGCCCGGATGCCGCAGGGGAACCCGCCGCCCCCGCCCGCCCCGGGCATCCCCTCCCCGCCGCCCG
>NZ_JBHSZO010000076.1:2683-5803 GCF_042663125.1 Streptomyces polyrhachis | reverse complement strand
GACACTGAAAAGGGTCTGATAGAGTCGGGGACACGAAGGGAAGCGCCCGGAGGAAAGCTTCGCAGGAATGCGGAGGGAGTACGAAGGAAGCGTCCGTTCCTTGAGAACTCAACAGCGTGCTAAAAGTCAACGCCAAATATGTTGATACCCCGTCTTCTTGGAAGACGAGGTTCCTTTGAAAGTCCTTCCCCCCTTTTGTGGGTGGGGGAGGCAATACAGCGAGGACGCTGTGTCCTGTCCGGGCTTATTCCGCCCGGTGGGACCGCTCTCGTGGATATACATTCACGGAGAGTTTGATCCTGGCTCAGGACGAACGCTGGCGGCGTGCTTAACACATGCAAGTCGAACGATGAAGCCTTTCGGGGTGGATTAGTGGCGAACGGGTGAGTAACACGTGGGCAATCTGCCCTGCACTCTGGGACAAGCCCTGGAAACGGGGTCTAATACCGGATACGAGCTTCTGCCGCATGGTGGAGGCTGGAAAGCTCCGGCGGTGCAGGATGAGCCCGCGGCCTATCAGCTTGTTGGTGGGGTGATGGCCTACCAAGGCGACGACGGGTAGCCGGCCTGAGAGGGCGACCGGCCACACTGGGACTGAGACACGGCCCAGACTCCTACGGGAGGCAGCAGTGGGGAATATTGCACAATGGGCGAAAGCCTGATGCAGCGACGCCGCGTGAGGGATGACGGCCTTCGGGTTGTAAACCTCTTTCAGCAGGGAAGAAGCGTTTGAGTTTTCTCAGGCGTGACGGTACCTGCAGAAGAAGCGCCGGCTAACTACGTGCCAGCAGCCGCGGTAATACGTAGGGCGCAAGCGTTGTCCGGAATTATTGGGCGTAAAGAGCTCGTAGGCGGCTTGTCGCGTCGATTGTGAAAGCCCGGGGCTTAACTCCGGGTCTGCAGTCGATACGGGCAGGCTAGAGTTCGGTAGGGGAGATCGGAATTCCTGGTGTAGCGGTGGAATGCGCAGATATCAGGAGGAACACCGGTGGCGAAGGCGGATCTCTGGGCCGATACTGACGCTGAGGAGCGAAAGCGTGGGGAGCAAACAGGATTAGATACCCTGGTAGTCCACGCCGTAAACGGTGGGAACTAGGTGTGGGCAACATTCCACGTTGTCCGTGCCGCAGCTAACGCATTAAGTTCCCCGCCTGGGGAGTACGGCCGCAAGGCTAAAACTCAAAGGAATTGACGGGGGCCCGCACAAGCGGCGGAGCATGTGGCTTAATTCGACGCAACGCGAAGAACCTTACCAAGGCTTGACATACACCGGAAAGCATCAGAGATGGTGCCCCCCTTGTGGTCGGTGTACAGGTGGTGCATGGCTGTCGTCAGCTCGTGTCGTGAGATGTTGGGTTAAGTCCCGCAACGAGCGCAACCCTTGTCCTGTGTTGCCAGCATGCCCTTCGGGGTGATGGGGACTCACGGGAGACCGCCGGGGTCAACTCGGAGGAAGGTGGGGACGACGTCAAGTCATCATGCCCCTTATGTCTTGGGCTGCACACGTGCTACAATGGCCGGTACAATGAGCTGCGATACCGCGAGGTGGAGCGAATCTCAAAAAGCCGGTCTCAGTTCGGATTGGGGTCTGCAACTCGACCCCATGAAGTCGGAGTCGCTAGTAATCGCAGATCAGCATTGCTGCGGTGAATACGTTCCCGGGCCTTGTACACACCGCCCGTCACGTCACGAAAGTCGGTAACACCCGAAGCCGGTGGCCCAACCCCCTTGTGGGGAGGGAGCCGTCGAAGGTGGGACTGGCGATTGGGACGAAGTCGTAACAAGGTAGCCGTACCGGAAGGTGCGGCTGGATCACCTCCTTTCTAAGGAGCATCTTTGACCGCTTCGGCGGTCACAAGAGCCACAACGCAGGCGAACGTCCTGCGGTGGTTAGCTCATGGGTGGAACGTTGACTATTCAGTCTCAGGCTGCGGTCGGGACGCTAGTACTACTCCTCGGAGTGTGGAACGCGGACCGGGTCAAGGCAGGGGGCTGGGCACGCTGTTGGGTGTCTGAAGGTACGGGCTGTGAAGCCTGGATCTTCGGTATGCCGGCCCCAGTGCACTCACCTGTGAAGGGTGGGGTGATGGGTGGTTGGTCGTTGTTTGAGAACTGGACAGTGGACGCGAGCATCTGTGGCCAAGTTTTTAAGGGCGCACGGTGGATGCCTTGGCACCAGGAACCGATGAAGGACGTGGGAGGCCGCGATAGGCCCCGGGGAGCTGTCAACCGAGCTGTGATCCGGGGGTGTCCGAATGGGGAAACCCGGCAGTCGTCATGGGCTGTCACCCACCGCTGAATATATAGGCGGTGTGGAGGGAACGAGGGGAAGTGAAACATCTCAGTACCCTCAGGAAGAGAAAACAACCGTGATTCCGGGAGTAGTGGCGAGCGAAACCGGATGAGGCCAAACCGTATGCGTGTGATACCCGGCAGGGGTTGCGTGTGCGGGGTTGTGGGATCTCTCTTTCATAGTCTGCCGGCTGTGAGACGAGTCAGAAACCGTATGGATAGGCGAAGGACATGCGAAAGGTCCGGCGTAGAGGGTAAGACCCCCGTAGCTGAAATCTGTACGGCTCGTTTGAGAGACACCCAAGTAGCACGGGGCCCGAGAAATCCTGTGTGAATCTGGCGGGACCACCCGCTAAGCCTAAATATTCCCTGGTGACCGATAGCGGATAGTACCGTGAGGGAATGGTGAAAAGTACCGCGGGAGCGGAGTGAAATAGTACCTGAAACCGTGTGCCTACAAGCCGTGGGAGCGTCGCGCAAGGAACTTGTTCCTTGCGCGACGCTCCCACGGCTCGTTTGAGAGACACCCAAGTAGCACGGGGCCCGAGAAATCCTGTGTGAATCTGGCGGGACCACCCGCTAAGCCTAAATATTCCCTGGTGACCGATAGCGGATAGTACCGTGAGGGAATGGTGAAAAGTACCGCGGGAGCGGAGTGAAATAGTACCTGAAACCGTGTGCCTACAAGCCGTGGGAGCGTCGCTCATTGGGTTTACCCAGTGGGTCGTGACTGCGTGCCTTTTGAAGAATGAGCCTGCGAGTTAGCGGTGTGTAGCGAGGTTAACCCGTGTGGGGTAGCCGTAGCGAAAGCGAGTCCGAATAGGGCGT
>NZ_JBHSZO010000076.1:0-2589 GCF_042663125.1 Streptomyces polyrhachis | reverse complement strand
TGCGTAGTTGCACGCTCTAGACCCGAAGCGGAGTGATCTAGCCATGGGCAGGTTGAAGCGGCTGTAAGAGGTCGTGGAGGACCGAACCCACCAGGGTTGAAAACCTGGGGGATGACCTGTGGTTAGGGGTGAAAGGCCAATCAAACTCCGTGATAGCTGGTTCTCCCCGAAATGCATTTAGGTGCAGCGTCGTGTGTTTCTTGCCGGAGGTAGAGCACTGGATAGGCGATGGGCCCTACCGGGTTACTGACCTTAGCCAAACTCCGAATGCCGGTAAGTGAGAGCGCGGCAGTGAGACTGTGGGGGATAAGCTCCATGGTCGAGAGGGAAACAGCCCAGAGCATCGACTAAGGCCCCTAAGCGTACGCTAAGTGGGAAAGGATGTGGAGTCGCAGAGACAACCAGGAGGTTGGCTTAGAAGCAGCCACCCTTGAAAGAGTGCGTAATAGCTCACTGGTCAAGTGATTCCGCGCCGACAATGTAGCGGGGCTCAAGCGTACCGCCGAAGTCGTGTCATTCACACATGAGGGCCAACGCCCGTGTGGATGGGTAGGGGAGCGTCGTGTGCCGGGTGAAGCAGCCGTGGAAACGAGTTGTGGACGGTTCACGAGTGAGAATGCAGGCATGAGTAGCGATACACACGTGGGAAACGTGTGCGCCGATTGACTAAGGGTTCCTGGGTCAAGCTGATCTGCCCAGGGTAAGTCGGGACCTAAGGCGAGGCCGACAGGCGTAGTCGATGGACAACCGGTTGATATTCCGGTACCCGCTTTGAAACGCCCAATATCGAACCAGGCGATGCTAAGTCCGTGAAACCGCCGGTTGCGTCTTCGGACAAGATCGGAGTGGTGGAGCCGACGGACCAGACTTGTAGTAGGTAAGTGATGGGGTGACGCAGGAAGGTAGTCCAGCCCGGGCGGTGGTAGTCCCGGGGTAAGGGTGTAGGCCGTTGTCCAGGTAAATCCGGATGACATGTAAGGCTGAGACCTGATGCCGAGCCGATTGTGGTGAAGTGGATGATCCTATGCTGTCGAGAAAAGCCTCTAGCGAGTTTCATGGCGGCCCGTACCCTAAACCGACTCAGGTAGTCAGGTAGAGAATACCGAGGCGTTCGGGTGAACTATGGTTAAGGAACTCGGCAAAATGCCCCCGTAACTTCGGGAGAAGGGGGGCCATCACTGGTGAAAGGACTTGCTCCTTGAGCTGGGGGTGGCCGCAGAGACCAGCGAGAAGCGACTGTTTACTAAAAACACAGGTCCGTGCGAAGCCGTAAGGCGATGTATACGGACTGACGCCTGCCCGGTGCTGGAACGTTAAGGGGACCGGTTAGTGCACTTTCGGGTGTGCGAAGCTGAGAACTTAAGCGCCAGTAAACGGCGGTGGTAACTATAACCATCCTAAGGTAGCGAAATTCCTTGTCGGGTAAGTTCCGACCTGCACGAATGGCGTAACGACTTCTCGACTGTCTCAACCATAGGCCCGGTGAAATTGCACTACGAGTAAAGATGCTCGTTTCGCGCAGCAGGACGGAAAGACCCCGGGACCTTTACTATAGCTTGATATTGGTGTTCGGTTCGGCTTGTGTAGGATAGGTGGGAGACTGTGAAGCGGCCACGCCAGTGGTTGTGGAGTCGTCGTTGAAATACCACTCTGGTCGTGCTGGATGTCTAACCTCGGTCCGTGATCCGGATCAGGGACAGTGTCTGGTGGGTAGTTTAACTGGGGCGGTTGCCTCCTAAAGAGTAACGGAGGCGCCCAAAGGTTCCCTCAGCCTGGTTGGTAATCAGGTGGTGAGTGTAAGTGCACAAGGGAGCTTGACTGTGAGACTGACGGGTCGAGCAGGGACGAAAGTCGGGACTAGTGATCCGGCGGTGGCTTGTGGAAGCGCCGTCGCTCAACGGATAAAAGGTACCCCGGGGATAACAGGCTGATCTTCCCCAAGAGTCCATATCGACGGGATGGTTTGGCACCTCGATGTCGGCTCGTCGCATCCTGGGGCTGGAGTCGGTCCCAAGGGTTGGGCTGTTCGCCCATTAAAGCGGTACGCGAGCTGGGTTTAGAACGTCGTGAGACAGTTCGGTCCCTATCCGCTGCGCGCGCAGGAGTCTTGAGAAGGGCTGTCCCTAGTACGAGAGGACCGGGACGGACGAACCTCTGGTGTGCCAGTTGTCCTGCCAAGGGCATGGCTGGTTGGCTACGTTCGGAAAGGATAACCGCTGAAAGCATCTAAGCGGGAAGCCTGCTTCGAGATGAGGACTCCCACCCACTTGATGGGGTAAGGCTCCCAGTAGACGACTGGGTTGATAGGCCGGATATGGAAGCCAGGTAACTGGTGGAGTTGACCGGTACTAATAGGCCGAGGGCTTGTCCATAGCTGCTACGCGTCCACTGTGCAGGTTCTGAGATAACGAACCGTCGACCCCCACTCCTACTACGGTTGTTGTGGTGGTGGGTTGGTCCGGTGGGTTAGTTTCATAGAGTTTCGGTGATCATAGCGTTGGGGAAACACCCGGTTACATTCCGAACCCGGAAGTTAAGCCTTTCCGCGCCGATGGTACTGCAGGGGGGACCCTGTGGGAGAGTAGGTCG
>NZ_JBHSZO010000075.1:0-6592 GCF_042663125.1 Streptomyces polyrhachis | reverse complement strand
GCCGCGGGCGCGCGGGCGGTGGCGGACGGCGCCTCGCTGCGTGCCGGCGACGCCGAGCCACCCGCCGTGCCCCCGCGCACCCTCGTCCTGGGCGGCACGTCCGCGGGCAAGTCCGTGGAGGCCGAGCGGCGGCTGTCCGCCTTCCCCGAGGTGGAGTACGTGGCCACCGGCGGCGCCCGCGACGGCGACGCGGAGTGGGCCCGCCGGGTGCTGGACCACCGCGAACGCCGGCCGCCGTCCTGGCGTACGACGGAGAGCTGCGACCTCGTACCCCTGCTGGCGGCGGACGGGCCGCCGCTGCTCGTCGACTGCCTCTCGCTCTGGCTGGCGGACGCCATGGACGCCGCCGGGTCCTGGGACGGGGGCGAGGTGGGCCCGCGCACGGCGGAGCTGGTCGAGGCGTTTCGCACCACCCGGCGCACGGTGGTCGCGGTCAGCAACGAGGTGGGCTCCGGGGTGGTGCCCGCCACCCGCTCCGGGCGGCTCTTCCGCGACGAGCTGGGGCGCTTGAACGCGGCCGTCGCGGGCGAGTGCGAGCAGGTGCTGCTGGTGGTCGCCGGGCAGGTCGTGCCGCTGCGCGAGGGGTGAGCGCCCGGCCCGCCCCCGCGACTGCCCCGCGCACCGCCGGGCAGTCGCGGGGGCGGGCCGGGCGTGGGCTAATGTGCGCCGACATGGAGCCCCTGAACCTCGACGACTTCATCACGCACATCGACCGCCCGGACTCCGGCGTCCGCCGCGACGCGGAGGAGTGGCGGGCCGGGCGCTCGCCCCGGCCGGGGACCCTGGGCCGGCTGGACGAGCTGGGGCTGTGGCTCGCCGCCGCGCAGGGCGCGCTGCCGGTACGGCCGCTGGAGCGGCCCCGCGTGGTGCTCTTCGCCGCGGACCACGGGATCGCCTCGCTCGGCGTCTCCGCGGGCGAGCCCGCCACCGCCGTACGGATGGCGCGGGCGGCGCTGGACGGCGAGAGCCCGGCGGCGGTGCTGGCCCGGCGCTGCGGGGCGGGGCTGCGGGTGGTCGACATGGCGCTCGACTGCGACCTGGCCGAGCTGCCCGAGGAGGTCGTCCGCCACCGGGTGCGCCGGGGTTCGGGCCGGATCGACATCGAGGACGCGCTCACCCGCGAGGAGGCCGAGCGGGCCTTCCGCGCCGGGATGGCGATCGCCGACGAGGAGGTCGACGCGGGGGCGGACCTGCTGGTGATGGGCGACCTCAGCGTGGGCGGTACGACTCCGGCCGGCGTGATCGTCGCCGCGCTGTGCGGTACGGACGCCTCGGTGGTCACCGGCCGGGGCGGCTCCGGCATCGACGACCTGGCGTGGATGCGCAAGTGCGCCGCGATCCGCGACGCGCTGCGCCGCGCCCGGCCCGTACTGGGCGACCAGATCGAGCTGCTGCGGACCGTCGGCGGCGCGGACCTGGCGGCGATGACCGGCTTCCTGCTGCAGGCGGCGGTGCGCCGGACGCCCGTCATCATCGACGGGGTGGTCGGCGCGGCGGCGGCGCTCGTCGGCCAGCGGGCGGCGTTCCGCGCCCCGGACTGGTGGGTGGCGGGGCACAGCAGCGGCGAGCCGGCGCAGGCCAAGGCGCTGGACCGGATCGCCGTCGAGCCGCTGCTGGACCACGGGGTGACGGCCGGCGGGGGCGTCGGCGCGCTGCTGGCGCTGCCGCTGGTACAGGCGGCGGCCGAGCTGTGGGCGCGGCTGCCCGAGCGGGCGCAGCGCGGTGCGCTGGACGCCGCGGTGGACGACATCACGTGAACGACGGGCTGCGTTTCGCCTTCGGCACCCTGACCGCGCTGCCGGTGGCCGTCCGGCGCTGGGACCGCAAAGCCGCCCGCGCCGGGATGCTGCTGGCGCCGCTGACGGGGCTGGTGCTGGGGCTTGTCGCGGCGGCGGCCGGCGGGCTGCTCTCCCTGGGTACGGGCCCCCTGCTGGCCGCCGTCGCGTCCGTGGCGTCCGTGGCCGTGCTGACGCGGGGGCTGCACCTGGACGGTCTGGCGGACACCGCCGACGGGCTCGGCAGCGGCAAACCGGCCGAGCAGGCCCTGGCGGTGATGCGCCGCTCCGACATCGGCCCCTTCGGCGTACTGGCCCTGCTCTTCGTCCTGCTGGCGCAGATCGCCGCGCTGAGCGAGGTGCAGCGCGAGAACGGCTGGCCGGCCGCCGCCCTCGCCCTCACCGCCGCCCTGGTCGCCGGCCGCTGCACGCTGCCGCTCGCCTGCCGCCCCGCCGTGCCGCCCGCGCGCCCGGAGGGGCTGGGCGCGGCGGTGGCCGGTACGGTCCCGCGCGGCCGGGCCTGCGCGAGCGCCGGTCTGGCGGTGCTGGCCCTGCTGGTGCCGGCCGGGCTGCTCGCGGGGCCCGGCGCGGCGCTGCGCACCGCGCTGGCGATGCTCGCGGGCCTGGGCGCCGCCGAGGCGCTGCTGCGGCACTGCGTGCGCCGCCTGGGGGGCACCACGGGCGACGTCTTCGGCGCGTTGGCGGAGACGGCGGCCACGACCTGCCTGGTCCTGCTGGCAGTTGGCTGAAGACAGCCGTCCAACTCGCACGGGCCGTGCCTCTGACGGGCCGTCCGCCGCCCCCAACACCACGTCGTCGCGCGCGGACCGCGCCACTTGCCGCGAACGCCCGCGGCGTAGAGTGCCCGTGAACCCCCACCCGAACGAGCAAACGAAAGAGGACGAGCCAGCCGTGACCGCTCTGTCTCTCAGCAACACCTCCGCCGCGACGGCGCGTGCGGACGCCCTCGTCGTAGGCGTGGCCAAGGGCCCCGAGGGGCCCGTCCTCACCCCGGACGCCGAAGCCGCCGACAAGGCGTTCGGCGGGAAGCTCGCCGCCGTCCTGAAGACGCTGGGCGCCGCCGGCGGCGAGGGCGAGACCACCAAGCTCCCGGCCCCCGACGGCCTGAAGGTGGACGTGGTCCTGGCGACCGGCCTGGGTGCCGTCGCCGAGGAGGGGGAGGAGTACGACGCCGAGGTCCTGCGCCGCGCCGCCGGCGTCGCCGCCCGCGCGCTCTCCGGCACGGCCAAGGCCCTCGTCGCGCTCCCCGCCGCGGACGCCGTCCAGGCCGCCGCCGTCGCGGAGGGCCTGGTGCTGGGCGCGTACGCCTTCGACGAGTACCGCGAGAAGGCCGACGACGCCAAGGGCCCCCTCGGCGAGGCCGTCATCCTCTCCCCCGCGGCCCGCGACAAGGCCGTCAAGGACGCCGTCGCCGAGGCCGCCGTGGTGGCCGACGAGGTCAACCGCGCCCGCGACCTGGTCAACACGCCGTCCAACGACCTCACCCCCGAGGACTTCGCCGCCGCCGCCGTCGAGGCCGGCAAGGAGCACGGCTTCAAGGTCGAGGTGCTGGACGAGAAGGCGCTCCTCAAGGGCGGCTACGGCGGCATCATGGGCGTCGGCCAGGGCTCGGACAACCCGCCGCGGCTGGTGAAGCTCTCCTACGCGCCGCGCGGCGCCAAGACGCACGTCGCGCTGGTCGGCAAGGGCATCACCTACGACTCGGGCGGCATCTCCCTGAAGCCGGCCGGCCACAACGAGACCATGAAGTGCGACATGAGCGGCGCCGCCGCCGTGCTCTGCGCCGTGGCCGCCGCCGCCCAGCTCGGGCTGAAGACGAAGGTCACCGGCTGGCTGGCGCTCGCCGAGAACATGCCCTCGGGTACGGCGACGCGCCCCGGCGACGTGCTGCGCATGTACAGCGGCAAGACGGTGGAGGTGCTCAACACCGACGCCGAGGGCCGCCTGGTCATGGCCGACGCGCTCACCCGCGCCTCGGAGGACGAGCCGGACGCGATCATCGACGTGGCGACGCTGACCGGCGCGATGGTGCTGGCGCTGGGCAACCGGACCTTCGGCGTGATGGCCAACGACGACGACTTCCGCACCGCGATCCACGACCTCGCCACCGAGACGGGCGAGCAGTCCTGGCCGATGCCGATGCCCGTGGAGCTGAAGGAGGGCATGAAGTCGCCCGTCGCCGACCTCGCCAACATGGGCGAGCGGATGGGCGGCGGCCTGGTGGCCGGCCTCTTCCTGGAGGAGTTCGTCGGCGACGGCATCGTCTGGGCCCACCTGGACATCGCCGGCCCCGCGTTCAACACCTCCGGCCCCTACGGCTACACCCCCAAGGGCGGTACGGGCGCCGCGGTGCGCACGCTGGTGACGGTGCTGGAGCGGGCCGCGGACGGCGAGCTGCTCTGAGGCGGGCGGGCCGCGTGACGTAGTCGACGCGGCGACGCGTGGATACGGCCCCGGGCTTGGAAGCCCGGGGCCGTATCCATGCCGCGACCTGGTCTTTTTGTCCGATTACGGAGCCCTGTGGGCGCCCCCGCGTCCCGTCGGGGGCGAACAAGTGCGAAGATGGCCCCCAGCGGGACCTCGGCAGGGCAGCCCGCTGGACACGCGGCAGTACGGCGCCCGGTGGGGACGCCGACGAACAACAGTCGCCGGACGGCCGGAGAGTTCCGGGCGCCCCGGCGCACACGCATGGAGGACGTGACGTGGCGAACGACGCCGGCACCGTTTTCGACCTGGTGGTACTCGGAGGCGGTAGCGGCGGTTACGCCGCCGCCCTGCGAGCGGCCCAGCTCGGTCTTGACGTCGCCCTGATCGAGAAGGACAAGCTGGGCGGCACCTGCCTGCACCGCGGTTGCATCCCGACGAAGGCCCTGCTGCACGCCGGTGAGATCGCCGACCAGGCGCGCGAGGCGGAGCAGTTCGGGGTGAAGACGACCTTCGAGGGCGTCGACATGCCGGGGGTGCACAAGTACAAGGACGACGTGATCTCCGGGCTCTACAAGGGCCTGCAGGGCCTGGTGGCCTCGCGCAAGATCACGTACATCACGGGTGAGGGCAGGCTCTCCTCCCCCACCTCCGTCGATGTCGACGGCAAGCGGATCGAGGGGCGCCACATCCTGCTGGCGACCGGCTCGGTGCCGCGTTCGCTGCCGGGTCTGGAGATCGACGGCGAGCGGATCATCACCTCCGACCAGGCGCTGGTCCTGGACCGGGTGCCCAAGTCCGCGATCGTGCTGGGCGGCGGCGTCATCGGCGTCGAGTTCGCCTCCGCGTGGAAGTCCTTCGGCACCGAGGTCACGGTCATCGAGGGCATGAAGCACCTCGTCCCGGTCGAGGACGAGAACAGCTCCAAGCTTCTGGAGCGCGCCTTCCGCAAGCGGGGCATCAAGTTCAACCTCGGCACCTTCTTCTCCAAGGCCGAGTACACGGACAACGGCGTCAAGGTCACCCTGGCCGACGGCAAGGAGTTCGAGGCGGAGGTGCTGCTGGTCGCCATCGGCCGCGGCCCGGTCTCGCAGGGCCTGGGATACGAGGAGCAGGGCATCGCCATGGACCGGGGCTTCGTCCTGGTCGACGGGCAGATGCGCACCAACGTGCCGACGGTCTCGGCGGTCGGCGACCTCGTCCCGACGCTGCAGCTCGCCCACGTCGGCTTCGCCGAGGGCATCCTCGTCGCGGAGCGGCTCGCCGGGCTGAAGGCCGTCCCCATCGACTACGACGGCGTGCCGCGGGTGACGTACTGCCACCCCGAGGTCGCCTCCGTGGGCATCACCGAGGCCAGGGCCAAGGAGGTCTACGGGGCCGACAAGGTCGTCGCGCTGAAGTACAGCCTCGCGGGCAACGGCAAGAGCAAGATCCTCAAGACCGCCGGCGAGATCAAGCTCGTCCAGGTCAAGGACGGCCCCGTCGTCGGTGTCCACATGGTCGGTGACCGGATGGGCGAGCAGGTCGGCGAGGCGCAGCTGATCTACAACTGGGAGGCGCTGCCCGCCGAGGTGGCGCAGCTCATCCACGCCCACCCCACGCAGAACGAGGCGATGGGCGAGGCGCACCTGGCCCTCGCCGGCAAGCCGCTGCACGCCCACGACTGACCAGGCACGCACAGTCCGCACAGATCGTTAGGAGCAACTGAAACCATGGCGGTTTCCGTAACACTGCCGGCGCTCGGCGAGAGCGTGTCCGAAGGCACCGTGACCCGCTGGCTGAAGGCCGAGGGCGAGCGCGTCGAGGTCGACGAGCCGCTGCTCGAGGTCTCGACCGACAAGGTCGACACCGAGATCCCGGCCCCCGTGTCCGGCATCCTCTCCTCCATCAAGGTGGCCGAGGACGAGACGGTGGAGGTCGGCGCCGAGCTGGCCGTCATCGACGACGGCTCGGGCGCGGCGGCTCCGGCCGCCCTGCTCGCTGCCGCTCAGCCCGCCGCCGCCCCGCTCGCCGAGGCCCCGGCGCCCGCCGCCGAGGGTCCGGCCGTCGCCGCGACCCCGGCCGCCCCCGCCCCCGCCGCTGCGGCGCCTGCCGCCGGAGGCGGGGGCGCGCAGGGCGTCGACGTGACGCTGCCCGAGCTGGGCGAGTCCGTCGCCGAGGGCACCGTGACGCGCTGGCTGAAGCAGGTCGGCGACAGCGTGGCGGTCGACGAGCCGCTGCTCGAGATCTCCACCGACAAGGTCGACACCGAGATCCCCTCCCCGGCGGCGGGCACGCTGCTGGAGATCCTGGTGGCCGAGGACGAGACGGCCGCGGTCGGCGCACGGCTCGCCGTGATCGGCGCGGCGGGCGCGGCCCCGGCGGCCGCTCCG
>NZ_JBHSZO010000074.1:0-6612 GCF_042663125.1 Streptomyces polyrhachis | reverse complement strand
AGGCGCCGTGGCAACTCGAAGAACTATACGGACGGGCCGGAGTCGTGTCAACCCCCCGGCTGAGACCCCCCTCAGGGTGCCTCTTCCACCCGCCTGAGCAGCAGCGTCAGCATGTCGCCCAGGGCTCCGCGCTGGTCGCCGGAGAGGTCGCCGAGCAGGCTCTCCTCGAACTCGGCGCCCATCCGCATCGCGGCGAGCCACTTCTCGCGGCCCGGGTCCGTGAGGCCGACGATCACGCGGACGCGGTTGGACTCGTCCCGTTCGCGGGTGACCAGGCCGGCCTGGACCATGCGGTCGATGCGGTGGGTCATGGCGGCGGGGGTGAGGCCGAGGTCCTTGGCCAGCTCGCCGGGGCTGAGGTGGTAGGGCTCGCCTGAGACCACCAGGGTCTTGAGGACCTGGAACTCCGCGGTGCCGATGCCGAGGTCCGCGAGATGGCGGTCGTAGGCGACGTTCATCCGGCGGGCCAGGCGGGCCACCGCGGAGACCACCTTCTCGACCTGGGGGTCGAGGTCCCTGAACTCCCGCTGGTAGATCGCGATCTGTTCTTCGAGGGTGGGCTCCGCCATGGGCCGAGTATGGCACGGCGGCCGTAACCCGTTGATGTCGAAGACCTTCGTCATGTACTCTTTAGCTTCAAAGTTTAGCTTCGAAGACTTCTACTGAGTAGGTGAGTGTGACTACCGCGATGGGCGCAGCTCTGCGCCGGATTCAGACGGGCAACGCGCTGAGCGCGTTCGGCAACGGCTTCACCGTGCCCTACACGTTTCTGTACGTGTCGCAGGTGCGGGGGCTGGGATCGACCACGGCCGGCATCGCGCTGGCCGGGTTCGCCGTGGCCGCGTTGCTGGTGCTGCCCTTCACGGGGCGGTTCATCGATCAGCGCGGGCCGCTGCCCGTCGCCATCGCGGGTGCGCTGGCCGCCTCCGCCGGGTCGATGGCGCTGGGGCTCGCCTCCACCACGCAGCTGGTGCTCGTCTCGGCGCTGGTGATGGGCGCGGGTATCGCGGTCATCCAGCCGGCGCTGGCCACGATGATCGTGTGGTCCTCCGCGCCGACGAACCGTTCGCGGGCCTTCGCCACCCAGTTCTTCCTCAACAACCTGGGGCTGGGTATCGGCGGGCTGGTCGGGGGGCTGCTCGTGGACGAGCACGTGCCCGCCTCCTTCACGCTGCTCTTCGCCATCGAGTCGGTGATGTTCCTGGTGCTGGCCGGTGTCGTCTTCTCCGTACGGCTGCCGCACGTGCCCAGGGTCGGGGACGCGGTGCCGAAGGGTGCGCGGGGGTCGCTGCGGACGATGGTCGGCGACCGGGCGATGGTGCTGCTGTGCGTGCTGGGCTTCGTGATGTTCTTCGCCTGCTACGGGCAGTTCGAGTCGGGGCTCTCGGCGTTCGCGCTGGAGGTCTCGGGGATCTCGCCGGCGATGCTGGGTGTGGCGCTGGCGGCCAACACGGCCGTCATCGTGCTGGCGCAGTTCCTGGTGCTGCGGCTGGTGGAGCGGCGGCGGCGCAGCCGGGTCATCGCGGCGGTCGGGCTCGTATGGGCCGTGGCGTGGCTGCTGGCGGCTGCCTCCGGCTGGGTCGCGGGCGGGCCGGCCATGGCGACCGCGGCGATCATCTCCACGTACGCGCTCTTCGGGCTGGGTGAGGCGATGCTCTCGCCGACGGTGGCGCCGCTGGTGGCGGATCTGGCGCCGGCGTCCATGCTCGGTCAGTACAACGCGACGTTCGCGCTGGTCAAGCAGTTGGCGCTGGCGCTCGGTCCGGCGGTCGGCGGGCTGCTGGCGGGGGTGGGGGCGTACGGCGTGTACATCTCCGGGCTGGTGGTCTGCTCGCTGGGGATCAGTGCGGTGGCGCTGCGGCTGGGGCGGCGGCTCACTCCGGTGCAGGATCTGCCGGCGCTCGCGGCGAGCAGGGTGGTCGCGGGGGGCGGGCCGGTGGACTCCGCGGCGTCGGTGCGTACGGCCGAGGCGCGGGTGTAGGCGGGTGTAAGCGGGTGCAGTCGGTCTGCCTGGTGCGGGTGCGGGCCCCGGGGTGCTTCTTCTACGAGGCGCTTCGGGGCCTTCGTGCTGTGCGGTACGGGGCGGGGCACTACGGGGCGGGGCGGGGCAGGGTGAACTGGCACCAGACCGTCTTGCCGCCGCCCGGGGTGAGGCGGGCGCCCCAGGTGGAGGCGAGGGAGGCGACGATCGACAGGCCGCGGCCGTTCTCGTCGGCGGGGTCGGCCTGGCGGTGGCGCGGGAGGCGGTCGTCGCCGTCGGTGACCTCGATGATCAGGTGGCGGTCGGTGCGGCGCAGGCGCAGGCGCATGGGGGGGATGCCGTGCTGGAGGGAGTTGGCGACCAGTTCGCTGGCGGCCAGGACGCCCGCGTCGTGCAGTTCGGTGGGGAAGCGCCAGGAGACCAGGACGCCGGAGGCGAAGGCGCGGGCGCGGGGGGCGGCCTCCACGCCGCCGAGCAGGTCGAGGGCGGCGCCGCGGAACAGCTCCGCCTCGGGGCCCTCGCGGCGCGGGTTCTGGAAGACCAGGACGGCGACGTCGTCGTCGTGCTCGGCCGTGACGCCCAGGGTGCGGACCAGTCGGTCGCAGACGACGGCGGGGGCGCCGCTCGCGCCGGCGAAGGCGTGCTCCAGGGCTGCGAGGGCGTCCTCGATGTCCTCGCCGCGGCGCTCGATGAGGCCGTCGGTGTAGAGGACGGCCGTGGAGCCGGGGCGCATCTCGACCGTGCCGGAGTCGTAGACCCAGCCGCCGGTGCCCAGCGGGGGGCCCGTCGCGGTGTCGATGCGGCGCACCGTCCCCTCCGGGTCGCGGATGAGGAGGGGGACGTGGCCGGCGGAGGCGTGGGCGAGGGTGCCGTCGTTGGGGTCGTGGACGGCGTAGACGCAGGTGGCGATCTGTTCGGGGTCGATCTGGGTGGCGATGGCGTCGATGAGCTGGAGGACCTCCTGCGGGGGGAGGTCGAGGCGGGCGTAGGCGCGTACGGCTGTGCGCAGCTGGCCCATGACGGCTGCCGCGCGCACGCCCCGGCCCATCACGTCGCCGATGACCAGGGCGGTGCGGCCGGCGCCGAGGGTGATCACGTCGTACCAGTCGCCGCCGACCGCGGCGTCCGTGCCGCCGGGCTGGTAGGTGGCGGCGACGCGCAGGTCGTCGGGCTGCTCCAGGCGCTGCGGGAGGAGGCTGCGCTGGAGGGCGACGGCGGCCTCGCGCTGCTGGCGCTCGCCCTCGCGGAGCTTCTCGGCGGCGGCGACCTGGTCGGTGACGTCGGCGCCGTAGAGCAGGACGCCGGGGGTGCCGCCCACGTCGAGGGGGGTGCAGGTGAACGTGAAGGAGCGGCCGCCGGGGACGCGGCGGGCCTTCGCGGTGCGCGGGCGGGCGCTGCGCAGGGCCTGGTCGAGGAGGGGGAGGACGCCCAGCTCGGCCAGCTCGGGGAGGGCCTCGGCGGCGGGGGGGTCGGTGGGGGCCGCGGACCCTGTGAACGCTGAGGGTGCGCGGGGCGCGGCGGGGGCCGCGGTGGGGCCGAAGACGTGGGTGTACGCCTCGTTGACGTAGCAGACCCGGTGGTGCGGTCCGTGGACGACGGCGACCGGGGCGGGGAGCCGGCCCAGGGTCTCGGCCACTGTGAGTCCCGCCGCGGCGAGGGGGCCGGGCGGACCGGGGGGCTCCGTCTCCGCTTCGGCCCGCGCCGCGGGGACCGGGCCGCCGCTCCCCTGGACGCCCGCCGGGGCGGCTGCCGGGGTGCGGCGCGCTGTGCCGGGGAGGCGGGGGCTCCAGCGGGTGAAGTTCACAGGTCTCTTCCTGGTCCTGGATCTGGTCCTGGGTCGCGCGGGGCCTGTCCCTGGACGCCCCTGCCCGCCCTCTGCTCGCTTGTTCGCCCCACCATGGTCACATGCCCGGACCGGGTCCCGTCCTGGGCGGCGCACCGGATCGGTGGCGAGTTCGAATTCCGCTCGGGGGTGTGCGAGCGGGTCCGGCGGGGGTGGTTTCCCCTGTGGGGAGGCGGGGGTGGGGGTGCCCGGTTCCCAGTGAGGCACCGGTTCCGTTCGTTTGTCCACAGGCCGGGGCGGTTTTGTGGAGGAGGTGGAAGACTGGCGGCTCGGGCTTGTTGACGGGATGTTGACGAGGCGGGGTGGGAGGGGGTGTGCCTCTTCTCTCCGCTGCGGGCCTGAACTATGTTCGTAAGTTGTCGGGATGTGTCCGCGGTACGGATGCCGCGGGTGCGCCCGGCAGTATGGGGTGGGGAGTCTCCGGGGGGAGACGACTTGATAACCGGGGGAATGCATATGCGTGTTCAGGGACGGACCGGCGCTCACGGCGGGTCCATTCTCGCGGACGGGGTCTCTTCTGCGGCGGCCACGGACGGTAATGGCAGGTCAACGCTGCGCGTGGACGCACAGCGCAATCTGGAGCATGTGCTGCGCGCGGCCCGCGAGGTCTTCGGCGAGTCCGGGTACGGGGCGCCGATGGAGGACGTGGCGCGGCGGGCGCGGGTCGGTGTGGGCACGGTCTACCGGCGCTTCCCGAGCAAGGAGGTCCTCGTCCGGCGGATCGCCGAGGAGGAGACCGCGCGGCTGACCGAGCAGGCGCGGGCCGCGCTCGCGCAGGAGGACCGGCCGTGGGCGGCGCTGGAGCGCTTCCTGCGCGTCTCGGTGGCCTCGGGTGCGGGGCGGCTGCTGCCGCCGCAGGTGCTGCGGGTGGGCGCTGTGAGTCCTGTGAGCCCTGTAAGTCCTGTGGGCGCTGAGGGTGTTGCGGGCGGTGCGGGCGTTGCGGGCGGCGCTTCGGTGGGGGCTTCGGGGGGTGCCTCCGAGGAGGAGACCGCCGAGCCCCGGGTGCCGCAGCAGCGGCAGTCCTACGAGGCCGGCGCGGACACCGGGGGCGCGGGCCCGCTGCTGGAGGTCGTCGGACGGCTGGTGGAGCGGGCCCGGGCGGGGGGCGAGCTGCGGGCGGACGTGACGGTGCCGGACGTGCTGCTGGTGATAGCCACCGCGGCGCCCTCGCTGCCCGACGCCGCCCAGCAGGCGGCGGCCTCCACCCGGCTGCTGGACATCCTGCTGGCGGGGCTGCGCTCGCGGGCGGGAGAGTAGCGCGGAGGCGGCGGCGGTCGCGTGGGGGCGCCGGCGCCGTGCGGGCCGGGTCCGCACGGGCGTTCTCGCGTCGTCGTTCTGTTGCGGCCGTCCGGGGGACAGAGGTTAGAACGATAATTTGATGAAGCTACCCCCAATGGGTGACTCTTAGTACCGCTCTCCGGGAAAACACCCCGGACGAGTGGTTGACGGGTCCGCTCGGGTGGCGGGCGCGTGCTCATGTGGCACGCTCAGCCGGTGATTGGCTGGATGACTGTCTACGGGGGCCACTGGCATGCCGGTTGAGGATCAGGACGACGGTCGCGGTGCGGGAGACGCCGCGCCGGCCGGCGGGCTGCCGGCGCCGGTGAGTGCTCCGGAGGGGGTGCCCCGGCAGCGGGCCCGCAAGGACACCGGCGTCACCAGCGGGGTGCCCTCGGACACCGACCTCGTCGCGCAGATGCGCGCCGGCGACGACAGCGCCTACGAGGAGCTGTACCGCCGGCACGCGGAGGCCGTGCGGCGCTATGCCCGTACCTGCTGCCGGGATGCCGACACCGCCGACGACCTGACCGCCGAGGTCTTCGCGCGTACGCTGCAGGCCGTGCGCGGGGGGTCCGGGCCCGAGACGGCCGTGCGGGCGTATCTGCTGACCAGCGTGCGGCGGGTGGCGGCGGGCTGGGGCCGCACCTCGAAGCGTGAGCAGCTCATCGACGACTTCGCGCTCTTCGCCACCCAGTCCTCGCGCCCCGCCGTGGACGAGGACACCCTGGAGCTGGGCGCCGACGTCAAGGCGATGCACGAGGCCGAGCAGTCGATGGCCGTGCAGGCATTCCGCTCGCTGCCCGAGCGCTGGCAGACGGTGCTCTGGCACACCACCGTCGAGGACGAGTCCCCGCAGGACGTGGCCCCGCTGCTGGGGCTCACGGCCAACGCCACGGCCGTGCTGGCGCACCGGGCCCGCGAGGGGCTCAAGCAGGCGTACCTCCAGGCGCACGTCTCCACCTCGCTGACGCGCGGCGGCGACTGCGCGCGCTATGCCGACCGGCTGGGGGCGTACGCCCGCGGCGGGCTGCGGATGCGGGCCGAGCGCGGGCTGCGGCAGCATCTGGAGGACTGCGAGAAGTGCCGGGTGGCCGCGCTGGAGGTCGCCGACGTCAACTCCCGGCTGCGTGCCCTGCTGCCGGTCGCGGTCATCGGCTGGTTCGCCGCCGGTACGGCGCTCAAGGCCGCCGGTTTCGCGGTGGCCGGCGGTGCGGCCGGTGCCGCCGCCGCGGGTGGCGCGGCGGCCGCCGCCGGAGGCGCCGGGAGCGCCGGGGCCGGCGGGGGTGCGGCGTCCGAGGGCCTGGGCGCGCCCGCGAAGGTCGGTATCGCCGCCGGTGTGGCGGCGGCGGTGGCCGCCGCGGCGCTGGCGTTCGCGCTGATGGGCAACGACGCCGAGCCCACGGCCGCCCCCGAGTCCAAGCCGCCCGCCTCCGCCCCGGCGGCCGATCCGCCGCCCGCGCCCGACGCACCGCCGCCCGCGCCGCCGCCCGCGCCCGATCCTCCAGGC
>NZ_JBHSZO010000073.1:0-6910 GCF_042663125.1 Streptomyces polyrhachis | reverse complement strand
CACCCGACACCACGGCCACCCGGTCCGGACACCGCCGCACCCGCTCCTCGAACAGCTCCTGCAGCGGCGCTGGTTCACGTGCCTCGCGGCGCGTACCGTGCCCTCGTTCGGCGATCCGGCGGCTCTCCGCCTCGTCGACCATCGGCAGGTGCCCGATGCGCCGGGCGGGGTCGGTGAGCGCTGACCGCAGGAGGACCTCGTAGTGGTCCGCCATCCGTGCGACCGTCTGCTCACCGAACAGGTCGGTGCTGTACTCGAAGCCGAAGCGCATCCCGTCGGGAGCGGCCTGGATCATGAGGGTGAGGTCGAACCGGGCGACGCCGACGCTCATGCCCTGTTCCATCAGGCTGTGCATCCACGGCTCCGCCGGCGCCAGTTCGGACGCGTGCTCCAGGTAGGGGAGGCTCTCGTCGGCGAACATCACCTGGAAGAGCGGGTTGTGGCCCAGGCTGCGTGTCGGGCGGAGGGCCTCGACGACCTGCTCGAAGGGGACCTCCTGGTGGCTCTGGGCGTCGAAGAGCTGCTTGCGGACCTGGCGCAGCACCTCGTCGAAGGCGGGTTCGCCGCGCAGGTCCACGCGGAGGGCGACCGTGTTGACCAGGAAGCCGACCATGGACTCCAGCTCGCGCCGGTTGCGGTCGGCGACCGGCACGCCGATGACGACGACGTCCTGCCCGCTGTAGCGGGAGAGGAGGACGGCGAAGGCGCTGAGCATGGTGATGTAGTTCGTCACCTGGTGCTCGCGGCTGAGCTGCGCGACCTGCCGCGTCGTCTCGGGCGACAGCTGCCGGCGCAGGAAGCCGCCCTGGAAGGTCCGCTCCGGGGAGCGCGGGAAGTCGCTGGGCAGGGCGAGCAGTTCGGGGGCTTCGGCGAGCTGGGACTTCCAGTACTCAAGGTGGAAGGCGAGCCGCTCCTCCTCCAGCCAACTCTGCTGCCACGCCGCGTAGTCGGCGTAGCCCACCGCCAGATCCGCCAGCGGGGAGGGTTCGCCGTCGGCGAACGCCCGGCAGATCTGGAGGAACTCCTGTCCGAAGACGCCGATCGAGTAGCCGTCGAAGACCGTGTGGTGGGCGGCGAGGACCAGCACCTGCCGCGTCTGGGACATCCTGATCAGCCGGGCGCGCAGCAGCGGACCGCGGACCAGGTCGAAGGGCCGGCGCCACCACCGCCGGATCTCGTCCTGCACCTGCGCCTCGCGCTGCTCCTCGGGGAGCGCGGAGAGGTCGTCCTGCGGCAGTTCCAGCCGCCAGTCGTCCGCGATGACCTGCCAGACCTGCCCGTCCTCCTCGCGGAAGGTGGTGCGCAGCGGCTCGTGGCGCCGGATCATCTCGTCCAGCCCGTCCCGGATCACCGCGGGCTCGATGAACGCCGGCAGCGGGATGAGCCAGTTGACGGTGTACGAGGTGTCTCCGGGGTTCAGTCTGTCGATGAACCACAGCCGCTGCTGGTCGAAGGTGGCGGGCAGCGGACGGTCGCGGGGGACGCGGGTGAGCGGCGGCAGCGGCACCGGCTGCAGCTCCTCCTGGCGCCGTTGCAGCTCGCCCGCGATCTGGGAGATGGTCGGCAGGTCGAAGAAGAGGCGTACGGGCACCTCCAGCGAGAACGCCTCGCGGATCCGGGCCACCAGCTGCACGGCGAGCAGCGAGTGCCCGCCCAGGTCGAAGAAGTCGTCGAAGACGCCGATGGGCGAGCGCGACAGCGTCTGCTCCCACATCGGGACGAGCAGCGCCTCCGTGGTGGTGCGCGCGGGCACCCGGGTGCCCTCCGCCGCGGGTGCGGCGGCCTGCGGGAGGAGCAGGGCGCGCCGGTCGAGTTTGCCGCTGGAGGTGACGGGGAGCGCGTCGAGCGCGACGAGGTCGGCCGGCACCATGTAGCCGGGGAGGCGCTCGGCCAGGTAGGCGTGCAGCCGGGGTGTCAGCAGGCGCTGGATCTCGCCCTTGAGGGGCTGGTTGGCGTAGCCGGACCAGTCGCGCTCCACGGGCGCGGGCGCGGTCGGTACGACGAACTCCTCGCTGTCGGTGGGCTGTTCGGCCCCCGCGCGGGTCAGCAGGACGGTGAGGGCGCCGTCCGTGCCGTGGCGGCTCCAGTCGACGGTGGCCTCGTAGCCGGTCTGCGCCGCCAGTTCCAGGAGGTCCTCGGGGTCGACTCCCTTGGGCGTCGAGGGCTGTGCCCGCCAGGCCTCGACGGTCTCCAGGCCGGACTCGCCCTTCAGCCAGCGGAGGGTGCGCGCCGCGTTCTCGACGCGCGCGTTGGGCACGTTGCGCAGCCGGAGCCGGTCGGGGGCTTCGGCGGTGAGCACCTCGCGCAGCCGGGGCAGGGTGAACGCGTCGGCGGCCCAGTCGTGTTCGGGGCAGTCCCGTTCGGAGCTGCCGGGTTCGGGGGCGCCGGGTTCGGGGCTGTCGGCGGGGGTTCCGACGTGGAGCACCACCTGGTAGCGGAACATCGACATCTCGTTGAGGTGGCCGCCGCGTTTGGGCCGTATCTCGACGCGGGAGACGACGCCCGTGCCGGCTGCCCAGTCGCGGAAGAACGCCGGGTCGAGCGTCAGCTCCTCCTCCTGCTGCACGCGGTGCTGCACGCGCTGCCAGAGCTGGCGGCGGGTCATCCCCTCGGGGGCCCGGCTCGTCTCCACGTCGGCGTGGAAGGCGTCCAGCAGCGGGAGGCTGCGGACGTCGCCGACGATGACACGTCCGCCGTCGGCGACCCGGGAGAGGGCGCCTTCGAGGACCCGTACGAGGTAGTCGACGTCGGGGAAGTACTGCACGACCGAGTTGACGACCACGGTGTCGACCGGTTCGAGGTCCAGCTCGGCGAGGTCGTCGGCCTCCCGCTGGTGCAGCACCACGGACTCGGCCAGCTCCGGCCGGGTCCTGAGCCGCCGGCGCACCGATTCCAGTACGGGCGCGGAGAAGTCGGTGCCGTAGTAGCGCAGGCAGTCCCCGGCGAGGGGGAAGAGGAGCAGGCCGGTGCCGCAGCCGATCTCCAGGATCCGGCGGGGACGGTGGCCGCGGACGAGCGCCAGCGTGTCCTCCTGCCAGGCCCGCATCTCCTGGACGGGGAGGGGGCGGCCGGTGTAGCTGCTGTTCCAGCCGGAGAAGTCGTGGCCGTCGTCCGTGGCCCCGGACGCCTGCGGGTCGAACGCGTCGTAGACCTCGCGCCAGTGGTCGATGCGCTTGTCCTCGAGCGAGTCGAGTAAGTCCTCGGCCTCCTGGACGGCGGTGCGCGCGCGCTGGGGGTGCAGCACGACGTACGACACGAGGGAGCGGTCCCCGGGGGTGTCCTCGCGGACGACGGTCGCGGCGTCCTGGACGGCGGGGTGCTCGCTGAGCACGCTGTCGATCTCGCCGAGTTCGATGCGGTAACCGCGGATCTTGACCTGCGAGTCGGTGCGGCCGAGGAACTCCATGTTCCCGTCGGCCCGCCACCGGGCCAGGTCGCCGGTCTTGTAGATGCGCTCGCCGGGCGTCGCGCCGAAGGGCGCCGCGATGTACTTGCCCGCTGTCAGCTCCGGTTCGCCCGCGTATCCGGAGCTGAGGCAGATGCCGCCGATGTAGAGGTCGCCGGGTACGTCGACCGGGCAGGGCCGCAGGCTCTCGTCGAGTATGTAGTAGCGGGAGTTCTGGATCGGCTTTCCGTACGGAATGCTCGGCCAGTCGGGATCCACCTCGCCGACGGGGAAGAAGTTCGACCAGACCGTCGCCTCCGTGGCGCCGCCCAGTCCGACCACCTGGACGTTGGGGAACGCCGACTTCATGACGTCCGGCGAGTGGACCGGAATCCAGTCGCCGCTCATGAAGACGAGGCGCAGGGAGGGGGAGACGGCTTCGTGCGCGCCGCCGGCGTCCGTCGGCAGGAAGGGCACCAGCTGCATCAGGGCCGCGGGGGCCGAGTCCCAGAAGGTGATGGAGTCGTCCACGACATGGCGCAGCAGGTTCGCCGGCTCCTGGACGTCCTCGCCGGACGCCACCCGGATCGACCCGCCCGCGGCGAGTATGCCGAAGACGTCGTAGACGGACAGGTCGAAGCTGAGGGAGGTGATGAAGAGGATGCGGTCGTCGCGGCCCACCGCAAAGGTGTCGTTGACCCACTCGATGAGGTTCACGGCCGGGAAGTGCGCGACCGTCACGCCCTTGGGGGTTCCGGTGGAGCCGGAGGTGAAAATGGTGTAGGCGATGTCCTGCGGACTTCCCTGCGGCGGGAGGTTCTCCCTCGGCATGCGATCGAGTTCATCCGGCGTATGGACGGCGTACGGGGATCCGGGAGCCGGGAATTCATCGACCTCCGGGTCCATGCACACGAGATGCGCGAGATTGTCCAGCGGGTCGGCGCTCAGCACGCGGGGCACGAATGCGTGCTGCGTCAGAACGCACGTGACGCCCAGCGAGTCGAGGATCCAGTGCCACCGCTTGACGGGCGCGTTGGCATCCAGCGGAATGTACGAGGCGCCCGCTTTCAGAATTCCCAGGAGCGCGGGGACCATTTCCGCCGAACGCTCCATCAGGATGGCTATCTGGTCCCCGCGCTGGATCCCCAGCCGCTTCAGGCAGTGCGCCACCTGGTTGGCGCGCTCGTTGACCTCACGGTAGGTCCAGCGCTCGTCGCGGAAGAGCAGGGCGAGCGCGTCGGGGTCCTCCTCGACGCTGCGCTCGAACAGCTGCTGGATGCAGAGCTCCTGCGAGTACGGCGCGTCGGTGTCGTTCCACTCGTGGACGAGCCGGGTGAACTCCGCCCGGGTGAGCACGTTCAGCTCCCCCAGCCGCGCCTGCGGCTGCTCCACGAGGTCCGTGGCGATCCGGTGGAGGTGGCCCGCCATGCGCTCGACCGACTCGGCGGCGAAGCGCCGGGTGTCGTAGTGGAGGGTGAGCGTGAGGCGCTCGCCGGGAGCGGCCACGAGGCTCAGGGGGTACGCGGCGTGGCTCTCCTCCCAGCTCCTGGCCATCAGGGGGGCGCCGGCCCCGGACTGCCGCGCCCCGCCGCCCCCGCCGTCGTCGCTCTTCTCGTCCTTCTCGTCCTTCTCGTCCTCGACCGTCACGACGGTGTCGAACAGCGACTCCCCCGAGCCGATCCCGCTCCACCGCTGCACCTGCACCAGCGGGCTGTGCTCGTGCTCCTGGATCCGCGCGTACTGCCGCTGCAGGCCCTGCATCCACTCGGCCCAGCCCGTCGCGGCGGGCACCCGTACGCGCATGGGCAGCGTGTTGACGAAGAGCCCCGCCATGGACTCGGCGCCGGGCAGACCGACGGGGCGGCCGGGGGTGGTGACCCCTATGACCACCTCGTCGGCCCCCGTACATCGGCTCAGCAGGAACGCCCAGCTCCCCCGGACGAGGGTGGGGAGCGTCAGGCCCCACTGGCCGCCCACGGTGCGCAGGGCGGCTGTCTCCTGCTCGTCCAGGACGAGGGAGACCTGGGCGTACGCGGCAGCCGGCGCCTCCCCCGCCGCGGACTCGCCGGCGGGGGGCCTGGCCTCGAAGGGGAGCGGGCTCGCGGCCGCGACCGAGTCGAGTTCCTCGCGCCAGAAGGCCTCGGCCCCGTCCGCGTCCTGACGGCTCAGCCACGCCACGTAGTCCCGGTACGGCGTCACCGGCTGGTCCTCGGGCGGCCGTCCGGCGGTCAGCCGCTCGTAGGTCCGCTCGACCTCGCGCAGGATCTCCCGCTGGCTGCGGGCGTCGAGCAGCACGTAGTGGAAGCTCCAGAGGATCTGGTGGCGCTCCGGGCCGAGGCGGCAGACGTGGAGGCGCCACAGCGGCGCCTCGTCCAGGGCGAAGCCCCGTTCGCGGTCCCGCCGCAGGAGGTCACGCAGCCATGCGGACTGCTGCTCCTCGTCCAGGGAGTGCACGTCCGCGTAGTCGAGGGGGACGTCCACGCTCGGCAGGACCGTCTGCACCGGCTCCTCGCCCGGCCGTTCGCGGCAGCTCGTCCGCAGTGCCGCATGCCGGCCGGCGACGTGCGCCCAGCTCTCGCGGAACGCCGCGAGGTCGAGCTCCTGCGCGACGTCGAGCACCACCTGTACGTGGTAGAGGCCGGTCGTCCCGCCGTGGCGGGACTGGAAGACGATGCCCTGCTGGGTGGGTGTCATCGGGTACGAGACCTCGACCCGTTCGTCCCCCGAGAAGTCGCTGAGGCTTTCCGCTGAGTTCTGAGAAGTACTCAAGGCTGCAAATCCTCTGAATTCACAGATGAGGTGACGCTTCAGTTGTACGCCACGTCCACCTTGCTCGACCGATGCAAGTCGTCTGCTGCGCGCTGGAATTGGAGTTTCCGTGGCTCGGGCGGCGCATGTCGATGCCCCACCGCCGGGTTTAGGACTTCCCCTAGTGTCTCGTGAGCCGGTAGGGATCTCCCTAGTGAATCCATGTCTAGGGAGATCCCTGAATTTTCCTGCGCCTGGCGAATACGCCAGTCAGCAGGGACATTCCTCGAAGGGCGGGATGATGTGCACCCGACTTCCAGGTGTTGTCCCAGTTTCTGCTCGTACGGCTGGCCCTGCCGCCGCCCGGCGGGGTCGAATCGGGCCCGACGCCCCGCACCCGGTGCGGGGGCCGCACGCCGACGGAGGAGAGATGGGCGACGCGCAGGAGAGCCGGCCGTACAAGGTCGTGCTCAACCACGAGGAGCAGTACTCGATCTGGCCGGCCGGGCGGGAGAACGCCCCGGGCTGGCACGACGAGGGGACCATGGGCACCCGCGAGGAGTGCCTGGCGCACATCGAGGAGGTCTGGACCGACATGCGGCCGCTCAGCCTGCGCACCAGGATGGCGGCGCAGAGCTGATGGAGAGCGGTCGGGCAACGGGGACACGCGCGTTGGTACACGAGGTGTTCGCGCGGTGGGCGCGGGAGCGGCCCGACGCGATAGCGGTGAAGAGCGCCGGGGAGACACTCACCTACGCCCAGACCGACGCCCGCGCC
>NZ_JBHSZO010000072.1:0-7008 GCF_042663125.1 Streptomyces polyrhachis | reverse complement strand
CGCGCAGGCCGCCCAACATTCGATCAAGAAGACCTGTGACGCCTACACCACCCTGCACGCCAACCTGCGTAACGGCCGCTACGGACGGCCCGGCAGTAAGCGGTACACGAAGGCGAAGGGCAAGCCGGTCGCCTTCCGCCCCCAGGCCGCCCAGCCCTACGACGACCGCATGCTGTCCTGGCAGCACGAGCAGCGCACCGTCTCTATCTGGACCACCGAGGGACGGATGAAGAACGTGGCCTTCACCGGACAGGCCGAGCAGTTGGCCGTGCTGGCCGCGCATCGTCGGGGCGAGTCCGACCTTGCCTACCAAAACGGGATCTGGTACCTGATCGCGACCTGCGAGATCCCCGAGAAGCCCCTCAACACCGACCCGGTGGGCTTCCTTGGTGTCGACCTGGGGATCGTGAACATCGCCGCCACCTCTGACGGCGAGCGTCATTGCGGACGGAGGATCAACCGCAAGCGGGAGAAGGACCGGGCGCTGCGGTCCAAGCTGCAGAAGAAGGGCACGAAGTCCGCGAAGCGGCGGGCGAAGAAGTACGCGGGCCGCGAGGCCCGCCGCAACAAGGACATCAACCACAAAATTTCGAAACGGATCGTGGCGGAGGCTGAACGCACCGGACGCGGGATCGCCCTGGAGGACCTGGGCGGTATTCGCGAGCGGGCACGGCTGAGAAAGCCCCAACGCACCACGCTCCACTCCTGGCCCTTCCACCAACTCGGCGCCTTCCTCGCCTACAAGGCGAAGAAGGCCGGGGTCCCGGTGATGTACGTCGATGCGGCGTACACCAGCCAGGAATGCTCCCAGTGCCACCACACCGCACGCGCCAACCGGCCCTCCCAGGCCCGCTTCGCGTGCACGGTCTGCGGCTTCGTTGAGCACGCCGACCACAATTCGTCCCACAACATCGCCCACCGCGGGTGGATCGCGTGGGTCCGCGGGGCCCAGTCAACGGCCCCAGCCCTCACACTCCTCACGTGAAAGGCCGGACGCAGCCGGACCCATCACAGCCAGTGATGACCCGAGCAGCAAGCCCGGGATCTTCAGTCCCGGGTAGTTGACCGTGGGCTGTTCACGCATCGATGGCCTGTTCGCGCAGGCCCCGGACGAGGCGTGGGAGAAGATCTCCTGCGGCGACGGCGCGAAGGGGCCCCGCGTCTACCACTGGGCAGCGGTGCGGCTGCCGGCCGTCGCCGAGTTCGACTACCAGGGCGAGGTCCCTCACCGGATGCGGTGGGCACTGGCCCGCCGCAGCGTCAGCAAGCCCGACGAGATCGCCTACTACCTCGCCTACGCGCCCCTTCACGTCACCGTCCAGGAGCTGGTGCGGGCCGCCGGGGCACGCTGGGCGATCGAGGAGTGCTTCCAGGCCGCGAAGAACGAATGCGGCCTGGACCAGTACGAGGTCCGCCGCTACACGGGCTGGTATCGGCACATCACTCTGGCCATGCTCGCGCACGCCTTCCTGGCCGCCACGGCCCACCAGGCCGGGGAAAAGGGGGCCAAACAGGTGGGACGGCCGGGGTCATCGGGCTCACAGTGGCGGAGGTTCGGCGACTCCTGGCAGCTTGTCTTCCCCGGCCCCCGCGCCTGAGCGGACACCGCGGCCTCCATCACGCGATGAGCTGGTCGAACTGGCGCCGCCGACGCCAAGCAGTCGCCCGCTGCTGTCACTACCTGCGGCGTTGTCGGACGATCGAGGGGCGATCCCCATGAGGCCGCCCCGCACGACCGAAGTCCCGCTACACTCCCGCCACCCGGCGAAAGACCAGGCCAGACACCGAAATCCTGCTGGAGTACTAGGAATCCACCGGTGGATCGTGTGCGAAGTCGGATGGGGAGGGCCGCACAGCGGCCTCCTGGAGCCCCGCCGGAGATCCCGCACGAACCCACTTGCCGCCGTGGCCGCCGCGGAGGGGTTGTCCCTGTGCGCCTATCTCGCCCGGCTCGCCGACGCCCTTCTGACTCCGCAGGAGCTCGAGGAGCGCGCCACCACTGTTTGTGCGCAGCCACGACATGGCGAAGGCGCTGCTGGAGACGGTCCGCAAGGGCGCTGACGAGGGTCGCTACTCGCCGCCCAGCCCTTCCCCGGGCACGGACAGCTACGCCGACCTCTCGGTGTTGCTGACGGTGGTGGACATCAACGGCAAACTGGTCCTGACGCCAGCTGAGTTCGTGGCGCAGACGGAGAAGTAGCCCTGGGACGGCCACGTCCGCCGGCCCGATGGGTAGGTTGGCGGAATGCCTGACGGCCTCGGATGGATCGGCGAGCACGGCAACGCGGAAAGGGCAGGAGCGCTGCGACCGTGGACGACCTGATAGCGGCAAGTGAGAGGTTCGCCCGGGAGATCAGGGAGACGCGGCTCGCCGAGGGCGCTTTCGCCGCCCGGCTGGCAGAACGATGCCGCGTCTGGGCCGTCGACCGGGACGCTCTGCTCGCCCAGACCGAAAGCGTCATCGTGATCGCACTCATCGCGGCGGCCGATCCCCCGAAACCGACGCAGGCGGGGAGGTGGCGAGCGGATGCTCTGGCGCGGCTGCTACGCAGGGAGGACGTTCCTCTGTTCGCGGCCCTCCCCCGTGCGCAACCAGCCGGGCTCGCGTTGCGGGTGAACCAGCTGCGGCTGCTGTCCACGGGCCTGACCTCCCGCTCAGCTCTCCGCTGGGAGCGCCTGGTAGTCACCGCCGGCGAGTTCCTGAGCACCGGGGCGCCGCCACCCGGACCACCAGCGGGCTGACGGGCGCCGCAGCCCGCGCCCGCCGTGCGTCCATCGAGCTGGCGCCCATCGACCACCCCTCGCCGTCGACCAGTGCGCCGACCTCACCATTTCCGGGCTGTGGCCCTCATCATTCACCTGCCGGGCCCTCGGGCCGCCTGGGCCTCGCGGAGCACGGCCGCCGCCAGTCGGCCCGGGGCCCGGCCTTCCTCCACCGCCGTCCGAGTCGCCTCCGGCAGCGGGTCGGCGTACAGCTGGACCTTGACCTGCCCACGGCCCTGGGGATGGTCCGGGAGGAGGGCTGGGGGCGTGCCCACGTCCTCGCCGCCGCCCTCCCTTATGCCGACCCGGCCCGACGGCACTGTCATCGCGACCGCCGCTCCCGGCAGGTGGGCGGGGCAGTCAGTCCGTACGATCGACCTGACGCCCTGAGCGTTCCCCTCACCCCCGCTCCAGCAGCCCGGGCCACGGAGCGCCCATGCCTCGGCCGCGATCGCGGGGCGGAAGATGACACACCGGCGAATACCAGTGGAACTCGCCTCCACCCGCCCTCGGGCGGGCCCCCGTCCTGCCAGCCTGGGAGGCCAGGCCGTTGCGAGGGGGAGCGATGGTGGAGAAGATCAGGCGGTCCGGGCGGCGCGGCGCCCTGCGGGCTGCGCTGCTGGCCGTGGCGCTGCTCGCGGTGCCCGCCGCGGCGGGCTGCGGCGCGTCGTCCGCCGCTCCCGGGGGCGGGGCGCCGCATGCCCCGGCCGCCCCGGCCGCCTTCCCGGCCGCGGACTGCATTCCGGACCGCTACACCCCGCGGCCCGCGCGGATCGACGGACCGGCCGTCCAGCGCATCCGCGACCGCGGCCATCTCCTCGCGGCGGTCGACGTCAACAGCTACCTGTGGGCTTCGCTCGGCCGCGAGAGCCGCGAACCCGAGGGCTTCGAGGTCGACGTCGTCCGGGCCATCGCCGAGGACATCCTCGGCCCCGGGGCGCGGGTGAAGTACATCAGCATGCCGCCCTACGACCGCATCCCGCGGCTGCGGAAGCACCATGTGGACGTGCTGGTACGGGCGATGAGCGTCTCGTGCGCGCGGGTGCGGCAAGTGGCCTTCTCCGCGCCGTACTTCGAGACCGGCCACCGCCTCGTCACCCCCGAGGAGTCCCCCATCGCGGACTTCGGGCCGAGCGTGCGCGGCAAGCGGGTCTGCTACGGCAAGGGCAGCTCGGCCGGCGATCTGTTCCGCCGCTCGGCCACCGGCGCCGTGGCGGTCGAGGCGGAGAGCCATCTCGACTGCGTGGTGGAGGTGACCCAGGGGCGGGCGGACGCCATCTTGACCCATGCCACGCTCGGCGCGGGGCTCGTGGCCCAGGACCCCACCCTGCACCTGGTGGGCCCGCGGCTCGACACCTCCCTGTACGCGGTCGCGATGCACCGGGACGACCAGGACCTCGTGCGCCGGGTCAACGCCGTCCTGGAGGAGTACCGGCGCGGCGGCGCGCACAGCCGCTGGACGGCCTCCTACGACAGGTGGCTGCGCCCGCTGCTGGGCCCCGCGCCGGGCGGACCCCCGCCGGTCGCGTACACCGGCTGAGGGCCGCCTCCTCACCCCCGCTCCAGCAGCCTCTCCAGCAGCGCGTACGCCCGCCGCTCGGTCGCCGCCAGGCGGGTGGGGTCGACCTTGGGGGAGTGGAGTTCGCCCGCCGCCGCGTCGTCCGCCTCGCGCAACTCCACTGCCGATACGGCCAGTTGGACCGAAAGGTCCGGTGGTACGGGGCCGGGCGCGGCCAGGGCGTGCTCCGCGTGCTGGAGGGCGTGGGTGCAGGCGACCAGCGCGCGTTCCACCCGGAGCGAGGCGTGGTGGTGGGTCACCAGCAGGGCGCAGGCCAGGCCGGTCGTGATGCCCAGGAGGCTGCCCAGGGCGCGGTCCTCGATCAGGCGGCCGGGGGCGACCGGTTCGCCCAGGTCCGTCAGGAGCAGGGCCAGCGACGTGACGAAGACGACGCCCAGGGCGTAGTTGCGTACGACGGAGAGCTCCAGCAGGAACTCCAGCAGCACGATCACCAGCGCCAGCGCCGTCGCCCCCGGATGCAGGCTCAGTACCGCCAGTGTCAGCGCCAGACCGGCGATCGTCCCCAGGGCGCGCTGGAGCGAACGCACCGATGTGGTGCGGACGTTGACCGAGTGCAGCACCGCCGCAGCCGAGATCGCCGCCCAGTAGCCGTGGCCCAGGTGCAGGGCGACGGCCGCCGTGCCCGCGAGCGCCGTGCCCAGCGTCATCCGCAGCGCGGGGACCGCCAGCACCTCCAGGCGCTTCCCGCGCCGGTGCGCCGCGACCAGTTCCCAGGCGCGGCGGCGGGCGGGGGCGGTGGGGGCGGCGCTGCCCAGGGGGAAGGGGCGCGCGGCGGGCTCGGGAGAGGGCGGGGCGTGCTGCCGTACGGGCAGCGGCGGCGGCGCCAGTTCCCGCAGTACGGGGGGCGGTCGGCGGTGGCGTCCGGTGAGCAGGTCGGCCTGTGCGCGCATCGGGCGGGCCAGGGCGGTGAGGGTGCGCGGGGCGCGGCGGGCGGAGTGGATCAGCAGTGCCCAGGAGAGGTTCGTCAGGTAGGTGCACGGCTCGCGGTCGGCGCCGGTGCGCGAGGGGGAGGGCGGGGCGGGGGTGCGGCCGAGGGTGAAGTACGCCTGCAGGACGGCGGCGGTGGCGCGGTACCGGGCGCGGGTGGTGGGGGCAGGGGGGTCGTCGGCGGCCTTGGCGTCGTCGCCCGCCGCGCCCGTACGCCCACCCGCACCCCCACCCGCACCCGCGCCCGTACCGCTGCCCGCACCGCCGCCCCCGCCCCCCGCCGCCAGCACCTCCGCCACCCCCCGCAGCGCCCCCGCCACCGCCAGCCGCTGCGGCCGGTCGGGGTGGACGAGCCGGCCGGCGACCCCCAGTCCCCAGGCCGCCGCCGCGCCGATCGCGGCCACGGCGGTGTGCGGGAGGACGGCGCCGGGGGCGGCGGGGTCGTTGGCGGCGACGGCGAAGCCGAAGAGCAGCAGGATCGCCCCCAGCCCGCCCAGCCGGGCCGCGTCGCAGGCGAACTTCGCGACCCCGGCGACCACGGCGGTGGCCGCGACCACCACGAGGGCGCCCCCGCCCCCCTCCCACGGGCGGGCGAGGGCGGCCAGGACCGAGCCGCAGCCCACGGAGGCGGTGATGGCGAGGGCGACCAGGGCCAGGACGCGGGCGCGGCGTGCGTAGGGGAGGTTGCGGCCGAAGGTGGTGGTGAAGGCGCCCAGCACGCCGTAGACGGCGAGGTCGGGGCGCCCGGTGAGGGTCATCGGCAGCGCGGCCAGCGCGGCGGCGAGGGCGGCGCGCAGGGCGAAGGCGAGGGAGCCCTCGGCGTTGCTCATCCCCAGGGCGCCGCGGGGGGAGAGGACGTGCAGCACCTCGCCGGCGGAGCGCGGGAGGAGGCCGCGCCGGTCCACGCGGGCGCGCGGGTGCGGGGCGGGGTCTCCGGGGCGGAAGGGGCGGCGCGAAGGTGGCATATCGGCGCAATATTATCCTTCCGCCCCGCGTGAGCGTCAGCCCGCGCGGGGCGGAAGGTCCGTTCCGGGCTGCCCACCCAGCCGCCCGGTACGGGGTACGGGGCCGGCCTCAGCCGGCGCTTCCCGGCGTGCCCGTCGGCGCCGGCGGGGCGGGGCAGGTCACGGTGCCCGGCTTGACCTCGACGCTCAGGTTGGGCGCCGTCATGATGCCGGGGATCTGGATGTCGTGGACATCGGCGGAGGTGATCTGGTCGAGCTTGGCGTAGCGCGCCTGGATGCCGAAGTAGTCCGCGGTGCTGCCGAGCGGGTTGCGGACGTACGCACTGGCGGGGTCGTCCGGGTTCTCCTGGATGGTCTTCACGTCCTGGCCGTTGACGTTGATGTCGACCAGGCCGTCCATGTCCAGGATGCCGGTGGCGCTCCTGACGTCCAGGACGGTGTTCTTCGTCCGGATCTCCCAGGTGTCGCTCCGGTTGTCGTTCGCCCTGAGCAGCACGGTGTACGTCAGCGCGCCGATCTGCTGCTGCTGGCTGATGCACAGGTTGTTGATCACGCCCTCCGCGAAGCCCAGCCGCAGCATCTTCGTCGGCGCGTCCGTGCCGTCGGGCTGCGTGACGTTCTGGTCGACGACGGCCGCGCCGAAGCGGATCCCGTAGAGCGAGCTGGTCTTCAGCGTGCTCTTGCGAGGAGCCCCGGTCGTTCACGCCCGGGAGGAATCCCATCCCGTCGCAGCGACACGGAGTGTCGCAGCCACCTGACCTGCGGAGCAGGTCA
>NZ_JBHSZO010000071.1:0-8485 GCF_042663125.1 Streptomyces polyrhachis | reverse complement strand
AGCGCCAGCATCGCGATCACAGCGAGCGACGACCCGTTACTGGGAAAGGCTCACTGGCTGTATGCGGGTTTCCTGCTCGCCCTTGTTATGGGGCTTCGCCGAGCAGAAGTGCGCGGGTTGCGCTGGTCGGATATCGACTTTGAGGGTCGCACTCTCCGGGTGCGTCAGCAGAGTCAGCGGATCAAGGTTGTCGGTAGGCCCATCGTGGATGTGGACTACAAGCCCAAGGGCAGGGGACGTAAGGGGAACAAGGGGTTGATCGGCCTGCCCGAGGTCTTGATCGTGCCGCTTCGGGAGCAGCGGGAGCGGCAGGATGGCCAGCGCTTGAGAGCTGGGGCTGCATGGGTGGAGGGCGGTTACGTGTTCACCGGCGACAAGGGGCAGCCGATGAACGAGGACGCCCTCGCCAGCGCTTTCAAGAGACTCTGTAGGACGCTGGGTCTCAGGGCCATCCGGCTGCACGACCTGCGCCACGGCGCTTCGACTCTTCTGGCCGACACAGGTGCGAAGCCGCACGAGGCTCAGGCGATCATGGGGCACAGTCACGTGGACACCACCCTGTCGGTCTACACCCACGCCGCGCTGCAGTCGCAGCGTGAGGCGCTGGACCGGGTCGGCGCGCTGCTCGGGGCCGAGAAACCGGCGCCGGTGGCTGATGGCGGCGGCTGATGTCGCAACTGCTGTCAGCAACTGCTGTCAGTGGTGTGTTCCTGTGGTGCCCTTATGGCCTCTGGCCTGGGGCTTATGGGGTGGGTAGGGTGGGGTCGCATGAAGATCCTGATCTCTGCGGACATGGAGGGCGCCACCGGCGTCACCTGGCCTGCCGACGTGCTTCCGGGCGGTGCGCAGTGGGAGCGCTGCCGGCCGATGTTCACCTCCGACGTCAATGCGGCCGCCCAGGGGTTCTTCGACGGCGGGGCCGACGAGGTGCTGGTCAACGAGGCGCACTGGACCATGCGCAATCTGCTGCTGGAGCGGCTGGACGACCGGGTGCAGATGCTCACCGGGCGGCACAAGGCGCTGTCGATGGTCGAGGGCGTCCAGCACGGTGACGTGGACGGCATCGCGTTCGTCGGCTACCACACGGGTGCCGGGGCCGAGGGCGTGCTCGCGCACACCTATCTGGCGAACTCCATCACCGGCGTCTGGCTCAACGGCGTGCGGGCCAGCGAGGGCCTGCTCAACGCCCACGTCGTCGCGGAGTACGGGGTGCCGGTGGTGCTGGTCACCGGGGACGACAGGACGCTGGACGACGCCCGGGGGTACGCGCCGCGGGCCAAGGGCGTCGCGGTGAAGGACTACGTCTCGCGGTACGCGGCGGTCTGCCGCACCCCGGCGCGTACGGCCGCCGACATCCGCGCCGCCGCGCGCGAGGCCGCCGCGCTGGCGGTGCGCCACGAGCCCGTCTCGGGCGGCCCCTTCACCATCGAGCTGGAGTTCGACGCCGAGCATCTGGCCGGCGCGGCGACGGTGGTGCCCGGCGTGGTGGCGAGCGGCGAGCGGCGCGTGGCGTACACGACGGAGACCATGTACGGGGCGATCAGGTGTTTCAAGGCCGTGACCACACTCGTCTCGGCAGCGGTGGAGGAGCAGTATGGCTGACACGGAGATGCGCGCGGCCCGGGGCGGGGACGCCGGGACCCCGGTGGACGGGCAGTCGCTGGACGAGGTGGTGCGCTTCACCTCGGAGCTGATCGCGATGGACACGACCAACCGGGGCGGCGGCGACGGCAACGAACGCCCCGCCGCGGAGTACGTGGCGCGGTGGCTGGCCGAGGCCGGCATCGAGCCGACGCTGCTGGAGAAGGCCCCCGGCCGGACCAACGTGGTCGCCAGGATCGAGGGCAGCGACCCGGGCGCCGAGGCGATGCTCGTCCACGGCCATCTGGACGTGGTGCCCGCCGACGCCTCGGAGTGGTCCGTCCACCCCTTCTCCGGGGAGGTCCGCGACGGCGTGGTCTGGGGCCGCGGCGCCATCGACATGAAGAACATGGACGCGATGATCCTCTCCGTGGTGCGCGGCTGGGCGCGTGCCGGAGTGCGGCCCCGGCGCGACATCGTGCTGGCGTTCACCGCCGACGAGGAGGCCAGCGCCGAGTACGGCTCGGGCTATCTCGCCGACGTCCACCCCGGCCTCTTCGAGGGCTGCACGGAGGGCGTCAGCGAGTCTGGCGCCTTCACCTTCCACGCCGGGGACGGGATGCGTATCTACCCGGTCGCGGCGGGGGAGCGCGGCACCGCCTGGCTGCGCCTCACCGCGCACGGCCGGGCCGGCCACGGCTCCAAGGTCAACCGGGAGAACGCGGTGAGCAGGCTCGCCGCCGCCGTCAGCCGGATCGGCGAGCACCGCTGGCCGGTGCGGCTCACCCCGACGGTGCGGGCCGCGCTGACGGAGCTGGCCGCGCTCTACGGCGTCGAGGGCGCCGCGGCCGACCTGGACGCCCCCGGCTTCGACGTGGACGCGCTGCTGGCCCGCCTGGGCCGCGCGGCCGCGCTGGTCGAGCCGACCGTCCGCAACAGCTCCAACCCGACGATGCTGGACGCCGGTTACAAGATCAACGTGATTCCCGGCTCCGCCACCGCGCAGATCGACGGACGGGTGGTGCCCGGCGGCGAGGAGGAGTTCAACGCCACGCTGGACGCCCTCACCGGACCCGACGTGGACTGGGAGTTCCAGCACCGGGAGACACCGCTGACCGCGCCGGTGGACTCGCCGACCTTCGCCGCGATGCGGGCGGCCCTGACGGAGTTCGACCCGGACGCGCACGTGATCCCGTACTGCATGTCGGGCGGCACCGACGCCAAGCAGTTCTCCCGCCTGGGCATCACCGGCTACGGCTTCTCGCCGCTGCGGCTGCCCGAGGGCTTCGACTACTCCGCGATGTTCCACGGCGTCGACGAGCGGGTGCCCGTGGCGGCCCTGCACTTCGGCGTCCGCGTCCTCGACCGCTTCCTGCGCGGCGCCTGATGGCGGCCCGCGCCCAGGCGTCCGCGCCCATCCCCCTGCACACCGGTTCGTACGACAGGACGACGGGAGTCCGCCCGCCATGGTGACCATCGCCCCCCACGGCTCCTGGGAGTCGCCCGTCAGCGCCGAGCTGGCCGCCGCCGGCGACGGCCGCCCCGAGCACCTGGGCGCCGTCGGCGACGAGGTGTGGTGGACCGCGCCGCGCCCCGCCGAGGGCGGCCGCCGCGCCCTGGTGCGCCGCCGCGCGGACGGCACGCAGGAGTCGGTCCTGCCGGCCCCCTGGAACGTCCGCAACCGCGTGCACGAATACGGGGGCACCCCCTGGGCCGGCATGTCCACCCCCGACGGGCCGGTGATCGTCTTCACGGACTTCGCCGACCAGCGGCTCTACGCCTTCGAGCCGGACTCCGCCAGCGCGCCCCGGCCCCTCACCCCGCTCGGTGCCGTCGGCGGCGGACTGCGCTGGTGCGAGCCGCAGCTGCGCCCCGAGCGGGGCGAGGTGTGGTGCGTGCTGGAGGAGTTCACCGGCGAGGGGCCCAGCGAGGTGCGCCGGGTGCTCGCGGCCGTGCCGCTCGACGGCTCGGCCGCGCAGGACCGCGGTGCGGTGCGCGAACTGACCGACGACAGCCGCCGGTTCGTCACCGCACTGCGCGTCTCCCCGGACGGCCGGCAGGCGGTGTGGATCAGCTGGGACCATCCCTCGATGCCGTGGGACGGCACCGAGCTGCGGATCGCGCAGGTCGGCGACGGCGCCCTGACCGGCGCGCGGACCCTGCTGGGCGGCCCGCAGGAGTCCGTCGCCCAGGCCGAGTGGCTGCCCGACGGCTCGCTTCTCGCCGCCACCGACCGCACCGGCTGGTGGAACCTCCACCGGGTGGACACGACCACCGGCGCGGCGGTCAACCTCTGCCCCCGCGAGGAGGAGTTCGCGGCCGGACTGTGGAAGCCGGGGCAGCGCTGGTTCGCCCCGCTGCCCAGCGGCCTCGTCGCCGCCGTGCACGGCCGGGGCGACACCCGCCTGGGGATACTGGACCCCCACACCGGCGAGCTGGCCGACGTCCCCGGCGCGTGGACGGAGTGGGCCCCGACGCTCGCCGTGCACGGCGAGCGGGTCACCGGCGTGGCCGCCGGCCCGTACACGGCCTACGAGGTCGTGGAGCTGGACACCCGCACGGGCCGCGCCCAGGTGATCGGCGCCGCGCACGAGGACCGGGTGGATCCGGCCTACTACCCACGGCCCCACCACCGCACCTTCGCCGGCCCCGGCGGCCGGGAGGTGCACGCCCACGTCTATCCGCCGCACAACCCCGAATTCGCCGCTCCCGACGGCGAGTTGCCGCCCTATGTGGTGTGGGTGCACGGCGGCCCGACCGGGCACGCGCCCCTCGTACTCGACCTGAGCCTGGCGTACTTCACCTCGCGCGGCATCGGCGTGGTCGAGGTCAACTACGGCGGCTCCACGGGCTACGGGCGCGAGTACCGCAACCGGCTGCGCGAGCAGTGGGGCGTGGTCGACGTGGCGGACTGCGCCGCGGCGGCCCGCGCGCTGGCCGAGGAGGGCACCGCCGACCCGGCGCGCCTGGCCGTGCGCGGCGGCAGCGCGGGCGGCTGGACCGCCGCCGCCTCGCTGACCTCCCCGCTCACCGAGGGGCTGTACGCCTGCGCGGCGGTGATCTACCCGATCCTCGACCTCGCGGGCTGGGCCTGCGGCGAGACCCACGACTTCGAGTCGCAGTACCTGGTCTCGCTGGTCGGAGAGCTGGCGGAGGTCCCCGAGCGCTTCGCGGAGCGCTCCCCGGTCAACCACGCCGAGCGGGTGCGCGCCCCGTTCGTGCTCCTGCAGGGCCTGGACGACGTGATCTGCCCGCCGGTGCAGTGCGAGCGCTTCCTCGCCCTGGTCGAGGGCCGCGGCGTGCCGCACGCCTACCTCACCTACGAGGGGGAGGGCCACGGCTTCCGCCGCGCGGACACCATGGTCTCGGCACTCCACGCCGAACTCTCCCTCTACGCCCAGACCTTCGGCTTCGACGCCCCCGGGGTGCCGCCGCTGGAGCTGAAGGGATGAGCGCCCCCGGCGGCCTGCGCCCGCTCGTGCGCCCCCGCCGGCTGCGCCCCGGCGACCGGGTGGCCGTCGTCGCGCCCAGCGGACCCTTCCCCCGCGAGAGCCTCGACGCGGGCCTGGACCTCCTGCGGGGCTGGGACCTCGACCCCTTCGTGCTGCCCCACGCCCACGACACCCACCCGCGCCTGGGCTACCTCGCCGGTACGGACCAGGCCCGCGCCCGCGACTTCGAGGCCGCCTGGTGCGACCCGCGTACGGCGGCGGTGTTCTCCGCCCGCGGCGGCTACGGCGCGCAGCGGATGGCCGACCTCGTCGACTGGCGGCGGCTGCGGGAGGCCGGACCCAAGCTCTACCTCGGCTTCAGCGACGCCACCGCGCTGCACGAGGCCATCGCCGTCCACCTCGGACTCGCCACCCTGCACGGGCCGATGCCGGCGTGGAGCGTCCTGGCCAAGGACGCCACCACCCAGGAGCACCTGCGCCGCACCCTCTTCGAGCCGGAGACCGTGCAGACGGTGACCTCGCCCACCGCGCGCTGCCTGGTCCCCGGCCGGGCGCGCGGCGTCACCCTGGGCGGCTGCGTCAGCCTGCTCGCCGCCGGTCTGGGCACCCCCGACGCCCGGCCGTCCGCGGCCGGCGGCATCCTGCTCATCGAGGACGTCGGGGAGGAGGACTACCGGCTCGACCGCATCCTCACCCAGCTCCTGCGCGCGGGCTGGCTGACGGGCGTGGCGGGCATCGCGCTGGGCTCCTGGCGGGACTGCGGCCCGTACGCGGGGGTGCGCGAGGTGCTGCTCGACCGCCTCGGCCCGCTGGGCGTGCCGATCGTGGAGGAGCTGGACTTCGGCCACGGCAGCCCCTCGCTCACCCTTCCCCTGGGCGTCCCGGCCGAGTTGGACGCCCAGGCGGCCACCCTGCGCTTCACGGTCCCGGCGCTGGCCTGACGGGGGCTTTCGGAAAGGCCCCGGAGGGCGCGTCCGCTCACCCGGTCGGACGCGGCCTCCCGGCGGGCGCGTCCGGCGTGCGCACATGCTGGACCATGGCGAAAAAGAAGCACAGGGGCGACCGCGACGACGTGGACAGCCGCTCCGGCAAGGGCAGCGGCCTCACCCCGGCCCGGGGCATCGCGATCGTCCTCGGCATCCTCGCCGTGGTGTTCATCTTCGAGAACACCACATCGACCAGGATCCGCGTGATCATCCCCGTGGTGAACACCCCCCTGTGGCTCGCCCTGCTGGCCGTGGGCCTGATCGGCGTCATCGTGGGCTGGTCCATGCGCAGCAGGCGCTGAGCAGGGCCCTTCGTATACTCGGCCGATGCCCGAACGGAACCTCCTCGCCCGGACCGACCGCACCGCCATCCGCCGCACCCGCCGGGAGGACGAGGCGCGGTGGCTGGAGGCGGTGCGGGCCAGCCGCGAGCTGCACCACCCCTGGCTGCGACTCCCCGACACACCCGAGGGGTTCCAGCGCTGGATGGACCGCTTCGACGGCTCCGGCGCGGCGGGCTTCACGGTCTGCGCGCCCGGCAGCGGCGAGCTCCTGGGCTTCGTCAACATCAACAACATCGTCCACGGCGGCTTCCGCTGCGGCGCCCTCGGCTACGGGGCCTTCGCCGCCGGCGCCGGCCGGGGCCATCTGACCGAGGGCGTCGGCCTCGTCGTCCGCCACGCCTTCGGCCCCCTCGGGCTGCACCGCCTGGAGGCCAACATCCAGCCCGGCAACGCGGCCTCCATCGCCCTGGTACGCCGCACCGGCTTCCGCCTGGAGGGCTTCTCGCCCGACTTCCTCCACATCGACGGCGCCTGGCGCGACCACGAACGCTGGGCGATCACCAGCGAGATGCCCCTCGGTACGGACGCGACAGGGCGATGACGCGCTCCTGACCGACGCGCCCCACGCGCCCCGCGTCCGCGCCGCAACCCCCCCGCGCCCCCGCGCGCACTCAGACGCGGCAGAGAACCTCCCCGTGCAGCACGCTGAACCACCCGTCCGGCGCCGCGCCCCACTCCCGCCACCCCGCCGCGATCCGCTCCAGCGACCCGGCGGTGGCGTGGCCGCCGGCCACCGCCAGCCCCGCGTAGGAGGAGGCGGTCGTACGGTCGGCCCACAGGCCGCTCCACCAGGCGCGCTCCTGCGCACCGCTGAAGCACCACACCGAGGCGCCCGCGGTGACCTCCGCGAAGCCGGCCTCCCGCGCCCAGGCCAACAGCCGCCGCCCCGCGTCCGGTTCGCCGCCGCCCGCCCGCGCCACCCGCTGGTAGAGCGCCAACCAGTCGCTCAGCACCGACAGTTGCGGATACCAGGTCATCGCCGCGTAGTCGGAGTCGCGGGCCGCGACCACCCCGCCGGGCCGGCACACGCGGCGCATCTCCCGCAGTGCCCGCACCGGTTCGGCGACGTGCTGCAGGACCTGGTGGGCGTGGACCACGTCGAAGCTGTCGTCGGGGAAGTCCAGCCGCTCCACGTCCCCGACGGCGAACTCCACGTTCGCCACCCCCCGCGCCGCCGCCTCCGCCCGCGCGTCCGCGAGCACCCCGGGAGCGGTGTCGACGCCGGTCACCCGGCCGGGAGCCACCCGGGCGGCGAGGTCGGCGGTGATCGTACCGGGGCCGCAGCCCACGTCCAGCACCCGCAGCCCCGGGCGCAGCTCGCCCAGCAGATAGGCGGCGGAGTTCTCGGCGGTGCGCCAGCGGTGCGAGCGCAGGACGGATTCGTGGTGCCCGTGCGTGTAGGTAGCCATGGGGGAACCCTAGAGTCCTTCTCGTATCGTGAACAGAATCGTCTCAACATGCAGACACACCGGGGGAAGCGGCAGCTCCGGTCGCACGCCCCGCGCTGACGAGCCGCACCGGGCCCCGTACCCGATCCTGTCCTCAGAGGACCGACCCGCAAGGCTCCGCACCACCCTCCGCGAGCCCCCCGGAAAGGACGCAGCGATGCCCGAGGCCGTCGAACCGCACACCCCGCAGGACGGCCGGAACGCCGCCGCCCACGGCGTCGACCCGCACGAGCTGGAGGACCACCAGCTGATCCACGAGCTGGAGACGATCCACCGCACCCGCCACGACACCCTCCTGCACGGCTCGCCGGCCGCCCTGGCCGCGCACAACACCCGCATGGCCGAACTGGAGGGCGAGTATCTGCGCCGCCACCCCGAACGCATGGTCGCCCTCGGCCGCACCCGCCGCGGCGCCCGCGAGCGCGACTGACCCCGGACCGCATCCGGTACCCCACCCGCACCGCACGCCCCCCTCACCGGCCCGGCGCAATCACCCCGGCGGGTCCCGGGCCCGTCTGCCAAGGTGGACGGACCGGCGTACACACCCCCGGCCGGAGCGCAGCGCACGCACCGCCGGCGCCCCGACGTCCTAGGTCCTGGAGAGCGATGGAGCCCACGGAGGCGCGCGAGGAGTGGACCGGCGCCGCACTGCCGGTGCTCCCCGACCTCGCGGC
>NZ_JBHSZO010000070.1:0-9112 GCF_042663125.1 Streptomyces polyrhachis | reverse complement strand
AACCCGTCTACCAGGGGCTTCACTCATGCGCCAGCCCAACTCCTCAGCACAGCAGCCAAGTTGGCAAAGCCTCACTGAGCGGCGACGGTGGGATTCCAGACCAGTAAAGGCTTGGAGAACAACGGTGTCATCGGCCCGCGGACCTGGACGGCGCTGCTGTCCTACGGCTCGATGCCTGCGCTGCAGTACGGCTCGGTCGGCGCGGATGTCAGCCGACTGCAACGGGCGCTGACCGCCGCTCTGGGGCGCACGGTGGGTATCGACGGCGAGTTCGGCCCCAACACCGAGCAGGCTGTACGCGACTACCAGACCACCCGCGGCCTGGGCATCGATGGCGAAGTCGGTTCTGAGACGTGGGGAGCGCTACAGGCGGGCCGTTAGCACACGTGAGTGGGGCGCTCCTCGCGGGAGGGCAAGCCGGATGATGAGGGTTAGTTCGCGCCGGTTAGTAGTCCTGTCAGAGGACGTTAAGTCCGTTTCTGGTAGCGGCCTCGTCCGGGCTGGGTGAGGACGCCTTGGCGGACGAGGCGCCCGAGACGGCTGCGGGTGATGTTGACGGATGCCTCGTCGGACCTGCCGTAGCGGGACGCCGGGACGGCGGCGTGACACCTGGGCAGCGGGCGCCCCGGGTGTCACGTCCGCGTACTCGTTTCCGTGGTCAGTTCATGGAGTGTCTCCTCCAGCCACGCCCGTTCGGCCCGGTTGGCCGCCCGGGCCGTGATCAGCATGCCCCTGCGGTAGCGGTCCTCGACGTCCTTGATGCGCGCCGGTTCGCCCGAGCGGCTGAAGAAGCTGGCGGGCCGGGTGAGGAAGTCCAGCCGGCGTCGGAGTACCGCGGCCTGCTGCTCCGGCTCGGGAAGCTGGCTCAGGAATGCCAGCAGCGTGAAGTATGAGCTGCTGTCGGTGATCTCAGACGCCTTGGGCTCCGACAGCCGCCGCAGCAGCTCTGCCCGCCCGCTGTCCGTGATGCGGAGCACCTGGCGGGTGGGGGCACCGTCGCCCGGCTCGGCCTGCCGCTCCAGATGGCCAGCCGCCCGCAGCCGATTGATCGCGGGGTAGAGAGCACCGTCGCTCACCGGACGACTGTGTCCTATCAGGTCCGAGATGACACGGCGGAGTTCATAGGCGTGCATGGGGCGCTCGGCCAGGAAACCGAGGATCGAAAGTGTCAACACGGCTCTCCTTCAGTGGTCGGATTCCAGACTACCTCTTTTCGAGTCACTCGGATCGAGGTAGCCTGCCGGGTGTGCCGACACAGATTGCTGGAGAAGGATCCGAGGTCATGCGGGCGATAGTGATCGACCGCCCGGGCGGTCCCGAGGAGTTACGCCTGCGTGAACTGCCCGTGCCACGGGGGCGCGAGGGCTGGACCCTCGTACGTGTGATGGCCTTCGGGCTCAACAGCTCCGAGCTGTTCACCCGCCAGGGCCTGGCCCCCACGGTCGTGTTTCCACGGGTGCCAGGCATTGAATGTGTGGGTGTCGTCGAAGCCTCGTCCGACCCGGGCCTCCCCGCGGGCACGGCCGTTGCCGCGGCCATGGGCGGAATGGGCCGACAGTTCGACGGCAGTTATGCGGAATACGCGCTGCTCCCTACGGAGCAGTTCATCCGCCTGCGGTCCGCTCTGCCCTGGACCACGCTGGCGGCGGTGTCCGAGTCATGTCTGACCGCGTACGGATCGCTCGAAGCGCTGTCCCTTCGGCCCGGCCACCGGCTGCTGGTCCGCGCCGCCTCCTCGTCCGTCGGCATGGCGGCACTCGCCCTCGCGGCAGACCCGGACGTCGAGATCGCGGCCACGACCCGCGATCTGAGCAAGGCGCACGCCCTGCAAGAGCAGGGCGCCCACCACGTGGTCCTCGACAGTGGATGCGGCATCCGGGACGCGGTGCGCACGGTATGGAGACAGGGCGCGGACCGGGTGCTCGATCTTGTCGGCGGTGCTGCCGTGCTCGACTCGCTGGCGGCGCTGACCCCGGGCGGAAGAGTCTGCAACTCCGGGATACTGTCCAGCACCTGGACCATCCCGGACTTCGAGCCGCTGGAGGACATCCCGTCCGGCGCGACGCTGACGACGTTCTCCAGCAGTGAGATCAATACCGGAGCCTGGGCGCAGGAGGCGCTCGACGGCATTGTCCGCAGGATCGCAGCAGGTGACTGCCGAGTCGTGATCGACCGGGTCTTCTCCCTGGACGAAGTCGCCGACGCACACCGGCACATGGAAGCCGACCGTGCCACCGGAAAGGTTGCGGCCGTTGTCCACCACCCCTGACACCCGCCCGTCCTCCGCGAAAGCGGCCGCCCTCACCCCCGCCGCGACACGATGGTCGCTGCTCGGCCTGGGAATACCGGTCTACCTGGAGCTACTCTCCGGAGTGGTCGCCGGGATCATCGATACGGTCTGGGTCTCCCGCCTGGGAGAAGCCGCGGTCGGCGCGGTGGCGATCGCCACCTCCCTGGAGAACGTCCTCCTCGGCATTATCCTCATGGCCAACATCGGGGCCACCGTACTGATCGCCGACGCCGTCGGCGGCGGGCGGCGGGCGGAAATCCCCGTGATCATACGAGCGGTGAGAGTCCTGTGGCTCGTCATCACACCGATCGTCGCGATCGGAGGATTCCTCTTCCGTGAGCCCATCGCGCGCCTGCTCGTCGGTGACGAGAGCGAGGTGCTCCGGCTCACGGTGGAGTTCTTCGCCATCTCCTTCCCCGGCATCATGGCCTTCTTCGCCCAGAACGTCGTCGACGGCATCTTCAAGGGCACCGGAGACACCCGTACACCGATGCGGATGGCGATCCTTGCCAACGTCTTCATCCTCGTGCTCGACCCACTGCTCATCTACGGCATCGGGCCCCTGCCCCACATGGGAGTGCAAGGAGCCGCCCTCGGCATGCTCCTGGGCCGCGGGATCGCCCTCGGCGTCAGCCTCACGCTGCTGCACCGCAAGCGGCTCGCCGACACCGGCGACGCCGAGCCGACGTCCCTCCGCTGGCCCGCCGCCCTGCGGCGGCTGCTGGGCATCGGCCTGCCGGCGTCGGGCGACTTCGTGCTTAGGATGGGTATCAGCGCGACGCTGGTGGGCATCGTCGCGCGCTTCGGTGAGGCGCCCCTCGCGGCCTACGGCATTGGTCTCAAGGTGCTGCTCTTCGTCACCATGGCCTTCTACGCCGTACGCCAGGCCGGCAGTATTCTCACGGCCCGTACCCGGGGTTCCGGCGCGGCCGCGGAAACCATGATCGGGCGGCAGAGCGCTCTGCTGGCCACACTGGTGGCCGCCGCTGCGGGGGTCGTGCTCGCGCTGGGCGGACGTCTGTTGATGGGACTTTTCACCGACTCGGCAGCAGTCGTGGACTCAGGTGGAGTTCTCTTCTGGTACTTCCTGCCATACCTGCTGCTGCTGGCCGGGGTGGTGGGGCTCGGAGGAGTCTTCACAGGAGGCGGGCGGACGCAGTCGCTGTTCTGGGTGACCCTGCTCGGCGCGACGGTCCAACTACCCCTCGCCTACGCCCTGAGCTCGGTGCCCGCCCTGGGGGTCGAGGGCGTCTGGCTCTCTATGAGCATCGGAACGGGAGCCCAGTACGTCATGGTGGCCGTGCTGTTCCGGCGATACTTCGTCGTATCCACCGCGCGGCATGAGGCCGGCTCCATTGGCCCGCCGCCGACGCCGTACTCTCCGCGCCCCGCCGCGCAGGCCTCGCCGCTGCCACCCGCTTCCACTCCGAGCACGGCCACCTGCGCGTCCCCGCCGACTACACCGACGCCTACGGCTACCGTCTCGGCTCCTTCATCACCGGCCAGCGCACCGCCCGCGCCCACAACTGGAAAGCCGCGATCAACGTCCTCGTCGGCTACTACGGCGACCGCATCGACCTCGACGGATTCCACCTCAACACCGCCGAGTGACCCACCCAAGCTAAACCAGCACAACGTCAAAGAAGAGGCATACACAAAAACCGAGACACTCCCCGGGTAGGGCGGTGAAGGATCGCCGCGTGTTTGCTCGGTGAGTTCGGCATGGACCCGGGAGGCGTTGCCGCCCCACAGTGCCAGCAGCTGGCGGACCTCGGGCGTCACGGTGAACGGCCCCGCTGGCAGCCGGCCCAACCTTCCCTTGCGACCGGGCTACGGCCAGCCACCTCCACACGGTCCGCTCCGACTTCCCCAACGCGTCGGCCACCAGCCGGACATGGAGCGATGCCAGCTCACCACGCGCCTCAAGCGCGAGGAGTCGCTGGACCGCAGCCATCCGACTCACATCGAGTATGCGTGCTCAGGATGGTTGAGCATGCGACCGGATCACCGGGCGTGGGCCGGCGTGCTGGGATGAGGGCATGAACACCGCCCCGCAGCCCGCCGTAGCCCGCGCCGTCACCGGATGGTCCGTCGCCGGGCTTGTCCTGCTCGTGCCGACCGTCGTCATCGCGTGGATCGCTGTACTCTCCACCTATCGCGGCAGTCGCTGCCTGATGTACGGCGAGCAGTGCTCGACGGTCCCGGGCGAGGCCCTCTACGGTTGCTTCGGGGGCGCACTCGCGGCGGGTCTTCTGGCACTGGTGTGGCCCCGAGCCCGGTGGAGGGGCGCCAGGATCGGGGCCGTACTGCTGCAGTGGGGTGCTCAACTCACGCTGGGCGCACTGATCCTCAGCGGCGCGTGAGGTCCCCTTTCCGCAGGCCACGCCGTCTTGTTCCGGTCGAGGCACAGCGGGTCGTCCTTGCCATTGGCATTCAGGTGGCCGCGCGCGAGGACCGCTGTCGGTCCTCACCGAGCCAGCTGTCGTGGCCCGACTCGCGTCGACTGGATTGGATGAGACTGCGACTAACTTCGGTATGAACAGACACTCACTTAGGGTGACAAGTGCTTGTCATGCCCCCTGTCGCGCTGCCTGTCACGTCGCTGGAAGGCCGGGTGGCAGCACTGCCCGGAAAGCCGATCAATTCGGACATTAAGGCGTGGAATTGGCCCGGAACCCCTTCTCCGGGCCGTTTTCGCGTGACAGGCGTGGCAGCGTGACAACCTTCCGGCGGGTGATCAGGCTCCGTGCGGGGCCGGGTCAGGGGATCTGCCGGATCGAGGCATCGTGGTGGCTGGTGGAGACGGGCATGTCCACCGGGTGCAGCCAGCGCAGCGGCACGGTCAGGGTGTCGATCCGGAGCAGTTCGACGGGCTCGCCCTCGGCGTCCAGGAGCATCCCGCAGACCTGGTGGCCGCTCCCGAGCGGGAGGCCGACCTCCCGCGCCTGCTCCTCGGTGAGCTCCACCGTGATCCGGGTGCTCGCCCTCATCACCAGGCTGTGCGCGGTCCGGGCGGTGGTGTCCACGTCGACCACGGACAGCGGGAAATACGTGCCGCGCAGCCAGCTCAGCGGCCACCAGGAGTCGCCATCGTCTCCGGCCGGCACTGGCCGATACGGCAGCGCGAACGACACCTCGCAGCGGTAGGTCTCGCCCTCCGGACGTCCTTGGTGCGCAGCCTCCAGGGTCCTCCCCGCCGCCCAACCGCCGGGTTTCGTCCTACCGTCCCGGAGCCCCCCCGCCCCGGCGCTACCGTGAACAGACACGCCAGCAACCGCCCAGGAGCCCTGGATGAGCCAGCAGCTGGCCCCCGCGCCTGCCCGCCAGCCCCTCGATGAGCACGCCGCCGAATCGGTCCGTGCGTACGCGGCCGACCAGCGGGCCCGGGTCGACGTCCTGGCCTCGGTCCTGGAGGACATCGCTGCCAACGGCTACCCCGCGCCCGAGTCCGGCGTGCCGTGGGAGACCGCCTGCGACGCCCACCTCGCCCGCCTCGCCGACGAGCAGCCCCGTGTCGCCTGAGGTGCGCGCCGCTTCCAGGTCGTCATGGTGGAGCCCGCGCTCACCCAGCTCGCCAAGCTCACCGCGTCCGAGACGCACCGCTTGGACCGCGTGATCGTCGCCATCAGCGTCAACCCGGAACTGGGCACCGAGGTGCCCGGCACCCTGCTGCGCGATTATGCGGACGAGGTCGACGGAGTCCGGGTGATCTACTACGTCACCGCCCTGAGGACGATCACGATCGTGGGGTACGTCGAAGCCTGAACCCCACAGCAGTCCCGGATCCGATCGGGTCCGGGGCGCTGCTGTGTCTGCTGCTCGGTTGCTGCTGCGGGTGATTCGTGGCGGCCGGAGAGCGATGACATTCGAAGGCCGGCCCCGGGGCGCCGGAGGGCTACTGCTCGGGTAGCCGGCTGCGCGGGGTTAGTGGCCGATGGCGGTGAACAGTTCGGCGCGAGCGTTGCTTTCCGGTAGGTCCTGGGCGAGGAGGATATGCGGGGTCCAGGAATCGCCGGCGTCCTGCCCCAGGCGGGCGGCCCGTACGCTGTCGGCGCCGAGTGCGGTCAGGGCGCGGTGTTGGTCGTCGATGTGGGCTTGGAGGTCGGTGGCGGCTTCACCGAGGTGGGCCGCGCGTACGACGCGTTCGGGGACGGCTGCCTCCAGGCCCGTAGTGGTGGCGTCCAGGGTGGTGACTTCGAGGTGGGCGCACAGCGGGGTGCTGGCCAGCTCCACCGCGATGGCCTGCAACACGTGACGGGCGTGCGCTTCGTCGCCGGCGAGGTGGAGGACGCCCACGTGTTCCATAGGAGCGGCGCGTCCGGTGGAGTGGCGTTCTGCATCAGGTGGGGTCGAGTGGTGCGATGCCGGTACCTGCGTACAGTTGTGGGGCGCACGACAGCACGGTTACGGGCTCACCGCTCTGGGCGGCTTGCCAGGCGATCGACGCCGGATGGGCCACCGGCCACTGGATATCTGGCCACCCCATCGTGTCGAGCGCGTGCACCGACGTGAACGGCACCTGCTCGGCGAAGCGCAGTGCCGCAGCGTGCGTTCCGCAACCGGTGAGCTCGCGCTCGGCGGCGAGGATCGACAACGATGGGATCAGGACGCGCCCGGTGCCGCGCGAAGCCTCGATGTAGACGCCGGTGAAGAATTCATCCGCCCGGTACAGCGCGGTCAACGCGGTGTGGTCCAGGACGACCGTCAGGCTCACGCGGCAGCACTGCCTCGATGAGCGCGGATCGTCTCCCAGGCTGCCTGGCCAGCGCTGCGGACCTGCGCGGTGTACTCGATACCGAGTTCCCTGGCGGCCTCGGCGGCGCGCTGCTCCTGCTCGGCCTCGGTGAGCTGACTGGCGGCGAGCTCCTCCAGCAACTCCGTTATGGTCGTGCCGCGTTCCTGCGCGAGGACACGCAGCCGGTCGCGGACTTCCTCGGTGGTCTTGACGCTGGTCGGCTTACTCATAGCCAGATTCTACCAGCGGTAGAACCGAGGTGGTGGCGATCAGCAGCAAGACCCCCCACCGCAGCCCTCCCACACCCCGCCGCGTGTGATTGTGCGGTGTGGTGTCAGCGGGTTGGGTGTCAGCGGGCCCGAGCTTCGCTGAAAGCGTGTTGACCTGCTATTTCAGATGCCGTTAGCAATGTTTCACCGCTGTCATGCGATAAGGAAATGGCTGTCATGGTCTGCGAGTTGGGCATCAGCTCGGAGAGCCTGCGGGGGTGGGTGAAGAAGGCGCGGGCCGCCGAGGCCGCGCCCGCGACCGCCGTCCGGCAGGGGACGACGCAGCTGGCGGACCTTGGGTGTCACGGTGAACCGCCTCGCTGGCAGCCGGCCCAACCTTCCCTCTAGCCCGTAGGCCAATGTGGGTTCGGCGTGCCGTCATCGCTCATGTGTGCCCGCTGCCAGATCCCTTTCCAGTTGAACGGCGTCTCCGGGACGAACCGGTGCTGCTGCCCGCACGGACATGGCGTCAGTACCCACGTGCAGCCACGGCACAGCTCCACCCAGCCGTGTCCGGTCGAGTTCGACATCAGTGGTCTCTCGTCGCCGCAGGCGGGGCAGCCGGGGAGGTCGGCGCCGTCGAGAATCGTGTTCTGTCGCTGGACGTACTCAGGCAGTCGCAGTGATGGATGGCGAAACGGGTCTTCGTACCAGGCGCGGTTCGGGCTCTCCCACCAGCTTCGTAGCCACCACGGTCGCGGATTCGCTACAGCGCGTCGCCCCGCCCGCTTCTCTGCCCGGCGGTGTGCGGCGTACTCCTCCGCTCGTGTGAGCCACAGCACCCGCGCCTCATGGAGTTCCTCCACCGCCCGCACCAGCGCGTCTGGGTCTGTCTCCAGTCGCCGGGGGATCGCGGCGCTGAGCGTGAGGTGGTGGTAGGTCGCCCGGAAGCCGTACGGGGCGAAGAGGGTGATGCAGGTGCGCAGTGCGCAGTGCGCTGTGTCGGCGGTGGAGGAGGAGGCGGGTGTCGTGCACGTGCGCTCGGTGGGTAAGGAAGCTGGTCATTGTGTGGGGGGCAGGTCCAGTGCCCGCGCCAGGGCGGCAGTGACGGCGGCGTCGTGTGCTGGCAGGTGTTGTTCAGCCCAGATTCCGGCAAGGCGGAGGAAGTCCTGCAAATCCTGCTGGGCGCCCGCGATGAGCCTGCGTGCCTGGTCTACCGGCAGTTCGGTCACCGGGCTGTCGTCCGTTTCGTAAGCGTCGAACGTCAGCCGGACAATGTCGCCAACGCGTTCAGCCATGGACGACGGATCGTGGCCGAAGTAGGAGTAGCCGGTGCCGTCGAGAACCTCCAGCCAGTCCCGCCAGGTCTCAAGGCCGTTGCAGCAGCCCGGCTCGACGTAGACCTTGTGGGTGGTGTTGTCGCTTACCCGGAATCCTCCGGCAGCGAACAGGTCAGGCATGGTGAGGAGCCCGTGCAGGAATGTGCCGAGCGGGTCGGTCGGGCACGGCCCGTGCTCCTCCTCCGACTCGAAGTCGTTGCAGTCAGCGATCTGCATAACCGCGGTGCCGACTTCCGCTGGGGCGAGCTCCCCGTTCAGCACGAGGTAGCCATATGACTCGTGTTCCCCAACCGGCCAGAGCGCGAAGTCGTCGGCGACGGAGATCTCCAGAACGGGTTGCATCACAATCACATGGGGATGATGCCGGACCCACTGTTACACCGCCACGGGATTTCAGCCGGCTATGGCAGCGGCATGCCCAGGTGCACCACGATCTCCCGAGTTGCATGAGCGTGCCAATTATTGGTCTAGTCATGTCAGTGATCATGAAATGGTTTCGTACAGTAACAACCAGCACCACCCCACCCCGTCCCACCCC
>NZ_JBHSZO010000069.1:0-11333 GCF_042663125.1 Streptomyces polyrhachis | reverse complement strand
CTCAAGACCTGGCGGCTCCTGCGCAAACTGCGATGCTCCACCACCCGCATCACCAACCTCGCTCAGGCAGTCCTCACCCTGCACCTGACCTACTCAAACTGAGGTTGGAAAACACTCAGTACCCGATGCCGTTCATCCTGGAGTGGCCATGGCCTTTGGAGGCGGGAGGCGGTGCGTCCCCTTCAGAGCAGCACGTCGGCATCGACGCGCGAGAAGATCAGCTGCGTCTCGCCGACGATCGGCTGAGTCCAGCGCAACCGGGTGACGGATGGCCTTCAGGTAGCCGGCCTCGGTGTAGTCCGTGGGGAGGCGGTAGGGATGAAACCCGTGCCGCTCCATGATCGCGGTCAACTCTTCGACGGAATCGCCTAGCTTGACCATCCGCTCCGGCGTCACCTCTACCGCGATCTCCACGTCCTGGGGGAGCACGTCGAGCAAAGTGACGAGCCCCCGGATGACACTTCCTTCCGCTCCCTCTACGTCGATCTTTATCACTCGGGCTTTGGCGACCTCGTCCGGCTTCAGAATCTCGGCCAGCGGAAGAGCCTCTATCTCGAAGGTGGACTCAACCGATCCTTCATACGGAACGATCGAGTTAGCCCCCATGTTCTGAGAACTAGCAAGCACGAACGTGAGCTTCTGACGCTGTTCCGAGACAGCGACGTTGACTGCCCGAATGTTCACGCAATCGTTGAGTGCCGCATTCTGCAGAAGCCGACGGTGAAAGGTGGGAGAGGCTTCAATAGCCACCACCTGCTCTCGACTCCCCACGAGCTGAGATCCGAGGATCGAGAACTCACCGATGTTCGCACCCACGTCCACCAGGACGTCACCCGGGCGAAGGCGACTCTTCAACCAGTGCGCCATGTGCGGCTCCCACACCCCGAAGAGGTAGAGGTATCGCTGAATAAGATCCTGTGTGTCCAGCTCGAACCGCGCTCCGAAGCGGGTCTCCGCGACACGCTGACGCGGGCGGTCTCGTAGGTACTCGTTCAGTCGCTGCACCGGCTGGCCAGTATCGAGTGGACCCCACTCGTTGCGTACGCACCACCGTACAAGCGTGGCCAGAACCTCCGAGAAGAAGCTAGACATCTACATGCCTTCCCTAGACCATCGATATGAGTCGCCCTTCGTCGCACACATCCAGAAGGAATGCATGAGCGACAAGGGAACGCCAAAGGAGGCCTTACAGACAGGCTCCTCGCCTGCAGAGATCAGCACTGCGACGGCACCGGCGTCACTGCCGGTACACGACGTCAGGCTGGGTACCGTTGCGCGGCACCCAGCCTGACGTCGGCGATCCGACCTAATTACCACGGCGGCGCGGTCGGCACTCCTCCACGCGCTCGATGCTCTCGCAGGCCTCCTTGCGGCCCTCCAGCACGGCCCGCAGGTCAGTGCCATCAGACACGCGATCGGCCAAGTATTCCTATCATCGGCAGGCTACATGCCTATCCCGAAGTGGACGAGTGCAGCACGGTGCATTCGGAATCCCACCAAGGCAGCTCACCCCGAACCTGATCAAGATGCCGGTCTAGGTAATTCGGTGGCCCTCCCGAGACGTTATGTGATTCCAAAAGATAGAAATCTGAACGCTCCCCATCGATGGCCAACTCACCATACAGGAAGAATTCCATATTGAGTCGGAATTCTCCATTTCCCGCGACCAACTGAATGGAAGTCGCAGAGAATGCCATCAATTCATGAGGAGGTGGAGCCCCAACCCAGCGAAACGACTGCATTCCATGGACTATCAAAAGCCCCGAATTTCCCGCAGGGCAGTTCGTCGCCAAGCGCATATCGAAGAGCAGCGCTGCACGACTCGCCGTTGGGCACATTCTAGCATCGAGAAGTTGCGCATCCTCAAGCGCTTCCCGGTCCTTCAGCGGGTCCCAGTCGGCGAAACCTGGAGTTCGATGGTATTCATGCGATGTAAATAGATTCTCTACAGTGATCATGGAATTTGAATATGCCAGTAGTCATCGGATTTCGTGATGTTAGCCGCTCCAGTAAATGGATGGACAAATTGTCCGGCCCCATTTGCGTAGGTTATGTATCCGTTTGGATATTTATGTGTTCCGCTAGTTACTGGATCCATCACGCGTACATATCTGACGCTCTTATGAAACCCGTTGGCCACAGCCTCGGATTCCTTTATTTCATAGAACCAGCCCTTCCCAGTGTTAGCTCTTGCTATTGCTTTACGACCCTTGGGCAGCCAAAGTGTCTCACCGTTTGGTCCTACGATGCTACCAATCAGACATCGGCTGTTGTGGACCAGAATCGGAGTGTCGCCTGCGAAGACATAGTACGTGTGTAGACCTTCGACTGTGAGGTTGTAGGTCCGTGCGATCTTGCTGAAGGTCCGGTTGGCCTGGACGGTGACGTTGGTTCCGTCGTCGGTCCTGAGTGTAATCCCGGCTTGGAGGTCGGCCGCTTCGACCCACGCGTTCTCGGAATGAGACCAAAACGGGTGCTCGTGCGTCGCGATCAGCCTTTCCTCACCTTGTGGGGTGGAAATGCTGAGTTCGTTAAAGAACTTGTCGTCCTCGGTAACGATCAGGTCAGTGACTGTGCGGGGTCCCCGCTCGCCGGTGACGGGGTCCATGGCAGCCACCTGGTCACCGAGTTGGACGGACTCGATGTTCTTCGCCGAGCCATCGTCCATAAGAACCTTAGTGCCTGCTAGGAAGCACTGCGCACAGTCCTGCGCCATACGGACGGCGCGGCTTCCATCTACTGCGTCGTCTACGCTCTCATATGCCTTCTTGAGGAGCTTGAGTTTGCCGATGGGAAGGATGGAAAGAGCGACAAGAGAGCACTTGCTGAGAGTGGGGTTCGCGGCACAGTCGCGGGCGTCGCTGTACCCGATGACCTCTTGCACAATTTTCTGTGTGGTGGGGTCGGTGGCAGTCCCGAAGGCGAGGGAGTTCTGCAGGTAGCAGTTGAGTTTTGCCAGTGCCTGGATTATGTGGCTCACGCAGTCCTGGCGGCTCGATGCCTCCCGCTCCTGCTGGCGCTCCTCTTCGGCCTGGCGGCGGGCTTCGTCCTCTTCATTTGCGCGCTTTTGGAATACGTCCTGCCATGCTGCGGTGGCCAATTGGGCGGCCTCTGCCGCACTCTTTCCAGCAGTTACTGCGTCGGCGTAGGCACGTTCGCTGGATTCCCTGGCCTCATACGCCGAGGTACGCGCGTAATTGGCGGAGAACTCCGCTTGGGCGGCGGATTCTTCGGCAGCCACTGCGTCGTTCGCTGCGCGGTTGGCGGCGGCGCGCGCGGTGGTCGCGGATTGCTTGGCCTGGTTGGCGCTGGTTTCTGCACGGCCGGCTGCGTTCTTAGCCGCGAGGGCATAACTGGCAGCCTGGTCGGCGCTCTTTTGGGCGTCGGCTGCGGCGGCCTGCGCGTCAGCGGCGGCGTTTTTGGCTTCGGCTGCGACCTTGGCAGCTAGAGCAGCGTTGTAGCGGGCAGTGGCAGCTATGTTCTGGCCCTCGGCAATGAGCCGTTCGACCTGGGCGACGTGGGTGGCAGCTAGGTCGTCCTTGAGGTCGGCCATGTACTGGCCCGCTTGGGCGAAGACGTGGACCTCATCGGCGGAGCCAGCGAGTGCGATCTTGCCAGCTGCTTTGACCTCGGGGCCACCGCTGTTGAACAACTGGGTGGCGATGACCCGCTCGTCGGCTTGCTGGGCCGCATACTGGCCGCTGTTGAGGAAGCCGAGAAGGGCCTGGGTGCTGCCGTCTGACAGCGCCTTCATGGCGTCTTCCTTGACGCCGGGTCCACCGTCGTTGGCGATTTTAGTGACGGCGATGCGGTAGTCGGCGTTAGCAGCCTGGTGCTGTCCGGTGGTGTAGAAGTCGTAGATCTGCTGGTCGGTGCCAGCCAGAACCGCGGTGGCGGCAGTGCGCACCGCCTCGTAGGGACTTGCCGAAGCGAGGTCGGAAACCTGCTGGCGTATCTCGTCCGCGAGGGCCTTGTCCCAGTCGGTCTTCAGGTACGTGATGACTTCAGCGTCCGTACCGGACAGGGCCTGGGCCGCAGCATCTCTGCGCCAGGAGCCGAAGTATTTCATCGCCCGCATCGCTACTGCGCGGCCCTTGGCCGCGACTGCGGCCTGGTCAGCGCCAGCCTGGTTCGCCTCAGCGGTCAGGGTCTTCGTGTCATCGACAATGGCCTGGCCCTCGAGCACCGTCTGGGAAATGTCCACGGTGAAGGTGTCGGCTGTGGCCTTGCGTGTCATGGCGGCCTCGACACCGGCATTGGTGCGGGTCTTGAGGTCCTCGGCCTCGGTCGCGCGCGCGATGTCGAAGGTTTTCTGCGCCGTTGCCACCGCCTGTGTGGCTGTATCGGCGGCAGCCTTGGCAGCGGTGGCCTGCTTGGTGGCCTCAGCCGCCTGATCAGTCGCCTCGCCGGCATGAGCTGCTGCTTGCTCAGCAGCAGTGGCAGCGTTCTCCGCGTGTGTGGCGGCCGAGTTGGCCGCAGTGCGGGCCTCATAGGCAGCCGCCGATGACGAGCGTGCCAGTTGCTCAGCAGCGGTAGCCGCGCGGTTGGCCTCAGCCGCGTGACGGCGGGTCTCCGCCGCGGCGGCCCGGGCCTCAGTGGCGGATCCACCAGCAGCCTCCGCATAGCTGGCTGCCTGATCCGCTGCTGCGGCAGCCGCATTGGCGTTGCCTGTTGCGCTACGGGACGCGGCTGCCGCATCAGCGGCGGCTAGGGATGCAATACCAGCCTTCTCGGCGGCCTTGGCCGAGCGCTTGGCCAACTCGCCAGCCTTACGTGCCTCAGCAGCCCGGTCCAGCGCGACCTGCGCCAGGTCTTTGTCCATGCTCGCAGCGAAGGCTGCGCTGGAGGCGCGGCCGGCGGCTTCAGCTGCGGCTGCGGCCGCGTTCGCGGTCTGCGCTGCGGCAAGCGACGCGCGTCGGGCTGAGCGGTTGGCCTCGTTGGCTGCGCCGATCGCTCGCTGTGACGCTGCTGCGGCCGCCCGGGCTGCGTCGGCGGCCTGCTGGGCCTTTGCCGACGCACGGTTGGCGTCAGTCTTGGCAGCCTCTGTCTCTTTAGCGGCCCTCTCTGCGGCTTCCTGAGCCAGCGCAGCGGCAGCGATGGCCTTGGCGGAAGCCTCCTCAGCCTTATCCGTCGCCTCTTCGGCCTGTTTGCCAGCCTTCTCGGCCTGTACCGTCAACTGCGCGATCGTAGCGTGTTCCTGGTCGCGGTTACGCGCAACGAACTGGCCGACCTCCAGGAACTCGACGATATCGCCGGGCGTGCCCATCAGAGCGAGTTTGGCGGCGGCCTTCACGTTCGTGCCACCGGTGTTGTAAAGCTTGGTGACCTCGACGCGGTTGTCAGTCTCCTGCGCCTTGTACTGGTCTACCTCCAGGAACTGCTTGACGTCTGCGGATGTACCCAGCAACGCCTTCTTGCCCGCATCTTGGACACCGGGCCCACCAAAGTTCACGACGCTGGTGGCCTGCACACGCAGGTCCTGCTCGTGCGGGGCCTTCCAGCCCTCGTCCAAAAAGGCTTCGACGTCGGCCGGGGTACCCGCGAGGGCCGTCTTTGCGCCCGAACGCACGGCTGGACCGCCCGCGTTCACCACCCGGGAGAGATCTACCCGGTCATCGATCTGCTGAATGGCAGGTGCATCCACGAGGAACTGTCGGATGCCCTCGTCCGGGCCCAGGAGCGCCTTCTCGGCTGCTTCCTGGATGCCGACCCCGCCGTCCAACCAGTAACCCACTACCAATCCGCGGTTCGCCGTCGGCTGAGGATCTTCCGCGGTGGCGGGAGAAGCACTCAGGAGCGTGGCTGTCAATGTGGCGGACAACACGGCCGCGCATGCAGCGCGAAATCCCACCACTCTAGGTGTCCCGACTTTTTGAACTCCGTACGCTCGCCCCAGACTTATGGAGCGCGATGGGTGTATCACTGAACGGTCCTTCACTTCGTCAATAGCCGACTACCCGAAAGCGACCTAGACGGTCGACATGCCAGTTATGCCCGTTTCTCACAGTCGCGTAAGTACTGAGCGTGATTTATAAGTCACGCAGTGCCAATGTTTCATGGCGCACTCTCGCTCAACCCCAAGGGTCCAGGTAGGCGGAGATGTCTCTCGCCGACGCGAATCTTACATGTGCTTTACTTTTGCGACCCAGGCCATCATGGTCCGACTTTCATTGACATGTACGCCTTCCCCTTGAGAGGAATCCATAGTGATAACTCCTGCCCGGAAAATGCTTCTTGGAGGCCTGGCAGCCGCCCTCGTGGTAGGTACCGGCGCCACTGCGCTGGCTCTCCCGCAGGCCACCCTCACTGCTACTGCGGGCGAGATGTCGTACGCGGTCGAGGACTTCAACTACCCAGGCGCTGCCAAGGTTTTGGCTGACCGCGGCATCACACTCAAGCGCGGCGACGGACACATCATTCTCACCGATGCCACCACCATCGGTGAATGCAGCGACCCCTCAAACATCGCAGTCGAGTCACGCATGGGCATCTTCTGTTTCAAGGCCAACGCCGCGTCCGGCTACCTCACCCTTGAGCTGCCCGACACCTTTAGCCTCTGGACCCAGGACCACCCTGTGAAGGCCACGTTGACCGCCGACGGCCAGGACGCCGTGGTCAACGCCCCCGCCAACGACCTCACCCCGGTCGGCGAATCCGGCGATACTGGGCTGCGTTCGGTCCTCGTTGAGATCCGCGTCACCGGCTGAACCAGCCCATGGCTAGGCCCGCTCGCAGAAAACACACAGCGGTGCCCGCGAGCCGTATACGCCGCGAACTCCGGATCACCCGGGTCAAGTCTTCAAACTCGCGGCGGGTCACACCTATGCCCTAACGCACCTGCTCGTACCCCTGAGCATCAGCTGGGGGGAGCAAAGTCGCCGATGGGCCCATTTTCCCAAGGACACAGAATGACTCGTTCTAGAAGTACCCGCCTGGGCGGGCTGGCCGCGATCACCGCGGCCCTGGTCGCCATACCCATGGGGGTGACCGCCCCAGCCGCCCATGCCGTGGTCGGTACCCCAGCGGCCGACGGCACCCACGCCTTCACCGCGAACCTGGTGATCGGCGACCATCAGCGTGGCTGCTCCGCCGCCCTGGTCTCACCCGAATGGCTACTGACAGCGGCCAGTTGCTTCGCCGACGACCCCGCGGTCAGCCTGGCGGTGCCTGCGGGCAAGCCCGCGCTGAAGACCGTCGCGACCATCGGCCGCACCAACATCTCCACCACTGCCGGACAGGTACGCAACGTGGTCGAGCTGCGCCCGCACGGTACGCGCGATCTCGTGCTGGCCCGCCTCGCCCAGCCCGTGGCCGGTATCGCACCGGTCGCCATCGCCTCCACCGCACCGGCTGCCGGACAGCAGCTCACCACCGCCGGCTACGGGCGCACCGCCCAGGACTGGGCGCCGGAGAAGATGCACACCGGGGCGTTCGCCATCGACTCGGTGAACACGGGTGACCTTACCCTCAGCGGCCAAAGCGGCGCTGCCGTGTGTGCGGGTGACACTGGCGGGCCCGCGTTTCGTATCGTGAACAGCAAGCCCGAACTCGTCGCCGTCAACAGCCGCTCCCGCCAGGTGGGTTGTTTCGGCATCGAGGCCCCGGAGGGTACCGCCAATACGGCGGTCAGTACCCGGGTGGACGACGTCCGTACCTGGATCTCCAGCAACTCCAAGCAGACGCCGAGCCAGGACTACAACGGTGACGGCCGCTCGGATGTGGCTACGTGGTACGACTACGCCGACGGCAGCGACAAGGTGCACGTGTGGGCCGGCGGCACCACCGGCGCCCTCCAGTTGCCCACCGTCGCCTACAGCGCAGCCGCGGGCACCTGGAACATGGCCAACACCAAGCGGGTCACCGGTGACTTCAACGGCGACGGCCGCTCCGACATCGGCGTGTTCTACGGCTATGCCGACGGCACCGTCAAGCTCTTCCGCTGGCTGTCCAACGCCGACGGCACCTTCGCCTCCATCGTGACGTCGTGGACCTCCACCACCTGGACCTTCGACCGGATGGAGCCGCGCACCGGCGACTACAACGGCGACGGCCGCGACGACATCGCCGTGTGGTACGACTACGCCGACGGCAGCGACAAGCTCTTCACCTTCCTCGCCAAGGAAGACGGCACCTTCAACGCCCCCTTCTCCTCCTGGGAGCGCGCCAGCGGTTGGACCTTCGCCAACATCAAGCTCACTACCGGTGACTACAACGGCGACGGTCGCGATGACCTGGCGATGATGTACTTCTACTCCGGCGGCGAAGTCAAGATGATCACGCTGCCCTCGCTGGCCACCGGCGGCTTCCAGGACACGCAGGTCCAGGGCTGGTCCAGCACCACCTGGGGCACCTTCGAGCGCACCAGCGTCCAGTCCGGTGACTTCAACGGCGACAACGTCGATGACATCGCCTCCTGGTACGACCACGGTGACGGCTCGGACGCCATCATCACCTTCACCCCCGGTGACACCGACGGCTCCCTGGATATCCGCAAGGAAGCCTGGACCACCGGCCCGGGCAACTACACCCGCGACAACATGCGCCTCTTCGGCGGCGATTTCAACGGCGACGGCCGTGACGACCTGGCCGCCAACTACGGCTACGACACCGGCACCCTCAAGATGATCACCTGGGTCGCCAAGGCGGACGGCACCTTCAACGAGCCCCTCCACGGCGCCGAGAAGACCAGCGGCTGGGACTACAACCGCATGCGCGTCTTCGGACACTGACACACGCACCCAACCGTGAAACCTGTGGCCCGGCACATAGTGCCGGGCCACAGGCCCTCTCTAGGTGACAGCGAAGCCGCTGATGGGCCCATTTACCCAAGGACAGTGATGATTCGTTCAAGAAGTACCCGCTTTGGCGGGCTGGCCGCGATCACCGCGGCCTTGGTTTCCGTGCCCCTGACGGTGACCGCCCCGACTGCCCACGCCATGGTCGGCACTCCTGCGGTCGACGGCACGCACGCTTTCACCGCGAAGCTGGTGGTCGGTGATCACCAGCGTGGCTGCTCCGCCGCGCTGGTGGACTCCGAGTGGCTGCTGACGGCGGCCAGTTGCTTCGCCGACTCCCCGGGTGCCGCTGTGGCACCCGGTGTGCCGCAGTTGAAGACGACCGCGACCATCGGCCGCTCCACCGATCTTGACGGTGCCGGTGGGGCTGTGCGTCAGGTCGTCGAGCTTGTGCCGCGTAGTGATCGAGATGTGGTGCTCGCCCGGTTGAACCGGCCGGTCACCAACGTCGCCCCCATTGCCCTGGCCGCCACCGCGCCCGCTGTGGGGGAAGAGCTGACGTTCGCCGGGTATGGACGTACGAAGGCCGAATGGGCCCCGATGAAGTTGCACACCGGCACCTACAGCGTGGACTCCGCGCAGGCAACCACCAGCGCGGTCACCGGGAAGGGCGGCGCGGTGGCGTGTGCGGGTGACGCGGGCGGTCCGGTGGTGCGCGCTGCGGGTACCACTGTTGTCCTTGCCGGCCTTATCAGCCAGTCGTACCAGGGGGGTTGCTTCGGCGTTGATGCGGCGGAGGTCCGTACGGGCGGTATCACTGCCCGGGTGGACGGCCTCGCCTCGTGGGTGACGTCCACGGTGGGCGCTGTGCGTGTCACCGACTTCAACGGTGACGGCGTCACGGACATTGCAATCTCCGATCCGAAGGCCGCCGTTGGCGGTGCCGCCGCGGCGGGTGTGGTGCGGATCGTCTACGGCGGCGGCAAGGGCACCTTCGAGGCCAACCAGAACCTGTCCTGGATGGCCGGCAGCGCCGAGGCCAACGACAGCTTCGGCGAAGCCATGGACACCGTCGACTACAACGAGGACGGCTATACCGACCTCGTTATCGCCACCCCGGGCGAGGACATCGACACCGCCATCGGCGCCGGGATGGTCCATGTGCTCTACGGTGCCGCTGGCGGCATTGGCACCGGTGCGGCCAAGAGCACCAGTTTCGTGCAGGGCAGCGGCACCGGCGCCCTGGTCGGTGCGACTCCGGAGGACGGGGATCGCTTCGGCCACGCGGTCGCGGCCGGTCTCACCGCCGCCGGTGAGCCCTACCTTCTGGTCGGCGCCCCCGGTGAGGCCCTGGGCACTGTTACGAAGGCGGGCTCGGCCTTCTACATCCACGCCGATACCAGCCGTGCCATCACCCAGGACAGCGACGCCATGCCCGGCACCGCCGAGGCCGGCGACCAGTTCGGCTGGTCCGTCGCGGGCAACGCCAACCACCTCGCCATCGGGACCCCCTTCGAGACCATCGGTACCGCGGCGGGTTCCGGCATGCTGCACCTGCTCAACCCGAACAAGCTGACCGCCGAGGGCCGGCCGACCCCGCTCAGCGGCATTGACCAGGACCTTGACACCATCAATGGCAGCGCCGAAGCAGGCGACGAGTTCGCATACGCCGCCACCCTGACCGAATACCGCCCCACCGGCGCAGCGGCAGCCACCGAGTCGATCCTCGCGATCGGTTCACCCGGTGAAGACACCGACACGGGCCGTGTCATCCTGGTGCGCGTCAAGGCAGACGGCACCTGGAGCGAGATGGGAACGCTCTGGCAGGGCACCGCCACCGACGACGTCACCGGCACCGCCGAAGCCGGCGACCGCATGGGCGAAGACCTCACCGCGATCAACGTCGCTCCCCGCGCGGTCAGCACCACGGCCACCATGAAACTCGCCGTCGGCACCCCCGGCGAAGCCCTCAACACCGCCACCAACGCCGGCGCGGTCCACACTTTCTCTCTCCTGGGCGCGGCCGGCGCCAACGACCACTGGACCCAGGCCGGCGGCAGCACCGGACTCCCCGGCACCCCCGCCACCGACCAGCGCGTGGGCCGCAGCATCCACTTCACCGACACCCACCTCTACATCGGCATGCCCTACGGCCCCTCCACCGGCGCCCTGTATGCCCTGCCCCACTCCAACGTGACCGCCGGCGGCACCATCAACCCGATTACTACCTACAAGCCCGGCACCGGGGGCCTGCCCACCAACGCCGGCTACTTCGGCTACGTCGCACGCTGACCCCTTCCAACAGGAAACGAACGCCCATCCCTTAGCACCCGGTATTCCCCGAGGACCCGAACGGTCCTCGGGGAATACCGGGTGTTATCACAGCCCCTCCCAGATGATCATGGGCTGATCGCGCCAGGGCACGGCGTGGAAGGAGTCGGACTGGGCAACGTCGGGCGGGCACTGACGCTCTGAGCTGGCCTTTCGTCTCTTCTGACGGAGGCTGACACAGCAACGGCCCCCGCGCTGCCCCGGTGATCCGGCTTAGGTTCTAGCGGTCCTCGCAACACTCACGACGTGGGGAGTTGCGAGGACCGT
>NZ_JBHSZO010000068.1:0-13504 GCF_042663125.1 Streptomyces polyrhachis | reverse complement strand
CCTGACCCTGGCCTCGTCCTCCTCCTTCGCCCACGACATCTACGCCAACGTCATCAAACGCGGCCGCGCCAGTGAGCGCGAGGAGGTCGCGGCGGCGCGGCTGGCCGCCGTGGGCATCGGCGCGGTGGCGGTCGGACTGGGCATCTTCGCCGGGAAGCTGAACGTCGCCGGACTGGTCGCCCTGGCCTTCGCGGTCGCCGCCTCCGCCAACCTGCCGGCCATCCTCTACAGCCTCTTCTGGCGGCGCTTCAACACCAGCGGCGCCCTGTGGTCCATCTACGGCGGACTGACCGTCTCGGTGACGCTGGTGCTCCTCTCGCCGGTCGTCTCCGGCAAGGCGACCTCGATGTTCCCCGGCGTCGACTTCCACCTCTTCCCCCTGGAGAACCCGGGCCTGGTCTCCATCCCGGCGGGCTTCCTGCTGGGCTGGCTCGGCTCGGTGCTCTCCGGCGACGAGGACCCGGGCGGCGAGAAGTACGCCGAGCTGGAGGTACGCGCCCTCTCCGGCGCCGGGGCGCACTGACCCAGTAGCCGACCCGGTATCTGACCGGTGCGGGAGCGGCGTTGGGGGAGCCGCCGTCCTGCCGCTTGTCGGTGGCCTCGCGTAGGGTGGCGGCACAGTGACATCCGTGAAGGGGCCGCCGACATGCTCATGGACACCTTCGGCCGTCAGGCCACCGACCTGCGGGTCTCCCTCACCGACCGCTGCAACCTGCGCTGCACGTACTGCATGCCCGAGGAGGGCCTGCAGTGGCTGGGCAAGTCCGAGCTGCTGACGGACGACGAGATCGTCCGGCTCGTCGCCCTGGCCGTGACCCGCCTGGGCGTCCGCGAGGTCCGCTTCACCGGCGGCGAGCCGCTGCTGCGCCCCGGCCTGATCTCCCTCGTCCAGCGCTGCGCGGCCCTCGAACCGCGCCCCCGGCTGTCGCTGACGACCAACGGCATCGGCCTGGAGCGCACGGCGGCGGCGCTCGCCGACGCCGGCCTCGACCGGGTCAACGTCTCGCTGGACACCCTGCGCCCGGAGGTCTTCCAGCAGTTGACCCGCCGCAAGCGCCACGCCGACGTGCTGGGCGGGCTCGCCGCCGCCCGCGCCGCCGGCCTCGACCCGGTGAAGGTCAACACGGTGCTGATGCCCGGGCTCAACGACGACGAGGCCCCCGACCTCCTCGCCTGGGCGATCGAGCACTCCTACGAGCTGCGGTTCATCGAGCAGATGCCCCTGGACGCCCAGCACGGCTGGCACCGCGACGGCATGATCACCGCCGGGGACGTCCTGGCCTCGCTGCGCACCCGCTTCGAGCTGACCGAGGAGGGGGCCACGGCGCGCGGCGCCTCCCCGGCCGAGCGCTGGCTGGTCGACGGCGGCCCGCACCGGGTGGGCGTCATCGCCTCCGTCACCCGCCCCTTCTGCCGCGCCTGCGACCGCACGCGGCTCACGGCCGACGGCCAGATCCGCAACTGCCTCTTCGCCCGCGAGGAGACGGACCTGCGCGCCCTGCTGCGTTCCGGCGCCTCGGACGAGGCCGTCGCCGAGCGCTGGCGGGAGGCGATGTGGGGCAAGAAGGCCGGGGCGGGGCTGGACGACCCCGACTTCGTACAGCCGGAGCGGCCGATGTCGGCGATCGGCGGCTGACCGGGGGCTGAGCAGCGGCGCTGATAGGGGACTGAACGGCGGCGGGGGCGGGGTCCTTTCGCGGACCGCTTCCTCCTACGGGCCGGCCTCCTCCGCCTCCTGCCAGTCCGCCAGCGCGACCACGTCCTTGAGGAAGCCCCGCACCCCCAGGAACTGCGAGAGGTGCTCGCGGTGCTCCTCGCACGCCAGCCAGGTCTTGCGGCGCTCCGGGGTGTGCAGCTTGGGGTTGTTCCAGGCCAGCACCCAGACGGCGGGGGCGCGGCAGCCCTTGGCCGAGCAGGTCACGGGGCCGTCGGCAGGCTCGTTCAGGGGGAGGATCACGGCTCCAGCCTACGGGCCGGGCGCAGGGCGCCCGCGGCCACCGGGGCCAGACATGGCGACGCCGGGCAGCCACGGGGGGAGCCGCCCGGCGTCGGTCCGTCGCTCCGACGGGGGATGCGGAGCGCCTACGAAGTATGTCACGGAGGTAGGGGTGTCAGGCAGCGGAACGGCATGATTGATCTGAGCTTTTCTTGAGCTTTGACAGCCGCGCCGCCGACCGTTTCCCCCAACCCCGCCCGCCGGACGGAACGTCAGGAGGGGGACGCGTCGGGCTTGCCCGCTTCCGGTACGCCCTCCGCTCGCCCGCCGCCGTGCTCCGTCGGCTCCAGCGCCGGCCGGACGGGCGTGGGGACGAAGGCGGCGGGCAGCGCGGCCGCGTTCTCCCGGCCCGCGTTGGCGATCACCACCGCGACGTACGGCAGCACGGTGCCCAAGGCCAGCGCCGCGATCGCCACATGGCGCTCCACGTTCCACAGGAGCACCGCCGCCACCACCGCCGCCGCGCGCACGAGCATGGTGATCACATAGCGCCGCTGCCGGCCCGCCACGTCCTCGGTGAGCCCCTTGCGCGCCCCGGTGATCGCGAACACCTCGGGCGCGGAGGTCCTGCCGTGCTTCCGTATCACGTTCCACCACCTGCTTTGACCTGGTCCCCCCACCCTACGCCGCACCGCGCGACCCCCGAATCCAGCACCACGGCGACAAGGGCGGGCGGAGCAGAGGGCAGTCCGGAATGCGTCGAGTAGCCCCTGAATACAGCACCACGGCGACAAGGGCAGGCGAAGCAGAGGACAGTCCGGAATGCGGCGTAGTCCGATCGGACGCACACTGGCACCATCTGCACACCGCTGCATAGGAACCGCCGCATAGGAGGCGACATGAGCTGGTTGTGGGCGCTCATCCTGGGGCTGATCCTGGGCCTCATCGCCCGGGCCATCCTGCCCGGTAAGCAGCACATCCCCTGGTGGCTGACGATGCTCTTCGGTGTCGCCGGCAGCATGCTGGGCAACGCGGTGGCGTCGTGGATCGGCGTGGACGACACCAGGGGCATCGACTGGATCCGCCATCTTCTCCAGCTGGCAGGCGCGGTCGGCGTCGTCGCACTGGGTGCGCCGATGTACGCGTCCTTCCGCGGCAGCAGGACCAGCAGATAGCGGCCGAAGCCCTCGAACGTACGGGCGGGCCGGCGATCCCCGATCGCCGGCCCGCCCGTATGGCGTGCGCGGGTCAGCCGACCTCGACGGCCGCCAGGTTCCGCTTGCCCCGGCGCAGCAGCAGCCAGCGGCCGTGCAGCAGGTCGGAGGCGGCGGGGACCTCGTCCTCGGCGGTGACCTTGACGTTGTTCACGTACGCGCCGCCCTCCTTCACCGTCCGCCGCGCGGCGGACTTGCTGGGCGCCAGACCCGTCTCGGCCAGCAGGTCGACCACCGGGGCCAGCTCGGCGACCCTGGCGTGCGGCAGCTCCGAGAGCGCCGCGGCGAGCGTCGCCTCGTCCAGCTCCGCCAGCTCGCCCTGACCGAAGAGCGCCTTCGAGGCGGCGATCACCGCGGCGCACTGCTGCGCCCCGTGCACCAGGGTCGTCAGCTCCTCGGCCAGCGCGCGCTGGGCGGCGCGGGCCTGGGGGCGCTCGGCGGTGAGCTGCTCCAGCTCCTCCAGTTCCTCGCGGCTCCGGAAGCTGAGCATCCGGGCGTACGACGTGACGTCCCGGTCGTCGGCGTTCAGCCAGAACTGGTAGAAGGCGTACGGAGTGGTCATCTCCGGGTCGAGCCAGACGGCCCCGCCCTCGGTCTTGCCGAACTTCGTGCCGTCCGACTTGGTCATCAGCGGCGTGGCGATGCAGTGGGCCGCGGCCTCCGGCTCCAGTCGGTGGATCAGGTCCAGGCCGGCCGTCAGGTTGCCCCACTGGTCGCTGCCGCCCTGCTGCAGGGTGCAGCCGTGGCGCCGGTAGAGCTCCAGGAAGTCCATGCCCTGCAGCAGCTGGTAGCTGAACTCCGTGTAGCTGATGCCCTCCTGGGACTCCAGTCGGCGCGCGACCGAGTCCTTGGTCAGCATCTTGTTGACCCGGAAGTGCTTGCCGATGTCCCGCAGGAACTCGATGGCCGACATGCCGGCCGTCCAGTCCAGGTTGTTGACCATGGTGGCCGCGTTCTCACCCTCGAAGGACAGGAACGGCTCGATCTGGCCGCGCAGCCGGTCCACCCACGCCGCGACGGTCTCCGGGGGGTTGAGCGTGCGCTCCGCGGTCGGCCGCGGGTCGCCGATCTGGCCGGTCGCACCGCCGACCAGCGCCAGCGGGCGGTGGCCCGCCTGCTGCAGCCGGCGCATGGTGAGCACCTGCACGAGATGGCCGACGTGCAGGCTCGGCGCCGTCGGGTCGAAGCCGCAATAGAACGTGACGGGACCGTCCGCGAGGGCCTTGCGCAAGGCCTCCTCGTCCGTGGACAGGGCGATGGCCCCGCGCCACTTCAGCTCGTCGACGAAGTCCGTCACGATCGTGTGCTCCTAGGTTGGGGGGTTGCAGTCGGCTGCTACGAGGTTACGGGGTGCGGACCACCCCTTTCTCACACGCCCCGGCTCACCGAACTCATGTTGAAGTCCGGCACCCGCAGCGCCGGCATCGCCGCCCGGGTGAACCAGTCGCTCCACTCGCGCGGCAGCGTCTGCCCGGTGCGGCCCGCCTGCGAGGCGCGGCCCAGCAGGTCCACCGGCGATTCGTTGAAGCGGAAGTTGTTCACCGCGCCGGTGACCTCGCCGTTCTCCACCAGGTACACCCCGTCGCGGGTCAGCCCGGTCAGCAGCAGCGTCGCCGGGTCCACCTCGCGGATGTACCACAGGCAGGTCAGCAGCAGCCCGCGCTCGGTGGCCGCGACCATCTCCTCCAGCGAGGCGGTGCCGCCGGCGTCGAGGATCAGGTTGTCGATCTCCGGGGTCACGGGCAGTCCGGTCAGCCCCGCCGAGTAGCGCGTGGAGAGCAGGTTCGCCAGCGTGCCGTCCTTGATCCAGTCCGTCGGGCCCAGCGGCAGTCCGTTGTCGAAGACGGAGGACTCGCCGCCCGAGGCGTGCGCGACGGTGAACGGCGCGCACTCCAGCCCGGGGGCGGCGGGGTCGCTGCGCAGGGTCAGCGGCAGCGCCGACAGCTTCTCGCCGATCCGCGTCCCGCCGCCCGGCCGGGAGAAGACCGTGCGGCCCTCGTGGGCGTCGCGGGCCGAGGCCGACCAGGTCAGGTAGATCATCAGGTCCGCCACCGCGCTGGGCGGCAGCAGCGTCTCGTAGCGCCCGGCCGGCAGCTCGACCTGCCGCTCGGCCCACGACAGGCGCTGCGCCAACTCCGCGTCCAGCTCCGCCGGATCGACGTCGGTGAAGTCGCGCGTCGCCCGCCCCGCCCACGCCGACCTCGTACGGTCCGGGGACTTGGCGTTCAGCTCCAGGGTGCCGGTGGGCTGGTCGTGGCGCAGGCGCAGGCCCGTCGACGTACCGAGGTAGGTGGACGTCATCAGGTGGTTGGCGAAGCCGTACAGCTCGTGGCCGGCCGCGCGGGCGGCAGCGAAGGTCGCGCCGAGCCTGGGCGCGAAGGCGGCGAAGACGTCCGAGGAGGTCTCGGCGGGGGGCGCGGTGAAGTCCGCCGAGGCGGGGGCGGCGGTCACCAGCGGCTGGGCGTCCTGGGCGGGACCCGCCTCGCGGGCGGCCTGCTCGGCGGCCCGTACCAGGGACTCCAGCTCGTCCGCCGTGACGCCGGAGCGCGAGACCACGCCGGAGGCGGTCCCCTGGGCGCCGCCGACCGTGGCGATCACGGTGAGGGTACGGCCGCGGGTGACGCCGTTGGTGGTCAGCGCGTTCCCGGCCCAGCGCAGGTTCGCGGACGACTGCTCGTCGGCGATCACCACGCACCCGTCGGCGCGCGACAACTCCAGCGCCCGCTCGACGACCTCGTGCGGCTTCACGGCTGCGGGGCTCATCGGCCGGCCTCCTGGGTGGTGTTCAGACTGTGCTTCTCCGGGGGGCGGCCCCCGGACCCCCGGTGGGTCGGGACGTGCGTGGTCATCGGCCGGCCTCCTGGGTGGTGTTGAGGATGTTCACGTTGCGGAAGAGCGCCGAGGGGCAGCCGTGCGAGACCGCCGCGACCTGGCCGGGCTGCGCCTTGCCGCAGTTGAAGGCGCCGCCCAGGACGTACGTCTGCGGGCCGCCGACGGCGGACATCGAGCCCCAGAAGTCGGTGGTGGTCGCCTGGTAGGCGAAGTCCTTGACCTGGCCGGCGAGTTGCCCGTTCTCGATGAGGTACGCGCGCTGGCCGGTGAACTGGAAGTTGTAGCGCTGCATGTCGATCGACCACGACCGGTCGCCCACGACGTACAGCCCCCGCTCCACCTCCCCGATCAGCTCCTCGGTGGACGGCCCCTGCGGCGCCGGCCGCAGCGAGACGTTGGCCATGCGCTGGACGGGCACGTGGGCCGGGGAGTCGGCGAAGGCGCAGCCGTTGGAGCGCTCGAAGCCGGTGAGCCGGGCGATGCGCCGGTCGAGCTGGTAGCCGACGAGCACCCCGTCCCGTACCAGGTCCCAGGACTGCGCGGCCACGCCCTCGTCGTCGTAGCCGACGGTCGCCAGCCCGTGCTCGGCGGTGCGGTCGCCGGTCACGTTCATCAGCCCGGAGCCGTACCGCAGCGTGCCGAGCTGGTCGAAGGTGGCGAAGGACGTCCCCGCGTAGGCCGCCTCGTAGCCGAGCGCGCGGTCCAACTCCGTGGCGTGGCCGATCGATTCGTGGATGGTCAGCCACAGGTTCGAGGGGTCGACCACCAGGTCGTACGTCCCCGCCCGCACGCTCGGCGCGGCCAGCTTCTCCGCCAGCAGGCCGGGGATGCGGGCCAACTCCGCGTCCCAGTCCCAGCCGGTGCCGGTCAGGTACTCCCAACCCCGGCCCACCGGCGGTGCGAGGGTGCGCATCGACTCGAACTCGCCGGAGGCGGCCACCGCGGTGGCGGTCAACTGCGGGTGGACGCGCACACGTTGCTGGGTGGTCGTCGTACCGGCGCTGTCGGCGTAGAACTTGTTCTCCTGCACGGCCTGCAGCGAGGCGTCCACATGGTCCACGCCCTCGGCACCGAGCAGCCGCCGGCTGAAGTCGGTCAGCAGGGCGGCCTTCTCGGCGTCCGGCACGTCGAAGGGGTTGACCTCGTACGCCGACACCCACGTGGCGTCCGCGTGCACCGGCTCGGGCGCCAGCGACACCTGCTCGTCAGACCCCGCGGCCCGGATGACCTCCGCGGACAGCTGCGCCATCGCCACCGCCTGCGAGGCCACCTTCGCCGCGCCGTCCATCGTCAGGTCGACCCCGGAGGCGAAACCCCAGGCGCCGCCGTGCACGACCCGTACCGCGTAGCCGAGATCGGTGGAGTCGGAGGAGCCGGCCGACTCCGCGTCCCGCAGCCGCCAGGAGGCGCTGCGCACCCGCTCCAGCCGGAAGTCGGCGTGCTCGGCGCCCAGCGCCCGGGCCCGGGCGAGAGCGGCATCGGCCAGCGGACGCAGGGGAAGCGCGAGGAAAGCCTCGTCGATCTGATGGGGCACGGGGGTCCTTTCGCTCACGGGCGGGAGGGCGCGAGGGGGCCGTATCAGGCGGATGGCAGAGAGCAGTCAAGCACGTGGGGGCGGGGGAGGGATACGGGATAAGAGCGGCGCCGGCGGCCGGTGCGGCCACCCGCCCGTTGTAGGGATCGAACAGTCGCCCGCCGCCCCTCCTGTCGCAGGCCGATGGCCGGGGGTGCCCCCGTGCCCGATAGGTTTCCGGTATGCCACCGGGCGGTCCGCCGCCCCGGAGGCATGCCCGACCTCGACCGACCTCGACCGAAAGGGTGGGCCCGTGAGCCGCTCCGTACTCGTCACCGGTGGCAACCGGGGCATCGGCCTCGCCATCGCCCGTGCCTTCGCCGACGCGGGCGACCGGGTCGCCGTCACGTACCGCAGCGGGGAGCCCCCGGCAGCCCTGCTCGAACAGGGATGCCTCGCGGTCAGATGCGACATCACCGACCCGGAGCAGGTGGAGAGCGCCTACAAGGAGATCGAGGAGAAGCACGGCCCGGTCGAGGTGCTGGTGGCCAACGCCGGCGTCACCAAGGACCAGCTGCTGATGCGGATGTCGGAGGAGGACTTCACCTCCGTCATCGACACCAACCTCACCGGCACCTTCCGCGTGGTCAAGCGCGCCAACCGGGGCATGCTGCGCGCCAAGAAGGGCCGCGTCGTGCTGATCTCCTCCGTGGTGGGCCTGCTCGGCTCCGCGGGCCAGGCGAACTACGCCGCCTCCAAGGCCGCCCTCGTCGGCTTCGCCCGCTCCCTCGCCCGCGAACTGGGCTCGCGGAACATCACCTTCAACGTCGTCGCACCGGGCTTCGTCGACACCGACATGACGCGCGCGCTCAGCGACGAGCAGCGCGCCGGCATCGTCGCCCAGGTGCCGCTGGGCCGCTACGCCCGGCCGGAGGAGGTCGCCGCCGCCGTGCGCTTCCTGGCCTCCGACGACGCCTCGTACATCACTGGAGCCGTCATTCCCGTTGACGGCGGATTGGGCATGGGTCACTGACCACCATGAGCGGAATCCTCGACGGCAAGCGCGTCCTCATCACCGGGGTGCTGCTGGAGTCATCCATCGCCTTCCACACCGCGAAGCTCGCGCAGGAGCAGGGCGCGGAGATCATCCTCACCGCCTTCCCCCGCCCGACGCTGACCGAGCGCATCGCCAGGAAGCTGCCCAAGCCGGTCAAGGTCCTCGAACTCGACGTCACCAACGCCGAGCACCTCGACGGGCTGGCCGAGCAGGTCCGCGCCGAGCTGGGCGGCCTGGACGGCGTCGTGCACTCCATCGGCTTCGCCCCGGCGGACGCCCTGGGCGGCAACTTCCTCAACACCCCCTTCGAGTCGGTCGCCACCGCGATGCACGTCTCGGCGTTCTCGCTGAAGTCCCTCGCCATGGCCTGCAAGCCACTGATGGCGGAGTACGACGCCGAGACCGGCACGGGCGGCGGCTCGATCGTCGGCCTGACCTTCGACGCGCAGTTCGCCTGGCCGCAGTACGACTGGATGGGCCCGGCGAAGGCCGCCCTGGAGGCCACCAGCCGCTACCTCGCCCGCGACCTGGGCAAGGACGGCATCCGCTGCAACCTGGTCTCCGCCGGCCCGCTCGCCTCGATGGCCGCGAAGTCCATCCCCGGCTTCTCGGACCTGGCGGCGGTCTGGGACACCCGCTCCCCGCTGGCCTGGGACCTCTCCGACCCCGGCCCGGCCGGCCGCGGCGTGGTCGCGCTGCTCTCGGACTGGTTCCCCAAGACGACCGGCGAGATCGTCCACGTGGACGGCGGCCTGCACGCCATCGGCGCCTGAGGCACCCCGCGCATACGGGCGCCCCGCACCGGCCGGTGCGGGGCGCCCGTATGTCCAGGACGTGGACCCCGGAGCAGTTCGTTGTATACAGCAGGCATTATGGGGGGATGAGTTCCACGCCGATCCGGCGCACGGCCGCGCCCCCGTCCTCCCCGGCGATACGCACCCCGGCCGCCGGTGCGCGCTGGACACGGCCGCTGCTGGTGGTCGCGCTGCTGCTGGCGGCGCTCAACCTGCGGGCCGGCATCGCCGCGCTCGGCGCCCTGCTGGAGGAGGTGCGCGCGGGCGTGGGGATGAGCCCCACCGTGGCCGGGCTGCTCACCTCGATGCCGGCGCTCTGCTTCGCCCTCTTCGGCAGCCTCGCCCCGCGGCTGGCCCGCCGCTTCGGGCCGGTGGGCGTGGTGGGCGCCGGGCTCGCCCTGATCACGGCGGGCCTCGCCCTGCGCTCCCTCGCCGGCGGTACGGCCGCGTTCCTCGCGGTCAGCGCGCTCGCCCTCGCCGGCATCGCGGTGAGCAACGTCCTGATGCCGGTGATCGTCAAGCGCTGGTTCCCCGACCGGATCGGCCCGATGACCGGGCTGTACTCGATGGGCCTGGCCCTGGGCACCGCCGCTGCCGCCGCCGCGACCGTGCCCGTCACCGACGCCCTGGGCGGCGACTGGCGGCTGGGGCTCGGGCTCTGGGCCGCGCTCGCCGCCGCCGCGCTGCTGCCGTGGGCGGCGGCAGCCCGTACCGACCGGGCGGGCCGCGGGGTGCGGGAGATGAGCGCCCTGGAGGCGCCGATCCGTATCACCAGGAGCCCCACCGCCTGGGCACTGGCGGTCTTCTTCGGCTTCCAGGCCACCGCGGCGTACGTGACGCTGGGCTGGCTCCCGCAGATCTTCCGCGACGCCGGCGTCCCGGCCGGCACGGCGGGAGCGCTGCTCGCCGTCGTGATGGGGATGGGCGTCCCGGTCTCCTTCGTCCTGCCGCGCATCGCGGCGCGGATGGGGCACCAGGGGCCCATCGTCGTCGTCCTCGCGGCCTGCGGACTGGCCGGCTACATCGGACTGTGGCTGGCGCCGGCGGCCGGCGCCTGGGCCTGGGCGCTGCTGCTGGCCGTGTCGAACTGCGCCTTCCCGCTGGTCCTCACCCTCATCGGGGTACGCGCCCGCACCGGCGCGGGCGTGGTGCGCCTGTCCGCCTTCGTCCAGAGCACGGGCTATCTGATCGCGATCCCCGGACCGCTGGTCGTCGGCGCGCTGTACGAGCGCACGGGCGGCTGGGACGTACCCCTGGCCCTCCTCGCGGCGCTGATGGCGGGGCAGCTGGCGGTGGGCCTGCTGGCCGGGCGCGACCGGGTGGTGGAGGACGAGGCGGGAGTCGGACCCGCAGGCCGGCGCACCGCCGCCGGATGAGAGGATGAGCGCATGTCCGTACTCGAACCGAACCCCCAGGGCGGGCAGCGCAAGCTGCTGCTCATCCTCGCCGTGATCCTCGGGATCACCGTCGTCATCGGCGTCGCGGCCAGCTTCCTGGCGTAGGCCCGGGCGCGGCCGGAGCGGCGCTCAGCGCAGCGCGGACAGCGCGTCCGCCAGCCACGCCAGCAGCCGCAGCAGCGGCTCCTCCGAGGACGCCGCGCCGGCGGGGGAGCCCAGGGCGTACAGCAGGGCGGTGAACATCGCGGCCGGCAGGGCGACGCCCCACCACCGCAGCCGTGTGTGGAGCGGCCCGGTCACGGGCCTGGTACGGGTCGTGGCCGTCATGGGTCCCCCCGAGAGTCGTCCTCCATCGACTTCGAACGTACGCAACGCGGCCGGGTATTCCCATCAGGTGACCCACCCACTCGACCCTGACACCAGCCCCCTAGGGGACGGTGGGGTTATCCCCACCCCGCGTCCGCGCGAAGCCGCCACCGGTCCGCCACCGGCCGTCCGCGAGCCGCCCCGCCTTCCCGCCGCCCGACGCCCGCGACCCGAATTACGCGCCGGGCGGACGGAGTTCACCCCTGGCGGGCGAGCATCCCCACACCGGCCGCACGGCATAGGAATTCATGCGAACCTGGGACGTATGAGCGCCGAAACACCCCGTAGCCTCGTCATCCTGCGGCATGCCAAAGCGGACTGGCCGCAGGTCTCCGACCACGACCGCCCCCTCGCCGAGCGCGGTCGCCAGGAGGCCGCCAGCGCCGGCCGCCGGATCGCCGCGCTGGAGTCCGCTCCCGAACTGGCCCTGTGCTCCACGGCCGTTCGCGCCCGCGAGACCTGGAAGCTCGCGGCGCCGGAGCTGGGCAGGCGCCCCCGGACGGTGTACGAGGACCGGATGTACGAGGCGTCACTCGGCGAGCTGATCGCCCTGATCAACGAGACCCCGGACGAGGTCCGCGACCTGCTGCTCGTCGGCCACAACCCCGGTATGCACGCCCTCGCCGACGCCCTCGCCGGGACGAGCGAGGGGGACGCGGCGGCGCGGATGCGGCGGACGGCCTTTCCCACGGCGGCGCTCGCGGTCGTGACGTTCGACGGCGACTGGAAGTCCGTCGAGCACGGCGTCGGCGCGCTGACGGAGTACTGGACCCCGCACGCCTGACCGGCCCGCACGTCTGACCGGCCCGGGCGCCTGCGGCTCACTCCGCCACGCCCGCCGCCTCGACCTCCTCGCGCGTGATGCCCAGCAGGTAGAGCACCGTGTCCAGGAAGGGCACGTTCACCGCGGTGTGCGCCGCCTCGCGGACCAGGGGCTTGGCGTTGAACGCCACGCCGAGCCCCGCCGCGTTGAGCATGTCGAGGTCGTTGGCGCCGTCGCCGATCGCGACCGTCTGCGCCAGCGGCACCCCCGCGGCCGCGGCGAAGGAGCGCAGCAGCCGCGCCTTGCCCGCCCGGTCGACGATCTCGCCGGTGACCCGGCCCGTCAGCCTGCCGTCCACGATCTCCAGCGTGTTGGCGGCGGCGAAGTCCAGCCCCAGCTCCTCCCGCAGCGCGTCCGTGACCTGCGTGAAACCGCCCGAGACCACTCCGACCTGGTAGCCGAGCCGCTTGAGCGTACGGACCAGGGTGCGCGCCCCCGGCGTGAGCCGCACCTGCGCGCGGACCTTCTCCACCACCGAGGCGTCCAGCCCCGCCAGCAGCGCGACGCGCGCGTGCAGCGACTGCTCGAAGTCCAACTCCCCGCGCATCGCCCGCGCCGTCACCCCGGCGACCTCGGCCTCGCAGCCGGCGTGCCCGGCGAACAGCTCGATCACCTCGTCCTGGATGAGCGTGGAGTCCACGTCCATCACCACCAGCCGCTGCGCCCGGCGCTGCAGCCCGGCGGAGACCACGGCGACGTCCACGCCGAGGGCCGAGGACTCGGGCGCCAGCACGGTGCGCAGCTCCCCGGTCGGGACGCCGGAGACGGCGAACTCCACCGCCGTCACCGGGTACTTGGCGAGGCGGAAGATGCGGTCGATGTTGCCGCCGGTCGCGGTGATCGCCGCCGTGACGGCGGCGGTGGCCCCGGCCGTCAGCGGATGGCCGAGCACGGTGACGTGCGAACGCCCGTGCCCGCGGGGCGGGTTGTCGCCGGTACCGGAGAGGATCTCCGCCTGCAGGCCGACGGACTCCGCCCAGCCGTGCACGGTGGCGCGCAGTGCGCCCTCCGTCGCCACACCGGTCGCGGGCGCGGTGACCAGGGCGCAGAGGGTGATACGGCCGCGGGTGACGGTCTGCTCGATGTCCACGACGTCGAGGCCGTAGCCGGCGAGCGTACGGAAGAGGCCGGCGGTGATGCCGGGCCGGTCCCGGCCGAAGATCTTGATCAGCAGCGTGGGGGCGTCAGACGATGCGCTCATGAGGGGCCAACCTACCGGCGGGTGGTCGCCGTGAGCGCTCGGGTCCGAAGGATGGGCAGGTCGCGGGCCTCAGTAGCGCTCGCCGGGTGGGCCGGCAGGCGGCGGGGGAGGGCCGTCCGGGCCACCGGTCGCGTACGGGTTCGGCTGGCCGTTCGACCCCGGGGCGGCGGGGGGCGGTGCGTACGGGCCGGTGCGCGGCGGCTGGTACGGGCCCGGTCGGCCGGTGTGGCCGCCGGCGGGCGGCGCGGCGTACGGATTGGGCTCGTCCGGCGCTTTGCCCGCGGCGTTGCGGTAGGGGCCGGGCGGATACACGGGCGCCGCACCGGGGCCACCGCCTGAGGGGCACGCCGGCCGCGCTTCCCGAGCACGTG
>NZ_JBHSZO010000067.1:0-13621 GCF_042663125.1 Streptomyces polyrhachis | reverse complement strand
GTCGGCGCCGCGGCCCTGGTCGACGACGGCCGCCCGGCGGCGGCGCTCGCCGGCGCGCAGGTGCGCCATGTACGCCGTCAGCAGCGCCGCCGGGACCGCGACCGCCCACAGGTGGCGCAGCCCGCCCACCGCGGCCCAGATCGCGCCCGCCGTGAGCGCCAGGAAGAGGAGTGTCGTGGTGCGCCGGCGGCGTGCCATGACCTTGGCCCGCGCCGCGCGCTCGCCCCGCTCCCCCGCCGTGCGGTCGCGGTCCGCCGTCGCGTCCGCCTCCGCCGGCACCGCGGTCGTACGACGGCGGGCGGGCGGGGTGGCCGGCTGCGCGTTGGCGGAAGGGGCGGGCAGCGCGAAGTCCGGGGCGTCCGGATCGGCGTCCCGGGTCTCGGGGTCGTCCTCGGCGCTGTGGCGGTCCGCCGCGCCGCGTCCGGTCAGCAACCGGAGAGCGGTGCTGAAGCGTTCCGTCGGACGGGCCTCGTTCAGCTCGTCCTGCCTACGAAGCCACATCGGAACCAAGTAGGCGGCCCAGGCCCCCACGATCATTGCGTAGATGAGGCCGCTGCTGCTCACGCCCTACACGGTAGAGGTGTTGGAGACACCGCATCGGCCAATCGGCCCGGTGTGTCGCACCATCCGGCTCATATCTCGAGCTTTTCTTCAGATTTTTTGTCCGGAGCGGGTATTCGGCGCATGCTTTTCGAACATTTATTTCATTCAGCGTGAGAAGGAGGCGTCTGGAGGCTCCGCAGCGAACGCCACCGGCCCAGCAGTCCCTCCGGCACCTCCTCGGCGGTCAGCGCGAAGACCAGATGGTCGCGCCAGGCGCCGTCGATGTGGAGGTAGCGGGGGCGCAACCCCTCCTCGCGGAAGCCGAGTTTCTCCACCACGCGCCGGCTCGGGCCGTTCTCCGGGCGGATGCAGACCTCCACGCGGTGCAGGCCCACCGAGCGGAAGCAGTGGTCGGTGACCAGGGCGACCGCCGCCGGCATCACGCCGCGGCCGGCGACCGCGCGGTCCACCCAGTAGCCGATGTGCCCCGAGCGCATCGAGCCCCAGGTGACGCCGGCGACGGTGAGCTGGCCGACGAGCCGGCCCTCGTACTCGATGACGAAGGGCAGCATCCGGCCGGCCGCGGCCTCCGTGCGCAGGTGGCGGACCATCTGGCGGTACGTGGGGCGGCGCGTCGGCCGGCCGCCCGGGAGCGCCGGGGGGACGGTGGCCTCCCAGGGGCGCAGCCAGTCGCGGTTGCGCTGGTTGACCTCCCGCCAGGCGCTCTGGTCGCGCAGCCGGATGGGGCGCAGGCGCACCGGGCCCTCCGCCAGCTCGACCGGCCAGACGGTACTCAGCGGGCACCGCCCTGCTGCGGGTCTCCCCCGTCGGAGCGGGGGTGGTCGCCCCCGCGCAGCTGCTCCACCGCGTGCGGGAGCAGCGCCGCCAGCACCGCGAGGCCGTCGCGGACGCCGCCGGAGGAGCCGGGGAGGTTGACGATCAGGGTGCGGCCGGCGACACCCGCCAGGCCCCGGGAGAGGGCGGCGGCGGGGACCTTGGGGCGGCCGTGGGCGCGGATGGCCTCGGGGATGCCGGGGACCTCGTAGTCCAGCACCCGGGCGGTCATCTGGGGGGTGGCGTCCGTCGGCGAGATGCCCGTACCGCCGGTGGTGAGGATGACGTCGAAGCCCTCCGAGACGCCGTCGCGCAGAGCCCGCTCCACCGCCTCCCCGTCCGGTACGACGCGGGGGCCCTCGACGGTGAAGCCCAGCGCGGCCAGGCCCTCGGCCAGCAGCGGGCCGCCGGTGTCGGCGTAGACGCCGGCGAAGGCGCGGTTGGAGACGGTGACGGCGAGGGCGCGCGGGCTCATGTGCCGGCCTCCGCGCCGCGGCGGAAGTCGCCCGACTTTCCGCCGGTCTTCTCCTCGACGCGGATGTCGCTGATCACGGCGCTCTTGTCGACGGCCTTGACCATGTCGACGACCGTCAGGGCGGCGACGGCGACGGCGGTCAGCGCCTCCATCTCCACACCCGTGCGGTCCGTGGTGCGCACGGTGGCGCTGATCTCCACCGCGTCGTCGGCGACCGCGAGGTCGACCATGACGCCCGAGACGGCCAGCGGGTGGCAGAGGGGGATGAGGTCGGGGGTGCGCTTGGCGCCCATGATCCCGGCGATCCGCGCGGTGGCCAGGGCGTCGCCCTTGGGGACGCCCTCGCCGCGCAGGAGTTCCACGACGCGGGGGGTCACCAGCACGCGGCCGGTGGCGCGGGCGGTGCGGCTGGTGACGTCCTTGGCGGAGACGTCGACCATGCGGGCCGCGCCGGCCTCGTCGATGTGCGTCAGAAGCGGCCCGTCGGGCTGCTGGGGCTGAGGGGGCTGGGCGGGCTGGGCGGTCATGCGGCGTGAACTCCCGTTTCCGATACGTGCGCAGGGTTACCGTACCGGCAAGCGCGCCGGGGGGCCGTGACAGCGTGGGGGGACGGGAGGGGGCGGGCGCCTCAGTCCAGCGCGATGACCTCCACCGCCGTGCCGTCCTCGACCTCCGTCACGTCCTCCGGGACGACCAGCAGGCAGTCGGCCAGCGCCAGCGCCGCCACCAGGTGCGAGCCCGCCCCGCCGACCGGCCGTACGGTGCCGCTCGCGGCGTCGTAGCGGCCGCGCAGGAACTGCCGCCGGCCGGCGGGCGAGCGCAGGGGGGCCGGTGTCTCCAGACGCGCCTGGACGCAGGGCCGCGACTCGGGGGTCAGGCCCATCAGGCGGCGGATGACCGGGCGTACGAACAGCTCGAAGGAGACGTACGCCCCCACCGGATTGCCCGGCAGGGCCAGCAGCGGGGTGCGGTCCGCGCCGACGCGGCCGAAGCCCTGCGGCTTGCCCGGCTGCATGGCGAGCCTGCGGAAGTCCACCCCGCCGCCCTCGCCGTCGAGGTCGCTGAGCGCCTCCTTGACCACGTCGTACGCACCCACGCTCACACCGCCGCTGGTGACCACCGCGTCCGCGCGGATCAACTGGTCCTCCAGCGTGGCCCGGAGGGTCTCGGCGTCGTCGGCGACGGCGCCGACCCGGTAGGCGATGGCGCCGGCCTGCTTGGCGGCGGCGGTGAGGGCGAAGCTGTTGGAGTCGTGGATCCGGCCGGGGCCCAGCTCCTCGCCGGGCGCGACCAGCTCACTGCCCGTGGAGACGACCACGACGCGGGGGCGGGGGCGGACCCTGACGGTGGCGCGGCCGATCGCCGCGAGCAGGGAGATCTGGGTGGGGCCCAGGACCGTGCCGGCGGCCAGCGCCAGCTCGCCGGCGGCGACGTCGCCGCCGCGCAGCCGGATGTGCTCGCCGGCGGCGACCGGGCGGTACACCTCGACCGTGCCGCCCGCGCCCTGGGGGGCCTTGCTGTGCGCCCGCATCGTCGTCGCGGGGCCCGCCCCGCCGCCGCCGTCCGTCCACTCCACCGGGACGACCGCCTGGGCGCCGGGGGGCAGCGGGGCGCCGGTCATGATGCGCACCGCCTCGCCGGGGCCGACCGCGGGCGGCTCGCCGCTGCCCGCCGCCACGTCCCCGACGACCGTCAGCCGGGCCGGGAACTCCCCGCCGGCGTCGGCGACATCGGCCACGCGGACGGCGTACCCGTCCATCGAGCTGTTGTCGAAGGGCGGCAGCGCGATCGGCACCGTGACGTCCTCGACGAGGACGCAGCCCTGCGCCTCCAGCAGCTGCAGCTCCAACGGCTCCAGCGGACGGATCTGGCGCAGGATGTCGGCGAGGTGCTCGTCCACCGACCAGGTCCCGTCGACGGCGGCCGGGTCGGCGCCCGGCGTCTGCCCGCTGTCCGGGCCGCTGTCTGGGCCGCTGTCCGTGCCGCTGTCCTCCGGCGTCCGCGTGGTGGTGCTCAACTCGCCATCTCCTCCGTGACGTAACTCCGCAGCCAGGCGCGGAAGTCCGCGCCCAGGTCCTCACGCTCGCAGGCGAGGCGGACGATGGCACGGAGGTAGTCGCTGCGGTCACCGGTGTCGTAGCGGCGGCCGCGGAAGACGATGCCGTGGACGGGGCCGCCGATGGAGGTGTCGGCCGCGAGTGTCTGCAGGGCGTCGGTGAGCTGGATCTCGTTGCCGCGGCCGGGCTCGGTCTTGCCGAGGACCTCGAAGACGGCCGGATCCAGTACGTAGCGGCCGATGACGGCGTAGTTGCTGGGGGCGTCCGCCGGGTCGGGCTTCTCCACCAGGCCCGTGACACGCACCACGTCCTCCTCGCCGGTCGCCTCCACGGCCGCGCAGCCGTAGAGGTGGACCTGCGCGGGGTCGACCTCCATCAGGGCGATGACGCTGCCGCCGTGCTCACGCTGTATGTCCGTCATCCGGGAGAGCAGCGGGTCGCGGGGGTCGATCAGGTCGTCGCCCAGCAGGACGGCGAAGGGCTGGTCGCCCACGTGCGCCTGGGCGCAGAGCACGGCGTGGCCCAGACCGCGGGGGTCGCCCTGGCGGACGTAGTGGATGTCGGCCAGGTCGGTGGACTCCTCGACGGCGGCGAGCCGGGCCTGGTCGCCCTTCCTGCGCAGGGCCTCCTCCAGCTCGTAGTTGCGGTCGAAGTGGTCCTCCAGGGCGCGCTTGCTGCGGCCGGTCACCATCAGTACGTCGGGGAGCCCGGCCGCCACGGCCTCCTCCACGACGTACTGGATCGCGGGCTTGTCCACAACCGGCAGCATCTCCTTGGGAGTCGCCTTGGTCGCGGGCAGGAAGCGGGTGCCCAGGCCGGCCGCCGGGATGACGGCCTTCGTGATCCGAGTACGCGATGAAGTCATGCCGAGCACCATATCCGTAGTGATGAAGGGAAGATGAGATTCCGAGTGACTTTGACCGGTTGCGAGCGGCTTTGAGCCTTCCGGTGCCGGCCACGCGGGAGTCGTGTCCTTCCATCGTACGAAGAGCGGGCGGCGCCCGGCGAACCCATGGGGCGGGGTGCGTGAACACGGGCGGGCGGGGCGTTGTCAGTGGGGCAGGGCAGTATGGGACGCGGCGGGGCACTTGGGCGGAAGGTGCCCGAGGAGTGCGAGCGGGAGAAGGGGTGCAGGCCGTGGCGATGGACGGGGAGCGGGGCGGGGCGTTGCCGGGAGGGCCGGGAGGGCCGGGCTGCGGTGGGGCCGCGGCCGGCAAGGCGGTGCTGCGGCGGGCGCTGCTGGCGGCGCGGGCGGCGCTGACCGGGGGGCAGGTGGCGGCCGCGGGCGAGGCGCTGGCGCGACGGGCGTGGGAAATACCGGAGTTGGCGGGCGCGCGGACGGTCGCCGCGTATGTGTCGGTGGGGCGCGAGCCCGGCACGCGCGCGTTGCTGGACGTGCTGCGCGAGCGGGGGGTGCGGGTCCTGCTGCCGGTGCTGCTGGCGGACAACGACCTGGACTGGGCGCTCTACGGCGGCCCCGGATCGCTGGCGCCCGCGGCGCGCGGGCTGCTGGAGCCGACCGGTGGGCGCCTGGGCGCCGGGGCGGTGCTGGAGGCCGACGCGGTGCTGCTTCCGGGGCTGGCGGTGGACGGGCGCGGGATGCGGCTGGGGCGGGGCGGCGGCTCGTACGACCGGGTGCTGGCGCGGCTGGCCGGTGCGGGCGTCTCGCCGTCGATGCTCGTGCTGCTCTACGACGGCGAGGTGCTCGACGGCGTGCCCGCCGAGGGGCACGACCGGCCGGTGGACGCGGCCGTCACGCCGTCGGGGGTGCACCGTTTCCGGCGCACCCCCGGGCGCAGCGCAAGCTGAACTCCCGTACCGGCTACGGGGTGAAGACCATCTTGTCCTCGGTCGCGTCCTCGACCGCCTGCGTCGAGGACGGCCAGGGGTAGAGCTCGCCCTTCGACCAGGCGTCGGTCTGGTCGGTGTAGTGCGAGCTGCCGGCGTGGCCGGAGGCGCCGGTGAGGTTGACCCACTGGGAGTTGTCCAGGTTGTCGAGGTCGACGACCATCCGCATGGACGGCACCCACATCACCTCGTAGCCGCCGGCGGCGTTCCAGCCGGTGGCGTTGACGGTGGCCTCGCCGCCGCTGAGGTTCCAGGGGCCGCGGTTGAGGACCCACTGCAGGAAGCCGGGGCCCTCCTTGCCGAGAGTCTGGTTGCGCAGCATCAGCCGGTGCAGCCGCCCCCAGTTCCAGGTGCTCACGTCCTTGCCGAGCTTGGCCGTCAGCTCCCAGCGGGCCTGCTTCATGGCCCGGGCGAAGACCTGGTCGCGGGTGCGGGTGGCGTCGCCGCTGTGCACCCGGCTGCTGGGGGTGGTCCACCACTCGCTCTCCGGCTTGTCCACCAGCGCGCGGACCACCTCGAACCAGCGGTCGCCGCCGTCCGGTTGCGCGGCCGAGGGCTCGCGATCGCCGCACTCGACGACCGTCTCCTCCGGGGCGTCGGCCTGGCTGGCGGTGGGCACGCGCAGGCACTGCCCCTCGACGCGCAGCTCCTTGGGCATCTTGTCGCCGAAGGCGAGCATCAGGATGTTGCGCCAGACGGCGTTGAAGTAGGCGGCGGCCGCCGAGTCGGAGTCCTGGGAGTAGTCCCAGTCCTTCAGCAGGTCCTGCGTCTCGCGCACGTGGCGGTCGGCGACCTTCGTCTTCAGCAGCATCGGTGTGAGGAGCTCGCCGATCTCGCTGTGGTTGTCCGACTGCATCGCGGACATGTCGGCCGGGGAGACCTTGCCGCCGTCCTTGGTCTTCTCCCTGATCAGGGCGTCGATCCGGTGGGAGCGCGTGCCGTAGCCGGGGTCGGTGGTCAGCAGGAAGGGGTACGTGCGCTGGTCGATCACGGCCTGGTTGGCGGTGACGATGTAGCCGCGCGCGGGGTTGTACTCCCACGGCAGCGCGGACTGCGGGACGGTGCCCTTCCAGGTGTACGCGGAGTTCCAGCCCGGCTGCGGCATCCGGCCGTCGGAGTTGCCGCCGCGGATCGGGATGCGGCCGGGCGCCTGGTAGCCGATGTTGCCCTTGCGGTCGGCGTAGACCAGGTTCTGCGAGGGGACGGCGAAGTCGGCGGCGGCGGCGCGGAACTGCTTGAAGTCCACCGCCCGGTTGATCTTGAAGACCGCGTCCATCGTGCGCGAGGGGTCCAGTGCCGTCCAGCGCAGCGCCACCGCGTAGCCGTCGCCGCGGTCGGGCGCCGAGGAGCCGACGGGGGCGCTGCGGCCGACCTCCTCGATCTCGTCGGAGCGGTCGGAGACGATCGGGCCGTTGCGGGTGGAGCGGACGGTGATCTTCTTGACGGCGCCGTCGGCGCTCCTGAGCGTCTCGGTGCGGGTGGTGAAGTCCTTCGCTCTGCCGTCGACCTCGTAGCGGCCCGAGGCGTCGACCTTCTCCAGGTACAGGTCGGCGACGTCCGCGCCGAGGTTGGTCATGCCCCAGGAGATCTGCTGGTTGTGGCCGATGACGACGCCGGGCAGGCCGGAGAAGGTGAAGCCGCTGACGTCGTAGGGGCACTTCTCGGAGACCGTCCGGCAGTGCAGGCCCATCTGGTACCAGATGGACGGCAGTTGCGGGGAGAGGTGCGGGTCGTTGGCCAGCAGCGGCTTGCCGGTGGTGGTGTGGTCGCCGGAGACCACCCAGGAGTTGGAGCCGATGCCGCTGCCGCTGGGGCCGAAGAGGGCCGGCACCGCGGCGATGTTGCGCGAGACGTCGCCCAGTTGCGCCGTCACGGTCGCGCCGTCGGCCTGGGAGAGCTGGGAGGTCTGCGCGGTGCCGGCGGTGACGGGGGCCGCGCCGGCGGGCTTGAAGGCGTCGCCCGTGACTCTGCCGCCCTGCACGATCGGCTTGTTGCGGTCGTAGGGGTAGGGCGGGTAGAGCTCCTGGATCTGCCGGCTGTCGAAGCGGGCGGCCAGGAGCGAGCGGTCGATCTCGTCCTCCATGTTGGCCCGCAGGTCCCAGGCCATCGCCTTGAGCCAGGCCACCGAGTCGACGGGCGTCCAGGGCTCCGGCTCGTAGTCGTTGGTCAGCCCCAGCGCCGCATACTCCACCGAGAGGGAGGAGCCCTCGTGGTCCTTCAGATAGGCGTTGACGCCGTCGGTGTAGGCCCGCAGGTACGCCTTGGTCTCCGGCGACAGCTTGGTGTCGTACTCCTTCTGCGCCACGCCCCGCCAGTCGAGGGTGCGCAGGAAGGCGTCCGTCTCGAACTGGCCCTTGCCGAACATCTCGGCGAGCCGGCCCGAGGTGACGTGGCGGCGCACGTCCATCTCCCAGAAGCGGTCCTGCGCCTGGACGAAACCCTGGGCGCGGAAGAGGTCTTCGGAGGTGGAGGCGTAGACGTGCGGAATCCCGCGGGCGTCGCGCTTGACGTCGACGGGGCGGCTGAGGCCCTTGAGCTTCAGCGAGCCGGTGGTCTGCGGGTAGGAGTCGCGCACGGTGGAGACCGCCCAGAACGCCCCGGCGCCCAGCCCCAGTACGAGGGCGAATGCGATGCCCAGGACGATCAGCCGCGTCCGCTTGATCTTCGCGCGCGGTCGCCTCGTCGAAGAGCTGTTCTCGCTGCCGGGCATCGCTGTCCTTCGAGGGGCTGGGACCTATGGTGCAGGAGCAACCATAGGCGCACCGTCAAGTGGTGCGGACGCCCAGGGGCACCGACCAGCGCGGCAGGGAAGGCGCGGGCCTGGGGCATCCCCTGCTCGAAGAGCTTGGGGATGGGGCATCCCCTGCTCGAAGAGCTTGGGGAGGGGGCGCAGCAAGGGAGCGGCCGGCGTCGGGCGGTGCCGCCGGTATGCACACGTCGGATGCGTGGCGTGTTCAAGCACCGAGAAGGTAAATTCTTGGCCAAGGCACGTATCAGCAGTGGGAGGGGCTCACCCTGACAGTCGACGACCTCAACCGCCTCCTGCTCGTCTCCGCGCTCATCCTCCTCGTGGCCGCCGCCGCGGTGCGCCTGGCCTCCCGGACCGGACTGCCCTCCCTGGTCCTCTACATGGGCATCGGGGTCGCGGTCGGCGAGGACGGACTCGGCTTCGCCTTCGACGACGCCCGCCTCACCCAGGTCATCGGGTACGCGGCGCTGGCGGTGATCCTCGCCGAGGGCGGCTTCGGCACCAAGTGGTCCGAGATCAAACCGGTGCTGCCCGCCGCCGTGACGCTCTCGCTGGTGGGTGTCGCGGTGAGCGTGGGGGTGGTCGCGGCCGGGGCGCACTACCTGGTCGGCCTGGAGTGGCGGCAGTCGCTCATCATCGCGGCGGTGGTCTCCTCGACGGACGCGGCGGCGGTCTTCTCCGTGCTGCGCAGGGTGCCGCTGCCCAAACGGATCACGGGCACGCTGGAGGCGGAGTCCGGGTTCAACGACGCCCCGGTGGTGCTGCTCGTCGTCGCCTTCTCCACCTCCGAGCACGTCGGGTCCTGGCCCGGTCTGCTGGGGACGATCGCGCTGGAGCTGGCTATCGGCGCCGCGATCGGCCTGGCGGTGGGCTTCCTCGGGGCGTACGGACTGCGGCGGGTGGCGCTGCCCTCCTCCGGCCTCTATCCGATCGCCGCCATGGCCATCGCCATCGCGGCGTACGCGGCCGGAGCGATGGCGCACGGCAGCGGCTTCCTCGCCGTGTACCTCGCGGCGGTGGTGCTGGGGAACTCCCGGCTGCCGCACTGGACCGCGACGCGGGGCTTCGCCGACGGGCTGGGCTGGATCGCGCAGATCGGGATGTTCGTCCTGCTGGGCCTGCTGGTCACCCCGCACGAGCTGGCCGACGACATCGTGCCCGCGCTGGTCATCGGGCTGGTGCTGACCATGCTGGCGCGGCCCGCGGAGGTCGCCGTCAGCCTGATCCCCTTCCGGGTGCCCTGGCGCGAGCAGGTGCTGCTGTCGTGGGCGGGGCTGCGCGGCGCCGTGCCGATCATCCTGGCCACCATCCCGATGGTGGAGGGGGTCCCGGACAACGCGCGCATCTTCAACATCGTCTTCATCCTGGTGATCGTCTACACCCTGGTGCAGGGTCCGACCCTGCCGCCGCTGGCCAAGTGGCTGAAGCTGGACGACACGGACTCGGCCCACGACCTGGGCATCGAGTCGGCGCCGCTGGACCGGCTGCGGGCGCATCTGCTGTCGCTGTCGGTGCCGGCGAAGTCCCGGATGATCGGCGTCGAGGTCGGCGAGCTGCGGCTGCCCAAGGGCGCGGCGGTGACCCTGGTCGTACGCAACGACGCGAGTTTCGTACCCGCCCCGGCGACGGTGCTGCGGGCCGGGGACGAGCTGCTGGTGGTGACCACGGACGAGGTCCGCGACGCGGCGGAGAAGCGGCTGGAGGCCGTCGGCCGCGGGGGCAAGCTGGCGGGGTGGCTGGGGGCGTAGGTCCCGCCCGGGTGGGACCTAGGTCGCTGACCTGGGTTTTCGCTGTGCCGTATGCTGAGGGAAAGCACACACGTATTCGAACCAACTCTGTCCGATGCAGAGCTGGCGCGACCGCCCGCACCCCCAAGGGTGCCTTCCGGCCGCGGCCCTCCTGCCCTCGCGCAGGCCACCGTCCCATGGTGCGGGCCCCGAGCCGGCCGGTCAGACGCCATGTGGACAGCTCTCGGCGGCGCCCCTTCGCGGGCGTGCGCTACCGGACGGCAGGAAGGACCGGCCGTGGGTTCCGCGGTCACCTCAGACGTCTCCTCGCGCCCTGGCTACGGGCAGCTGCTCCGTACCCCTGGCGCCCTCTCCTTCGTGCTGCCCGGCTTCGCCGCCCGGCAGCCCTTCGCGATGCTCACGATCAGCATCGTGCTGCTCGTGCAGCACACCTCCGGCAGCTACGGCACCGCCGGCCTGGTCGCCGCCGCGGCCGGTACCGCGGTCGCGCTCTGCGCACCGGTCAGCGGCAAGCTGAGCGACCGCTACGGGCAGAGCCGCGTGCTGGTGCCCACGGTGGCGATCCACGCGAGCGCCGTCGTCGCGCTGGCGCTGCTGGCGCTGGCCGGGGCGCCCGTGGCGGCGCTGATGGCCGCCGCGCTGGCGGCCGGGGCGACGATCCCGCAGATCGGCCCGATGGTCCGGGCCAGGTGGGCGGCCCGGCTGCCCGCCGACTCGCCCCTGCTGCAGAAGGCCGCGGCCTTCGAGTCGGTCACGGACGAGTTCACCTTCGTCATCGGACCGGTCTTCGCCGCCGCCCTGTGCAGCGGCATCCACCCGGCGGCGGGTCTGCTCGCCGAGGCGGTGCTGACGCTGGCCGGCGGTCTGTTCTTCGCGGCCTCCCGCGCCACCGCCCCGCCCGTGCTGCCGGCCGCCGAGCGCGGCAAGCACCCCTCGGCGCTGCGGGTGCCGGGCGTGCTGGTGCTGGCCGTGGTCTTCCTCGGCATCGGCTCGGTCTTCGGCGGCATGCAGGTCAGCCTCACCGCGTTCAGCGAGGAGATCGGCAACCCGGGCGTCAACGGCGTCCTGTACGGGATCTTCGCGGCGGGCAACATGCTGGCCGGTATCGCCTTCGGGATGGTGCACTGGAAGGTCTCGCCGCGACGCCGGCTGCTGGTCGCGTACCCGCTGCTGGTCGCCGCGACCGCCACGCTGTGGACCGTGCACAGCGCCCCGCTGCTGGGCGCGCTGGGTCTCGTCGTCGGTGTGTGCATCGCGCCGGCGCTGATCACCGGCTTCACCCTGGTGGACCAGATCGTCCCGGCCGCCTCGCGCACCGAGGCGTACACCTGGCTGACCGGTGCGGTCGCCATGGGCCAGGCTCTCGCGGCGAGCGCCGCGGGCCGGCTCACGGACGCGGGCGGAGCCTCGCTGGGCTTCCTCGTGCCGCTGGCCGGTACGGGCCTGGCGGCCGTCGTACTGCTGGCGCTGCGCTCGCGGCTGACCCCCGGCGCGGGGGCCTCGCGCAGCCGGATCGCGGCGCAGGGGGCCAGGCTGCGGGAGCCGCTTGCGGTGGACTGAGCGCGCGCGATGTTGCAAGATGGGGCGTCGTTAGCACTCCAGAAGTGCGAGTGCCAGCTCGGAGGAAGCAAACAGTGCCGACCTATCAGTACCAGTGCACCGACTGCGGCGAGGGCCTCGAAGCGGTGCAGAAGTTCACCGACGACGCACTGACCGAGTGCCCTGCCTGCGGCGGGAAGCTGCGGAAGGTGTTCTCGGCGGTCGGCGTGGTCTTCAAGGGCTCCGGCTTCTACCGGACCGACAGCCGGGGCGGCTCGTCCAGCTCGTCGGTGGCGGGGAAGTCGTCCTCGTCGGACAAGTCGTCGTCCTCGGACAAGTCCTCCTCTTCGTCGTCCGGGTCCTCCGGGTCGGAGAAGAAGTCCGCGTCCTCGGACAAGTCGTCGTCTTCGTCGTCGTCCGCTGCCAAGGGCTCCGGTTCCAAGGGCTCCAGCTCGGCCGCCTGAGGTCCCCGCGACGCCTGCCTTACGTCTTCGCGACCCCGTCCGTCTCCCTGGGAGGCGGGCGGGGTCGCGTCGTTAGTGTGGGGGCATGAATCAACCTCAGGCAGACATCGGTGTGATCGGCGGCTCCGGTTTCTACTCGTTCCTGGACGACGTGACCGAGGTCGCCGTCGACACCCCCTACGGCGCCCCCAGCGACTCCCTCTTCCTCGGCGAGATCGCCGGGCGCCGGGTGGCGTTCCTGCCGCGCCACGGCCGCGAGCACGCCATTCCGCCGCATCGGATCAACTACCGCGCCAACCTCTGGGCGCTGCGCTCCCTGGGGGTGCGCCAGGTGCTCGGCCCCTGCGCGGTCGGCGGCCTGCGGCCGGAGTTCGGGCCGGGGACGCTGCTGGTGCCCGACCAGCTGGTGGACCGGACGAAGTCGCGCACCCAGACCTTCTTCGACGGTGAGCCGCTGGCGGACGGCGGTACGCCCAACGTGGTGCACGTGTCCTTCGCCGACCCGTACTGCCCCACCGGGCGCGAGGTGGCGCTGGCGGCGGCGCGCGGACGCGCCTGGGAGCCGGTGGACGGCGGGACGATGGTCGTGATCGAGGGGCCGCGCTTCTCGACGCGGGCGGAGTCGCGGTGGCACGCCGCGCAGGGCTGGTCGGTGGTGGGGATGACCGGGCATCCGGAGGCGATGCTCGCCCGCGAGCTGGAGCTCTGCTACACGTCGATGGCGCTGGTCACCGATCTGGACGCGGGTGCGGAGACGGGCGAGGGGGTCTCGCACAAGGAGGTCCTGGAGGTCTTCTCGGCGAACGTGGGGCGGCTGCGGGAGGTGCTCTTCGACGCGGTGGCGAAACTGCCGGAGACCGTGGGGCGCGACTGCCTGTGCGTGGCGGCGCTGGACGGGTGGGAGCCGGGGATCGCGCTGCCGTGAGCGGGGGCCGACACCGGGAGTGGTATCGGGGGCGCGGGGGTGAACGGCGCGTCCGGGTGAGCGAGTTGTCCACAGGCCCAGGTTGTCCACAGCCCTCGACGGGAGCGGGCGGGCTTCGGGCATCGTGAGAGCTGTCCGAGACGGGGCGACGTGCTCCCGTCGATCGCAGCTTCGCTTCCAGGTGGTGCATGGCCATGATCCCGCTCCCGTCCTCCCGCGCCCTGTCCTCTCCATCCCCTCCGTCCGCTCCGTCCGTTCCGTCCCGTCTCCCGTCTCGTACGGATCCGCCGCGCGGCGGGGTGCCGGCCTTCGCGCCGGTCCGGGCCGGTGGGCGCCATCGGCTGCGGCGGGCGGTGCGCAGCCGGGGGCGGGTGCTGGCGGCGGGGCTGGCGGTCACGGCGGCGGCGCTGGCGGCTGGTGCGCCGCGCGGCGGTCCGGG
>NZ_JBHSZO010000066.1:0-13756 GCF_042663125.1 Streptomyces polyrhachis | reverse complement strand
GTCGCTCGGAACCGTGTAGGCGCCGTGGCAACTCGAAGAACTATACGGACGGGCCAGGGTCGTGTCAACCCCCCGGCTGAGGCGGGGCCTGCTTCGCCCAGCGTTCCGCGATGAAGGCGCAGACGATCAGTTGCAGCTGGTGGAAGAGCATCAGCGGGAGGATCGCGAGCGACGCCTGGGGGCCGAAGAGGACCGCCGCCATGGGGAGGCCGTTGGCGAGGCTCTTCTTCGAGCCGGCGAAGACGGCCGTGATGCGGTCGGCCCGGTTGAAGTGCAGGCGGCGGGAGAGCGTCATGGTCAGGGCGAGGACCGTGGCCAGGAGTGCTGCCAGTACGCCGGCCAGCGCCGCCAGGCGTCCCGCCGTGACCTGGTGGAAGACGCCCCGGTCGACGCCCTCGCTGAACGCCGTGTAGACCACCAGCAGGATCGACGTCCGGTCCAGTCGGGCCAGCTGCCGCCGGTGGCGGTGGACGAAGCCGCCGATGCGGCGGCGCAGCAGCTGGCCGGCGGCGAAGGGGGCCAGGAGCTGGGTGGCGATGCCGAGCAGGCCCTGGGCGGAGAAGTCCGCCTGCGGGCCGATGAGCCAGGCGGCCAGGAGCGGGGTGAGGACCATTCCCAGCAGCGCGGAGTACGTGCCGGCGCAGATCGCAGCGGGGACGTTGCCGCGGGCGAGGGAGGTGAAGGCGATGGACGACTGGATGGTCGAGGGGACCAGGCAGAGGAAGAGCACGCCGGTGTAGAGCTGCTCGGTCAGCAGGTGCGGGACCAGGGCGCGGGCGGCCAGGCCCAGCAGGGGGAAGAGGACGAAGGTGCACAGCACGATGAAGAGCTGCAGCCGCCAGTGCGTCAGTCCGTCGAGGGCCTCGCGGGTGGAGAGGCGCACTCCGTAGAGGAAGAAGAGGAGTCCGATCGCAACGCTGGAGGCGTGCTCGACGACGGTGGCGGCGGTGCCGGTCGCGGGAAGGAGGAAGGCCAGCGCGGCCATCGCCACGAGCAGCAGGACGAAGGGCTCGACGGGGAGTCTGCTCGGCAGGGTGGGGCGGCGCATGGCTTCCTCGGTCGGGCTCGGTCGGGCTCGGTCGGAGCCCGGGCGGGGCTGGGGCGGAGCCCGGGCGGGGCTGGGCTGGTTCCGTATCCGTTCTCTTCAGAGGTGACAGACGCCATTGTCGCGCAGGGCGCCCCATGTCTCCCGGTCGGCCCTCACCAGTGCTTTCGTGCTCCGGGGCGGTCCGGGTTGGAGAGATTCCGTGGAGGATTCCCACAGCCCTTCTGCACAGGTTCCGCATCCGGTACGTTCGCGCCTCGGGACCGACCACCCCATGTGCTCCGAGGAGATCGTCCAGTGCGCGAGTTCAGCGTCCCCACCATGACCGCGGACGCTCAGGTGGGCGGGCTGGCGGATCCTGTCTTCGACCGGGCCGCCGCGGATCCGCGGCGGCCCGCCCTCGCCCGCAAGGACGCCTCCGGGCAGTGGCGGGACGTGTCGAGCGGGGAGTTCCGCGACGAGGTGCTGGGGGTGGCGAAGGGGCTGCTGGCGCAGGGGGTGCGCTTCGGTGACCGGGTGGCCCTGATGTCGCGGACCCGGTACGAGTGGACGGTCTTCGACTTCGCGCTGTGGGCGATCGGCGCCCAGCCGGTGCCGATCTACCCGACGTCCTCCGTGGAGCAGGTGCACTGGATCCTCAACGACTCCGGTGCGGTGGCGGCGATCGTGGAGCACGAGAACCACGCCATGTCGGTGGGCTCGGTGATCGAGCGGCTGCCCGCGCTGCGCGGGCTGTGGCAGATCGACGCGGGTGCCGTCGAGGAGCTGACCGGGGCGGGGGCCCATCTGGACGACGAGGTCGTGGAGCGCCACCGGCTCGCGGTGACGCCGGACTCCCCCGCCACGCTCATCTACACCTCGGGCACCACCGGGCGGCCGCGCGGCTGCGTCCTCACGCACGCCAACTTCATGGCGGAGGCGGACAACATCATCGAGCGGTACGCGGCGCTCTTCCGTACGGGCCGGCACAGTCCCGCGACGCTGCTGTTCCTGCCGCTGGCGCATGTCTTCGGCCGGATGATCGAGGTCACGGCCGTACGGGCCGGGGTGCTCCTGGCCCACCAGCCGGAGCTGCGCGCGGAGGCACTGCTGCCGGATCTGGGGACGTTCCGGCCGACGTTCCTGCTGGCGGTGCCGCACGTCTTCGAGAAGGTCTTCCGCGCGGCGCGGCGCACGGCCGAGGAGCAGGGGCGGCTGGAGGCGTTCGACAAGGCGGTGGACGTGGCCGTGCGCTATGCGGAGGCCGTGCAGGAGAAGGAGTTCGGGGAGGGGCCGGGGCCGAGCGCAGGGCTGCGGATGCAGCACCAGGTCGCCGACCGGCTGGTCTACGCGCGGTTGCGCGAGCGGCTGGGCGGGCGGGCGCGCTACGCGATGTCGGGCGGTTCGGCGATGGACCGGCGGCTGGGGCTGTTCTTCGAGGGGGCGGGCGTCCGGATCCTGGAGGGGTACGGGCTGACGGAGTCGACCGCGGCGGCGACGGCCAATCCGCCGGAGCGGCCGAAGTTCGGGACGGTGGGGCTGCCGATCCCGGGGACCACGGTGCGTATCGCGCAGGACGGGGAGGTGTGGCTGCGCGGCGCCACGCTCTTCTCCGGCTACTCCCGCGACCGCCAGGCGACGCAGGCGGTGCTGCGGGACGGCTGGCTGGCCACGGGGGACATGGGCGCGCTGGACGGGGACGGCTATCTGACGATCACCGGGCGGAAGAAGGAGATGCTGGTGACGTCGAACGGCAAGAGCGTCTATCCGCCGGCGCTGGAGGAGCGGGTGCGGTCCCATCCGCTGGTCGCGCAGTGCATCGTCGTCGGCAACGACCGCCCGTACATCGCCGCCCTGATCACCCTGGAGCCGGAGGGGGTGGAGCACTGGCTGCGGATGCGGGGCAAGGCGGAGCTGGCGCCGGGGGACCTGGTGCGCGACAACGATCTGGAGGCGGAGATCCGCCGGGCGGTGGTCACGGCGAACCTGGCGGTCTCCAGCGCGGAGGCGATCCGTACCTTCCGCATCCTGACGACGCAGTTCACCGAGGCGCACGGGCTGCTCACGCCGTCGCTGAAGCTCAAGCGCAGGGCGATCGAGAAGGCGTACACGGAAGAGGTGGAGGCGCTCTACCCGAGGTGAGGGCGGGGCCGGGTGGCGCCGGGAGGGGGGCGGGGGCATCGTGGGGAGGGTGTAGGTACAACCGCCGAGACGACAGGGATTCCGCTCGTGCACATTGTTCCGTCCATCACCCTCAACAACGGCGTGGCCATGCCCCAGCTCGGCTTCGGTGTCTGGCAGGTGCCGGACGCCGGGGCGACCGCGGCCGTCAGTGAAGCGCTCGAGGTCGGCTACCGCAGCATCGACACGGCCGAGATCTACGAGAACGAGCGGGGCACCGGGCGGGCGCTGGCCAGCTCGGGGATTGCGCGCGAGGACCTCTTCGTCACCACGAAGCTGTGGAACACCGCGAAGCAGGCATGGGACCGCGACGCGGTGCTGCGCGCCTTCGACGCCTCGCTGGAGCGGCTCGGGCTGGACTACGTCGACCTCTATCTCATCCACTGGCCGCGGGCGCTGCGCGACGACTACGTGACCATCTGGCGGGTCTTCGGTGAGATCGCGCAGAGCGGGAGGGCGCGGGCGGTCGGCGTCTCGAACTTCAAGCCGCAGAACCTGGAGCGGCTCATCGAGGAGGCAGGGCTGACGCCGGCGGTCAACCAGATCGAGCTGCACCCCTACTTCCAGCAGGCGGAGCTGCGTGCCTTCGACCAGCGGCACGGGATCGCCACGGAATCGTGGTCGCCGCTGGGGCAGGGCAAGGACGTGCTGGCCGACGAGACGATCGGCGCCATCGCCGCGGCGCACGGGGTCACGCCGGCGCAGGCGGTCATCCGCTGGCATCTGCAGTTGGGGAACATCGTCATTCCGAAGTCGGTGACGCCGGCGCGGATCAAGGAGAACTTCGACGTCTTCGACTTCGAGTTGAGTCCGGAGGAGATGGCGGCCATCGCGGGGTTGGAGACGGGTAAGCGGCTGGGGCCGGATCCGGACGACTTCGACGTGGACTGAGGCGGGGTGTACGGCGGCGGGGCGGCCTGTGCGGGCCGCCCCGCCGCCGTACACGTGCGTTGTGCCTACTCGTCGTTGCCGTACGTGCCGGGGTCCGTGTCCGGCTGGCTCTTCGGGGCCTGCTTCACGGCGGGCTCCGCGTCGCTGATCCGCGCCGGGGTGGTCTGCCGTTCGTGGCCGGGCGCCACGGCCGGGGCCGCGCCGGCGGCGAGGGCCACCGCGCCGCCGAGGGCACCGGCCAGGGAGAAGGTCGCGATGAAACTGACGATGCGGTTTCGGATCATCGGGGTGTCTCCGCTCTCGTAGTGGCGGGGGTGCGCGCCGTACAGGGCACCTACGTCCGATTCTGGGGAGGCCGGGTGGGAGGCGCACTTCGGGCCGGTGCATCCGGGGGGCAGCGGGTCGGCTACGGTCGCCGTATGACGGTGGTCGGTGAAGCGCAGGTGGGGACGCTGCTGCGGGAGTGGCGCGAGCGGCGGGGGGTCAGCCAGCTGGAGTTGGCTCTGCGCGCGGACTCCTCCGCGCGGCACATCAGCTTCGTCGAGACCGGTCGCTCGCGGCCCAGCCGGGAGATGGTGCTGCGGCTCGCGGAGCAGCTGGACGTCCCCGTACGGGAGCGCAACGCGCTGCTGCTGGCGGCCGGTTACGCCCCGCACTACCGGGAGACGCCGCTGGACGATCCGGCGCTGGCGGGCGTACGGCAGGCGATGGAGCGGCTGTTGGCGGCGCACGAGCCGTATCCGGCGATGGTGGTGGACGGCACGTACGGGGTGGTGGCCGCCAACCGGGGCATCCTGATGCTGATGGACGGGCTGCCCGAGCACCTGCTCGTGCCGCCGCTCAACGCGATGCGGCTGACCCTGCACCCGGAGGGGCTCGCGCCGCGGATCCGCAATCTGGCCCAGTGGCGCGGGCATCTGCTGGCGCAGATGGACCGGCAGCTGTCGCTGGTGCGCTCCCCCGCGCTGCGGGAGCTCTACGAGGAGGTGGCGGCGTATCCGCCGCCCGCCGGCCATGTGGAGGAGGCCGTCGGGGAGTCCGCGGCGGCGCACGCGCCGTTCGCGCTGCCGCTGGTCGTGGAGTACGACGGGCATCGGCTCTCCTTCGTCTCCACGATCGCGACGTTCAACACCCCGATGGACGTGACCGTCTCCGAGCTGGCCCTGGAGACGCTGCTCCCGGCCGATCCGGAGACGGTCACGTACCTGTCGCTGCTGCGCCCTTGAACGCGGTGGCGGTCAGCCGCCCAGTACGCGCCGCAGCAGCGTCCACTGCAGCGCGGCGAAGCCCAGGACCACCGCGGCCTGCATCGCGGTCCACACCGTGCCGGCCGTGCTCGGATCGAGCCACAGCAGCGGTGCCAGTACGCTGCCCGCCACCCACAGGACGTTGGCGTCGATGACGAGCCGGACGCCGAGGGCGGGCGGCGCCGGGCGCGCGGCCAGGGCGGCGACGGCCGCGGCGTAGCCGAGCAGGAAGACGCCGAGGGCCGGCAGCAGGCCGTCGCCGACGCCGAGGAGGTCGCCCAGCGGGCCGGAGGCGGCGAGGTAGGCCACGGCGTTGGCGCCGGTGACGGCGGCGTCCAGGAGGAGCACGCGGCGCAGCAGGGTCTGCGGGGCGGTCGAGGAGGGGGCGGGGCGGGCTGGGGCGGGCGCGGACATGGGGTTCCTCCGTCGGTCGTACGGGCCCCGGGCGGCCCGGGTCCGGTGGTGAACGCGCTGGTCGGTGGCGGGGGTCGGGCCGGAGTGCGCCGGCCCGGCCCCCGCTGACCCCACGATCCCCCGGTGGGGTGCGGGGGTCGATTACGCCGGAGGTAATGCCGCGGGGCCGCGGCGCGGGCTGTCCCGTGTCGCGGCCCCGGGGCCGGTGTCCCGTGCCGGGGGTCAGGCGTCCGTGCCGCTGCCGCCGGGGCCGGCGCCGCTGACCACGTACAGGCAGTCCGTGTAGGTGTAGCCGGGCTGGATGCGGGTGCTGGAGCTGTGGTTGTCGACGGCCTCGCCGGCGTCGGCGCGCTTGTAGAGGAAGTGGTACTCGCCGGCGGGGAGGTTCAGGGTGCGCTTGGGCTCGGCGGTGCCGCCCGCCTTGCAGGCGCCGGTGCGGCCGACGGCCTCCGTGGGGAAGGTCCGGCAGCCGTCGCAGCCCTTGATCGTGAGCGTGCCGGTGACGGGTCCGGTGTACATCACCGTCACCGAGCCGGGGCCGCCGTTGGAGATCGCCACCGGCATCCGGCTGCCGCCGGGCGCCGTCTCGCGCGGCAGTGTGGCGCCGGCCCGCGGGCTCTCCTCGGCTATCTCCGCCGCGATGGCCACCTGGCGGGCGCGGGCGCGGTCGGGGCTGTCCTTGTAGTCGGCGGCGAAGCCGGTCAGGGTCTTGCGGGCGTCACCGAAGTCGCCGTCCTTGAACTGGTCGAGTCCGCAGGCGAAGACCCCGTCGCGGACGGGGCGGTCCGCGTCGGCGGTGAGGTCGCCGGGCAGCGACTCGGCGGTCTTGGCGACGTTGCGGAGCTGCTCGGTGGCCTTGCAGGGCTCGCCGCCCTCCAGGGCCCTGGTGTATCCGGCGACGGCGACGTGGATCGCCGTCTCGACCTCGGCGGCCTGCTTCGACTTCGGGAAGGTGTCGAGGAGTTGGGCCAGCTCGGGGACGGCGGCGGTGCCCAGCTTTCCGCGTCCGCACTCCAGCAGCGAGGTGGCCAGCGGATCGTCGGGCCAGGTGCGGCGCTTGCCGAGCAGGTCGGCGTCGAGTTCGCGCGAGACGTCGCGCAGGTGCCCCAGCGGTGCCACGGCCTCGCAGTAGCGCTCCTCGCCGTAGGGGGCGGAGACCTTCGCGTAGTAGGTGTCGATCCGGGCGGGCACCTTCTTCGCCGCCCGGCTGCCGGCGTGGCGCTCGCCGAGGTCCTCGTAGATGTCCAGGGCCTTCTCGTACGAGCCCTGCGCGGAGCCGAAGGGCTGGGCGGCGGCGGTCCGTACGAGCGTGTCGGCGGCCGTGAGGCGCTTGAGGAGGGCCTGCTCGTTGGCCTCCTGGCGGGCGAGGTCGTAGGCGACGGCGCTGCCGGCCGGGACGGCGAGCAGCGCCACGGCGAGGGCGACGGCGAGCGCGGGCTGCGCGGGCAGGCGGCCGCGGACCCTCAGTCCGCGCCGGAAGGCGTCGAGGGCGGCCAGCGCGAGGAGGGCGAGGTAGCCCGCGACCGGCGCGGCGGGTATGCCGTCGGCGTCCGCGGGCAGCGCGAGGAGGGCGAGGGCGGCGGTGGCCAGCCAGCACACGGCGGCCTCCACCCAGCGGCGCAGGGCGACGTAGCCGAGGCCCAGGCCGCTGAGGTTGAGCAGGGCGAGGGCGGCGGCGTTGGCGGGGCTGCCGGGGGGCTGCGGGACGGGCGGTGGGGGCGGCGGGTGGTGGCCGGGGCCGGGGCCGGGGCCGGGGCCGGGGCCGGGCCGGGGGCCGTAGGAGGGCGGGGCGGCCGGGGGGCCGTAGGGGGCGCCGGGGGGCGGGGTCCCGTACGGACCGGGGGGTGGCGGGGGGCCGAAGCCTTCCGGTGCCGGGCCGAACTGCTGATCTCCGGAAGCCATTGGGCTTCACCCCCGTGACGTGCGTTTCTGCGCGAGCATGGGGTCCGGGACCGTCCGCTCGCCTGGATGCGGGAGCGTGGGGGGAGCGTCGCGCGCGGCTGTGCCTGCGATGTCCCCCGGACCCCCGCCGCCCACCTTCCGCCGCGCGCGGGCGCCGTGTCAACGGCGAATACGGAGCGGTGCCTTCAGCCCGCCCGTTCCGCGTCCTCCCCCGCCCGGCCCCGGCCGCGCCGGCCGGCCGCGCCCCCGCCCTCCCGCGCCGCCGCGTCCAGCCAGCCCCGCAGCACCTCGTGGATCCGTTCGGCGCCGGTCAGCTCCTCGCCGGGCCGCACCGGCGGCGGGAGGTCGGAGGGCCACATCAGGAAGGCGCGGCTCTGCTCGCCGCCCAGTCCCCCGTGTGAGCCGATCTGGTCCTCGAAGGCGTGCACCTGCCCGGTGGCGGCGTCGTAGGCGGAGTTGACCATGAGGTCGGCCGCGTGCGGGAAGGCCGCGGTGCGCGCCACCGTGCGGGCGGCGCCGGGTCCGAAGGGGGCGAGCGGGTCGACGCCGGCCGTCCTGCCCGTATCGAGGTGGTGCTCGCCGCCGTCCGCGCCCAGGACGACCGGGCCGTGCCGGTCGCTGTGCACCAGGACGAAGCCCACGCCGGGATGGTCGGCCAGGGTGCGCAGCAGGGCGGGGTGGCGGCGGTCGAGCTCCTCGCGGGTGGCGCGGCCGGTGATGTCGGGGAAGCTGACCAGGCCCAGGTTCCCCGAGGCCAGGACGACGGGTCCGGGGTGCACCTCCTCGGCGGACTCGGGGCTGCGGTGCAGCGCGGCGTGCAGGGCGCTCAGCGCCTCGTCGTCGCGCAGCCGGCGGTGGGCGCGGCGGCCGACGGGCAGTCCGCAGCCGGCGCGGACCAGGTCCTGCAGGGAGAGGCCGTGGGCGGCGGTGAAGCTCGGTCCTTCGCTCTGGCCGTGGTCGGAGAGCAGCACGATGCGGTACGGGCGCGGGGCGTGGCGGGCGGCCTTGGCGATCAGCCGCACCGAGCGGTCCAGGCGGCGCAGCACCTGGTGGGTGTCGCGGTGGCGCGGTCCCGCGTAGTGGGCGACCTCGTCGTACGCGACCAGGTCGGCGTAGATCGTGCGGCGGCCGGCGAGCATGTCGCCGATGACGGCGGCGACGACGACGTCGCGTTCGACGACGGTGGCGAAGGCGCGCAGGAAGGGGTAGAGGCGGCCGCGGCCCATGCGGGGGCGGTCGCCGCGCAGCCGGGAGGCGGTGGACTGGCCGATCTCGCGGGCGACTTCGGCGAGGAAGGAGGCGAAGGTGCGGGTGGCGTTGGCGGGGTCGGAGAAGTAGGCGAAGTAGCCGGAGCGTGAACGGCTGTGTCCGTTGCGGCCGTTGACGCCGGCGACGGACAGGACGAGGGCGAGCTGCTCGGCGCCGCCGGTGAAGAGGTTGCCGCGGCTGGCGCCGCCCGGGTCGGCGAGCAGGCCGGGGTCGCCGGTCAGCGCCGCGGCGCGCTGCTGGAGCAGGGCCGCGCTGGCGGGGCGGTTGCAGACCATGACGCGGCCGGTCTCCTTCTCGTACCAGCGGAAGGCGGGGACGTCGTGGTTGGAGCCGTGCAGGATGCCCAGTTGGCTGGCGCCGGTCTGGCTGGACCAGTCGGTGCGCCAGGGCATCAGGCGGTGGCCGCCGTCGCGGTACCAGCCGGCGAGGGTGGGCATCAGCGGGCGGACGCCGTCGAGGGCGGCGCGCAGGGTGTCGTGGCCGAGTCCGTCGAGTTGGACGAAGACCGTGCCGGGGGCGGCCTCGGGGCCGCACTGGGCGCTGCCGCGGCGGTCCGCGAGGCGGGCCAGGCGGCGGCGGTAGGCGCCGTCGTCGCGTACGGCCAGGGCGGTGCTGGTGGCGGAGGAGGCGGCGGACATGACGGCGGCGACCACCACGGCGGTGGTGGGGTCGACCTCGCCGCCGCGCTCGGCGGGGATGAGGCTGAGGGCGATCCACAGGAGGGAGCCGTTGAGGAAGAAGACCAGCAGGCCCAGGACGAAGGCCGGTACGAGCAGCAGCGCGCGCACGAGGGCCGGCCAGACCAGGGCGCTGAGGACACCGAAGGCGCCGGCGCCGATCGCCGCGGCGGTGGCGGTGCGGGTGGCGCTGTCGCCGTCGGCGGACTGGAGGCGGAAGTCGGGGAGGAGGCCGGCGAGGACCAGCATGGTGCCGGTGGCGACCGCCCAGACGGCGACGACCCGGAGGGCTGCGCCGCCGAGGGTCCTCAGGCGGTGTGGTGCGGTGGGCATGGTGCGCGGGCACCTCCTTCACCGGTACACCCTTCCACAGGGAGGGGGGCGGGTATTCCTCCGCTTTTCCCGGGGTTTTCCGGTGGCGTCCCTGCGCGCCGGGACGCGCCGGGGTGTGCGGGGAGGACGTAACCTCGGTCCGTGGGGAAGGGAGAGGCGCGCGTGCCGGTTGAGATCACCTGGTGGGGGCATGCCACCGCCACCGTGCGGGACTCGGGGGTGCGCGTGCTGACCGATCCGCTCTTCGCCCGGCGGGTGGCGCATCTGCGCCGCCGCCGGGGCGCGCTGCCGCCGCCGGAGGCCGCCGTCGCGGAGGTCGCGGTGGTCTCGCATCTGCACACCGACCATCTGCACCTGCCGAGCCTGGCGCGCCTGGCCCCGGGTACGCGGGTGCTGCTGCCCCGGGGGGCGGGGGCGGCGGTGCCGGGTCTGCGGCGGCTGCGGGGGCTGCGGCTGACGGAGGTGGGGCCCGGGGAGGGCGTCCGCGTCGGGGGGGTGACGGTACGGGCGGTGAGCGCGCGCCACGACGGGCGGCGCTGGCCGGTCGGTCCGCAGCGCGTACCGGCGCTGGGCTTCGTCGTCGAGGGCGCGGCGCGTACGTACTTCGCGGGGGACACGGGGCTGTTCGACTCGATGGCCGAGGAGGTCGGCGGCTGCGACGTGGCGCTGCTGCCCGTCGGCGGCTGGGGGCCGCGGCTGGGGCCGGAGCACCTGGACGCGGCGCGCGCGGCGCTGGCGCTGGCGGAGCTGGCGCCGGCGGTGGCCGTACCGGTGCACTACGGCACGTACTGGCCGATCGGTCTGGACGCGGTGCGGCCGCACGAATTCCACGCGCCGGGCGGGGAGTTCGCCCGTCTCGCGCGGCGGTCGGCGCCGCGGACGGCCGTGTACCGGCTGGGGCACGGGGAGTCCGTACGGCTGGAAGGGGCCCGGTGAAGGGGCTGTGGGGGGCGCCGCTGGCGGGCGAGGGGGCGGCGCGGCTGGCGCAGACGGTGCACCTGGCCTCCTCGCACCACGCGGTGGGCGATCCGACGATGTTCGCCCTGGTGCTGTTCGGTTCGCTGGTGCCGGTGATCCCGACGGGGACGGTGGTGGCCACCACGACGGTCGTGGCGCTCCACGACCACGATCCGGCGGGGCTGGTGCTGATCTTCGTACTCGCGGCGCTGGCCGCGTTCCTCGGGGACACGCTGCTGTACTGGCTCGGCGCGCGGGGCGCCCGTACGGACCACGGCTCGCGGCTGATGCGGCGGCTGACGAAGCGCGTCGCCCCCGAGCACGTGGCCGAGGCGCGGAAGAAGCTCCGCAAGCACACGATCCCGGTGCTGATCCTGTCGCGGCTGATGCCGGCCGGGCGGATCCCGGTGATGGTCGCCTGCCTGCTGGCGCACATGCCGCTGCGGAGGTTCATGCGCGGCAACGCGCCCGCCTGCCTGGCCTGGGCGGGGCTGTACCAGCTGATCGGCATCGGCGGCGGCGCGCTCTTCCCGGAGCCCTGGGAGGGCGTGGCGGCGGCGATCGCGCTGACGCTGCTGATCGCCGCGGCGCCGTCGCTGTGGCAGCGGCTGACGGGGTGGGTGCGGGCGCGGACCCAGGGCTGAGGAACGGGGGTTGGGGGCTTGGGACCCCGGGGGTCCGCCCGACTCACAGCACCGCTGAGCCTCCCACGGGGAGGTCCCAGAGGGCCTCGCGGGGCAGTTCGGCGCGCTCCCACGCCGCCAGCAGTCGGGCGCGGGGCTCCAGCGGGGACTCGGCGGAGAGCAGGAAGGTGCCCCAGTGCATCGGCGCCAGCCGTCGGGCGCCCAGGTCGGCGAAGGCCCGTACGGCCTCCTCGGGATCGGTGTGTACGGGCCCCAGCATCCAGCGCGGGTCGTAGGCGCCGATGGGCAGCAGCGCCAGGTCGATGCCGGGGTGGCGGGCGCCGATCTGCTCGAACCAGTGCCCGTAGCCGGTGTCCCCCGCGAAGTAGAGGCGCTGGCCGAGGCGGTCGGTGAGCACCCAGCCGCCCCACAGCGAGCGGCAGGTGTCCAGCGGTCCGCGCCGGCTCCAGTGGTGGGCGGGGACGAAGTCGAAGCGCACGGTGTTGCCGGCGGGGCCGGGCAGTTCGGCGGCCTCCCACCAGTCCAGTTCGGTGACCTTGGTGAAGCCCCGGCGGCGGAACCAGGCGCCCAGGCCGGCGGGGACGAACAGGGCCGTCGCGCGCGGGAGTCGCTTCATGGTGGGGGCGTCGAGGTGGTCGTAGTGGTTGTGCGAGATGACCACCGCGTCGACCGCCGGCAGGTCCTCCCAGCGCACGCCGACGGGGGTGATGCGGGCGGGGGTGCCCAGGATCCGGCGCGACCAGACGGGGTCGGTGAGGATGGTGAGGCCGCCCATGCGCAGCACCCAACTGGCGTGCCCCGCCCAGGTGGCGGCCACCGTCGTGGAGTCGGCGGCCGGGAGGTCGCCGGGCTCGAAGGGGATGTGCGGGATGTCGTGCAGGGCGGCGGCGGGCGGGCGCAGGCGGCCGTCGCGGGCGAGCCGGGCGAGCATGGCCACGCCGGGCAGGGGCGCGGTGAGGCGGTCGGTGAAGTCGCGGGGCCAGGTGCGCAGTTCGCCGATCCGGCGCAGCGCCGGGTCGTGCCGGCCGGCCTGGGTGAAGCGGCGGTCCGAGTGGCGCCAGTCGGGGGTCAGGTGGTCCTGGAGTCCCGGATCGCTCATCGTGCGGCTCCCGTCAGCTCGGCGATCACTGCGTCGAAGGCGGACAACTCCCGTACCACCTGCGGCAGTCGCAGCGGGTCGGGCGAGGTGAGGGCGGCGGCGCGCTCCTGGGGGGCGGTGCCGGCGAGCGGCAGCAGGGCGAAGCGCACCCGCAGCGCCTCCGGGCGGTCGCCGAGGCAGAAGCCCCCGGTCACGCGGTACGGGCCGAGCCGGCCGGCGAGCCAGCTCTCCAGCTCCGCGCTGTCGCGGACGTCGTGCGCGGCCAGGGCGGCGCGCCGCTCCTCGAAGTCGGCGTAGAGCCAGGCGCCGGCCCGGGGCGGCCGGAACTCCGCGCCGTGGGCGTGCAGGACCGCGCCGACCGCGGCGGCGAGGTGCCGGGCGAGGCGGACGCCGGCGCGGGTGCGGGCGGTGACGGGGGGCGGTTCGGTCAGGGCGTACGCCGCCGCGGCGGCGACGGGGGCGGCGAGCGTGGCGCCGAGGGAGGCGAGGGTGGCGGTGGTGTGGGCGTGCAGCGCGGCGCCGTCCGCGCCGGCGGGGAAGCGGGCGACGGCCGCGGGCAGGCCGGGCGGGAGGAGCCAGGCGCCCAGGTCGCTCAGGGCCACGGCGCGGTCGTGCGTGATCTCCGCCGGGCTGACCGGCAGGGTGGCGTGCGGGTCGTGCGCGGTGTCGCGGAGGGACTCGTCGCCGATCACCAGCAGTCCGGCGCCGGCGGCGGCCTCGCAGACCTCGTAGAGGACCTCGGGCGGTGGCACCGTGCCAGTGGCCTCGTCCGCCACGGAGAGCAGCAGGACGCGCGGGCGGCCGCCCTCGGCCCGTACCCGCGCCACGGTCTCCAGCAGGGCGACCGGGTCGGGGGCGCCGCCGCTCTCGGCGGGGACGGGGACGGGGTGCACGGGGCGGCCGAGGAAGTGGGCGGGGGCCGCGTACCAGGGGGCGGCGGGGCGGGGCAGCAGGACGTCGCCCGGGAGGGCGGCGAGGAGCGCGAGGAGCAGCGGGCGGGCGCCGGTGGCGGCGGTGAGGCGGTCGGGGTCGGTGGGGAGGCCGCGGCGGTCGAAGTAGCCGGCGGCTGCCGCGCGCAGGGTGGCTCCGCCGCCGGGCGGCTCGGCGGCGGCCGCGTC
>NZ_JBHSZO010000065.1:0-14811 GCF_042663125.1 Streptomyces polyrhachis | reverse complement strand
GACTCTATCAGACCCTTTTCAGTGTCCGATCCCCGTCGGAAGGGGGTTCGTTTCGACGGTTTCGCTTTCGCTTCCCCGCCTTGACTTCAACCACTTTAGCAGTGATTCTCAGTCGGTTTCACCGGTCTTTGGTCCCGAACTTCGAGGGCACAAAGGCCCATGTGTTCGTTCCCGCCGATGATTGGTTGCTCTGTCGGAATTGGCTTCCGGATCGAGCGGTGTAGACCTTGACGGCCGCCGCTCAAGCTCTCGAGGAGCTCCAGGCAACTGTTCGAATCTACTGCCCCGGCCTCCCCCTGTCAAGGGTTCTTCTGGAGCGATGGGGACAGTAGCAGCTCTGCGGGCCGTGGCGCCAATCAGGCCCGCGTGTCGTGGATTGAGGGGTCGTCCAGGGGGGAAGGGGGCGACTCCAGCTCCTCCAGTTCGATGCCCGGGGCGGCGAGGACCACGTCCCCGGCGAGGTGCGCCTCCGTCTGTTCGCCGGTCTCCAGGTCCGCGATCCGGTAGGTCCGTACCTCCAGGGGGCCGCTGTCCGTCTCGTGCCGCTCGGTGCCGGCGAGGGTCCAGGACTGGTCCAGGGTGCGGGGGGCCAGTACCGGGTGGCTGAAGGCGACGAGGCGGACGCGGCGGGTCTCGCCCTGTGTCAGGGACAGCAGTCGGGCGGTCGCGACCAGGAACGCCGGGGAGGCGCCGGTGAAGGCGGTGGCCGGGGCGTTGCCCTCGCGGGCCTGGGCGCCGGCCTCGTCGGTCCGTACCCAGGTGACGCCGTCCATCGTCGTCCCCTTCACCTGCCAGCCGCCCGCGTGCAGTTCCAGGCGGACCGGGCGGCCCAGGTGGTCGACGGTCAGGTCCACCGAGCCCGCGGGAGTGCCCGAGGGGCTGGTCAGGCGGGAGGTGTAGCGCCAGCCCGAGGGGCCGGGGGCGCACTGGAAGTGCTCCTCGCCCAGGGGGGTGTCGTCGTACGGGTCGTGGAGCGAGTAGCGGCCTCGGGGCATGGGCGCACCCTAACCGGCCGGGGAACGCCGACCGCCCGGCCCCTGGCAGGGGCCGGGCGGCGTGGTGCGTACTGCTACGGGGCCGTGCGGGCTCAGTAGCGGTAGTGGTCCGGCTTGTACGGGCCCTCGACCTGGACGCCGATATAGGCGGCCTGCTCCGGGCGCAGCTCGGTGAGGCGGGCGCCCAGGGCGTCCAGGTGGAGGCGGGCGACCTTCTCGTCCAGGTGCTTGGGCAGGACGTAGACGCCGACCGGGTACTCCTCGGTCTTCGTGAACAGCTCGATCTGGGCGATCGTCTGGTTGGCGAAGGAGTTGGACATCACGAAGGACGGGTGGCCCGTCGCGTTGCCCAGGTTCAGCAGGCGGCCCTCGGAGAGGACGATCAGCTTCTTGCCGTCGGGGAAGGTCCAGGTGTGGACCTGCGGCTTGACCTCGTCCTTGACGATGCCGGGGACCGCGGCGAGGCCGGCGATGTCGATCTCGTTGTCGAAGTGGCCGATGTTGCCGACGATCGCCTGGTGCTTCATCCGCGCCATGTCCGAGGCGAGGATGATGTCCTTGTTGCCGGTGGTGGTGATGAAGATGTCGGCGGTCTCGACGACGTCCTCCAGGCGGGCGACCTGGTAGCCGTCCATGGCGGCCTGCAGCGCGCAGATCGGGTCGATCTCCGTGATGATCACGCGGGCGCCTTGGCCGCGCAGGGACTCCGCGCTGCCCTTGCCGACGTCGCCGTAGCCGCAGACGACGACGGTCTTGCCGCCGATCAGGGTGTCGGTGGCGCGGTTGATTCCGTCGATGAGGGAGTGGCGGCAGCCGTACTTGTTGTCGAACTTCGACTTGGTGACGGAGTCGTTGACGTTGATCGCCGGGAAGAGCAGGTCGCCGGCCTGGAACATCTCGTAGAGGCGGTGGACGCCGGTGGTGGTCTCCTCGGTGACGCCGCGGATCTCGGAGGCGGCCTGGGTCCACTTCTGCGGGTTCTCGGTGAGGGTGCGGTTGAGCAGCTCCAGGATGACGCGGTGCTCCTCGTTGTCCGCGGTGTCCGGGGAGGGGGCCGCGCCGGCCTTCTCGTACTCGACGCCCTTGTGGACCAGGACGGTGGCGTCGCCGCCGTCGTCGAGGATCATGTTCGGGCCGCCGGTGGGGGTGTTGGCCCAGGTCAGCGCCTGCTCCGTGCACCACCAGTACTCCTCCAGCGTCTCGCCCTTCCAGGCGAAGACGGGGACGCCCCGCGGGTGCTCCGGGGTGCCCTCGGGGCCGACGACGACCGCGGCGGCGGCGTGGTCCTGGGTGGAGAAGATGTTGCAGGAGGCCCAGCGGACCTCGGCGCCCAGGGCGGCGAGGGTCTCGATCAGGACGGCGGTCTGCACGGTCATGTGCAGGGAGCCCGTGATGCGGGCGCCGGCCAGGGGCTGCGCGGCGGCGTACTCCGCGCGGATGGACATCAGGCCGGGCATCTCGTGCTCGGCCAGCTCGATCTCCTTGCGGCCGAACTCGGCCAGGGAGAGGTCGGCCACCTTGTAGTCGAGGTCGGTGGTGGGGTTCGTGGCAGTCACTGCCCTGCTCCTCGCAGTCGTCGGTCGGGGGTCGGTCGCTGAGCCGTCCCGGGGCATGGCGCGTCCGGGGCCCGGGCACAGGGATGCCCGGGTCGGCTCAGTCCGTCGGAGGCCCTCTCTCCCTCGCGCGCGCCCTCGTACGGGCCCGCCCGACCGCCATCAGCAGCGACGTCCAGCTCTGTGACGAATCTACCGCAGGGGGCCGTGGGGGCGCCGGGCGACCGATCGGATGGGGCGGCTCGGGAGGGCTTGGGGGCATGGCCGGCGGGGGACGCGGAAAGGCCGTGGCCCCGGGGTCCGGCAGACCCCGGGGCCACGGCCCGTACCGGCTGGTGTCAGTTCTTCGGGGGGGTGCGCAGGATGTCCGGCTCGATGTAGATGGCGCGGGCGACCGGGACGGCGGCGCGGACGCGGGCCTCCGCCTCGTTGATGGCGCGGGCGACCGTGGCCATCCGGTCCTCGCCCCCGACGGCGATCTTGGCGGCGACGAGCAGTTCGTCGGGGCCGAGGTACATCGTCTTCATGTGGATGACGCCGTCCACGTCGTCGCCGGCCTCCAGCGCCTCGCGGATCTTCCTGTTGTCCGCCTCGCCGGCGCCCTCGCCCAGCAGCAGGGACTTCGTCTCGATCGCCAGGATCACCGAGATCACCAGCAGCAGGGCGCCGATGCACAGGGTGCCGATGCCGTCCCAGACGCCGTCGCCGGTGATGAGTGCCAGGCCCACGCCGCCCAGCGCCAGCACCAGGCCCACCAGCGCGCCGAAGTCCTCCAGCAGGACGACCGGCAGCTCGGGCGCCTTGGCGCGGCGGATGAACTCCCACCAGCCCTGGTCGCCGCGGATCGCGTTGGCCTCCTTGATGGCCGTACGGAAGGAGAAGGACTCCGCGACGATCGCGAAGACCAGCACGCCCACCGGCCAGTACCAGTGCTCGATCTCGTGCGGGTCGGAGACCTTGTGGTAGCCCTCGTAGATCGCGAAGAGACCGCCGACCGCGAAGAGCACGACGGAGACCAGGAAGGCGTAGACGTAGCGCTCGCGTCCGTAGCCGAAGGGGTGCTCCTTGGTCGCCGCGCGCTGGGAGCGCTTGCCGCCCAGGAGCAGCAGGGCCTGGTTGCCCGAGTCGGCGACCGAGTGCACGCCCTCCGCGAGCATCGAGGACGAACCGCTGAGGGCCCATGCCACGAACTTCGCCACCGCGATCGCGAGGTTGGCGAGCAGTGCCGCCACGATCGCCTTTGTTCCGCCTCCTGCAGCCATCTGTGCCCGCCCTGTCCCTTCGGTCTGCTCCGCGGGGCCGCGTGCCGCCGCCCCGTCACGGCGGGGGTCATTGTGTCAGTTGTTGCGGACGCCCTCCCACCGAGGCGCGGAAGAGGGTGCCCGATCCGCTGACGTGTACGGGGCTCTGCGCGGCCGGCAGGTACGCCGACTCGCCGCGGCGCAGCTCCAGGTGCTGCCCGTCGGCGGCGGTCAGCTCCGCGCTGCCGTCGGTGCACAGCAGGATCTGCGGGACGGGGGCGTCCTGCGGCCCGCACAGGTGCAGGGGGCCGTCGTCGAGGTCGTGGCGGTAGAGGCGGAAGTCGTCGACGGGTGTGTCGTACGCGCTGTCGGGGCCGGGGCGCAGTACGGCGGGGGCGGTCGGCTCGAAGCGCACGACGCGCAGCAGTTCGGGGACGTCGACGTGCTTGGGGGTGAGGCCGCAGCGCAGGACGTTGTCGGAGGCGGCCATGATCTCCACGCCCGTACCGGAGAGGTAGGCGTGGGGGACGCCGACGCCCAGGTACATCGCCTCGCCGGGCTCCAGGTGGACGGGGTTGAGCAGCATCGCGGCCAGGACACCGGGGTCGCCGGGGTAGTCGCGGGCGACGGCGGCGTAGGCGGCGTACTCCGTCGCGTACGGGCCGCCCTGCTCGCTCAGGCAGGTCATGGCGCGGGCGGCGTGGCGGACGGTGGCGGCGATCTCCTCGCGGGGGGCGCTGAGGACGGCCGTGAGGACCTCGCGCAGTGCCTCGTCCTGCGGCTTGGCGCGCAGCAGGTCGACGTACGGCAGGAGGTCGGGCAGGCCCAGGCCCTCCAGCAGGTCGGCGGCCTCGGCGGCGGGGCGGAAGCCGCACAGTCCCTCGAAGGGGGTGAGGGCGCTGATCAGTTCGGGCTTGTGGTGGGCGTCCTTGTAGTTGCGCTCGGGCGCGTCGAGGGGGATGCCGCGCTCCTCCTCGGCGGCGTGGCCGTGCCGCGCCTGGGTGAGGTCGGGGTGGACCTGCAGGGAGAGGGGGGCGGCGGCGGCGAGGACCTTCAGCAGGAACGGCAGGCGCTCGCCGAAGCGCTCCGCCTCCCCCAGCTCCGCCCGCGGGTCGCCGGCGATCACCTCGGTCAGCGGAACGGGCCCGGCGCCGCGGTCGATGCGCGAGGGGTCGCCGGGGTGCGCGCCCAGCCACAGCTCCGCCTGCGGCTGCCCGGTCGGCTCCGTGCCGAGCAGGTCGGGGATGGCGGTGGTGGAGCCCCAGGCGTAGGGGCGGACGGTGTTGGTCAGGCGGTCCATGGGTTCCGTTTCGTCGCTGTCCGTACGGGGGCGGGGGCGCGGGACGGCTGCCCGGCGCGGCGCGCTCAGCGTCGGGACGATGCCAGGGTCAGGTAAACGGCGGTGAAATCCCCGAGGGCGATCAGCTCGGCGGTACGTTGCAGCGCGGTGCCGCCGGTGACCGCGATCTCGCTGAGCGGGGTGCCGCGGGTGAGGGCGAGCGCGCGGGCGGCGGGGGCCGGGGAGTTGCCGTCCTGCTCGCTGTCGTGCAGCAGGACGAGCCTGGGGAGCAGCGGCTCGGACTCCTCGACGCGGTCGCGGAAGAAGTCCTCGGGGTCCTCCGCCTGCTGGCCGGCGAGCAGCGGGCCGTGGGCCTGCAGTGCGTACGGCAGGGGGGCCGCCAGGGCGGGGTGGCCGGCCTGCGCGGTGAGCGTCGCGGCGAGGTGGCGGGCGGCGGCGTCCGCGAGGGGGCCGGTGGACCACAGCAGGGGCAGCGCCCCGGCCAGCTCGGTGGCCAGGGTCTTCGCCGGGTTGGTGTACGTCTCCACGGCCGGCCCGCAGCGCTCGGCGACCGAGTCGAGCCGGTCGGCGGCCTCCTCCAGTGCCTGCGGCGGGGCGGCGAGCAGTCCCAGCCGGTCGGCCAGCGCCAGGATCGGGGTGAGGACGGCCCACAGGGTGGCGGCGGTCTCCGGCTCGGCGCCGGGCTCGGCGGCGGTGCGGTCCGTCATGGGCAGCGACATGCCGCGGGTGGCGCCCACGGTCTCGGTGAGGGGGCTGCCGGCGGGGGCCACGGCGACGACGGACATGCCGCGGCGGTACGCCTGCTCCACGAGCGCTTCGAGGCCGGGCTCACGGCCGTATCCCGTGGCGGTGATCAGCAGGTCCAGCGGGCCCGCCCAGCCCGGCAGTGTCCAGCGCAGGGAGGTCGGGTCGGCGTCGGCGCCGCGCGCCTCCAGGGCGGTGGCCTGGCAGCCGCCGCCCAGCAGAGCGCCCAGGACGTCGGCCGCGCAGTACGTCGCCGCGCCCGGCCCCGCCAGCAGCAGCGAGCGCGGGCGGCCGTCGGGGCGCAGGGTGTCCAGGCCGGCCTCGGCGGCGGCGCGGGCGGCGGTGCGCACCCGGGCGCCCGCGCCGGCGGTGGCCAGCAGCAGGCCGCGGCTGTCGGCTCGGGACAGCGCGTCGGGGGCGTCGAGGAGTGGCTCGTCGAGCATGGGTGGCGCGCCCGGTCCGCGCGCTAGGCGGGGCGCCGGGCCTCGTCGACGAGCAGGACGGGGATGTCGTCGCGGACCGGGTAGGCCAGCCCGCAGGTGTCGCTGGTGCACACCAGTTCGCTGTCCTCGTCCCGGAGGGGGGCGTGGCACACCGGGCAGGCGAGGATCTCGAGAAGGCCGGCTTCTACGGGCATGGACGCCCCTTCGATTCAGTGCGGACAACTGCGTCAGTTTATCTTGCCGGGGTCGCGACGCCCGGACGCCGAGAGCACACACCGAACGCCGCTGTTAGCCCCGTAGTACTTGGGTGGCGCCTCGCAGGCTCCGGGTGCTTGCTTCGGGGGCTAGGCGCGGATGAGCGCCAGGACCTCGTCGCGTACTGCCGCCATCACGGCGGGGTCGCGGGCCTCGACGTTCAGGCGCAGGAGTGGCTCGGTGTTGGAGGCGCGGAGGTTGAACCACCAGTCGGCCGCCGTGACCGTCAGGCCGTCGAGGGTGTCGAGGGTGACGTCCTCGCGGCTCTCGTACGCCTCGCGGACCGCCGCGGCGCGGGCGGCCTGGTCGGCGACGGTGGAGTTGATCTCGCCGGAGGCCGCGTAGCGGTCGTAGGCGGCGGTGAGGTGGGAGAGGGGGCCCGGCTGGCCGCCGAGCGCTGCCAGGACGTGGAGGGCGGCGAGCATGCCCGTGTCGGCGTTCCAGAAGTCGCGGAAGTAGTAGTGCGCGGAGTGCTCGCCGCCGAAGATGGCGCCGCTGCGGGCCATCTCCTCCTTGATGAAGGAGTGGCCGACGCGGGTGCGCACCGGGGTGCCGCCGTGCTCGGCGACGACCTCGGGGACGGACCAGGAGGTGATCAGGTTGTGGATGATCGTGCCCTTGCCGCCGTTGCGGGCCAGCTCGCGCGCGGCGACCAGCGCGGTGATCGCGGAGGGCGGGACGGGGGCGCCCTGCTCGTCCACGACGAAGCAGCGGTCGGCGTCGCCGTCGAAGGCCAGGCCCAGGTCGGCGCCCTCGGCGCGGACGCGCTCCTGCAGGTCGACGATGTTCGCCGGGTCCAGCGGGTTGGCCTCGTGGTTGGGGAAGGTGCCGTCCAGCTCGAAGTACATCGGTACGACGTCCAGCGGCAGTCCGGCCAGGACGGAGGGCACGGTGTGCCCGGCCATGCCGTTGCCGGCGTCGACGACGACCTTGAGCGGGCGGATCTCCGTCAGGTCGACGAGGGAGCGCAGGTGGGCGGCGTAGTCGGCGAGCACGTCGCGCTCGGTGACGGTGCCGCGGCGCTCGGCCGGGGCGGGCGCGCCCTCGGCCTGCCGGCGCTCGACCAGCGCGCGGATGTCCGCGAGGCCGGTGTCCTGGCCGACGGGGGCGGCGCCGGCGCGGCAGAGCTTGATGCCGTTGTACTGGGCCGGGTTGTGGCTGGCGGTGAACATCGCGCCGGGCAGGTCCAGGCTGCCGGAGGCGAAGTAGAGCTCGTCGGTGGAGCAGAGTCCGATGAGGGCGGCGTCCGCCCCGCGCTCGGCGGCGCCGCGCGCGAAGGCGGCGGCGAGGGCCGGGGAGGAGGGGCGCATGTCGTGCCCGACGACGATCGCCGAAGCCTCGGTGACCTCCGCGAAAGCCGCGCCGAACAGCTCCGCGAGCTGCTCGTCCAGCTGGTCCGGGTACACCCCGCGTACGTCGTACGCCTTAACGATCTGCGACAGATCCACCACTGCCCCGCCTCCCGGTCGTCGTCCGGCTTCGCACAGTACGCGATACGGGCGGGAAGGGGGGATACGGGGGCGCGGGGCCGGAGTCAACGTCCGCCTGCCGAAGGGCAGTCGGCGCCGCTGCTACCCCTCAGGGGCCCGGAGGACCCGCAGGTGCGTGCGGCGGGCGACCTCCATGGGGTCGGCCTCGCGGGCGGAGAGCGCGACCGGCTCCTCGACGGGCCTGCGGGGGCGGGCGGCCTCGCGGACGGCGTTGGCCAGGGCCTCCAGGTCGTCGCTGCTGTGCCGGGCGGGGCCGGGGGCGATGGCCAGGCGGACGACCTCCCAGCCGCGCGGGGCGGTGAGGCGCTCGGAGTGCTCCGTGCACAGGTCGTAGCAGTGCGGCTCGGCGTAGGTGGCCAGGGGGCCCAGCACCGCGGTGGAGTCCGCGTAGACATACGTCAGCGTCGCCACGGCAGGGCGGCCACAGGCGGTGCGCGAACAGCGGCGGACAGGGCTCACGACGTTGGACCGTACCGCACTCCTGAGCGGGCCGCGACGACTCTCCCGAGGCTCACCCGGTTGTGTCGTCACCCGGATGCGCGTCGGGCGCCCCGGCGTACGCCGGGTGACCTGGCCGTTCGTATCCGCTACGGAGCCGCGTCGGCGGGGCGGCCGGCCGGGCGGCCGTCGGCGCTGTCATCAGTCCGTGCAAATCACGTCAATTGAACGGGTGAAAGCGATCCGCGGCCGGACCCGAGCGCCATGCAGAACGCCATGATCTGGTCATCGGGTGACATATGGCCGGATGACGCAGAGCCGCGTGCCGACGGCCCCGGCCCGGCTACGCTCAGGGTTGATGGAGCACGCCGCCACGACCCCCGACCCCGCGTCGCCCGAGCGCCCCGAGCCCGCCGAGCCCGCCGCCGGACCGCGCCCGCGCCGCCGCGACCGCCACGGCCGCGGTATGCGCGGCCCGCTCGCCCCGCCGCAGGTGCCGCTCGTGCTGAGCCGCGCGGAGGTGTTCGGCGACCTGGTGGCCGAATCGGCCCAGCGGCTGGAGCGGCTCTGGCCGCAGCTCTCCTCCGTGGAGTTCAGCGTGCTGGACGTCCCCGGCGATCCGGAGCTGCCGATCAGCCTGGACGACGAGGGCGGGGTGCCGCTGGGCACGCTGCTCTCCGGCAGCCGCAACGGACTGCCGGAGCAGATCTTCGTCTACCGCCGGCCGGTGGAGCTGCGCGCCAAGAACCGCGAGGAGCGGGCGCAGCTGGTGCACGAGATCATCGTGGAGCAGGTCGCCGAGCTGCTGGGGATGGCGCCGGAGACGGTGGATCCGCAGTACGGGCAGGAGTAGCGCCCGCCCGACTCCATGCGCCGGCCGGGCTTCAGTCGGCCGGCTCAGTCGGCCGGGCTTCAGTCGGCCAGCAGGGAGATGTCCTGGCGGGTCCGGGGCACCGCCACCGTGCCGTGGTCGTCCGGCAGCGTCTGGACGGTGAACATCGCCACGCCGCCCTGCTGCAGCTCCAGCATCCGCGCCGCGTACAGCTCGCCGCCGCCGGTCCGCTCCACCGTCAGGGCGTAGCGGCCGCCGTCCAGGTCGCCGTCCGGGACCGGGGGGTCGGTCACGGTGAGCGTCGTGCCGGCCTTCACCGTGTACGTCTCCTCCGTACCCGTACCCCCTCTGCTGCCGTCGGAGGCGGTGACCTTCACCCGCACCTCCCCGCCCGGGGCCGCCAGCGCCAGCACCGTGCCCCTGCCGTTGCGCGACGGCGCCCAGCTGCCCGCCGCGGTGGCCCGCCCGGTGAGGGCGGCGGTGGCGGGGATGAACGCCGTCTCCGCGCTCGCGCCCTTGCCGCGGGTGACCCGAAGCGCCGCGACGACCGGGACGGGGGCGCTGTCCTCGGCGGGGCGCAGCACCAGGGAGCCGCCCTCGCCGGCGGTCAGGTCGGCGAAGTCGACGGAGGCGGTCATGCCGCCCTTGACGGTCAGCGACTCGTGCCCGGCGGGGGTGATCGTGCCGGTCGGGCCGGAGAACCTCACGGCCAGCTCGGCGTCCTCCTCGCCGGGGGCGTAGGCCACCAGCCGCACCGAGGTGGCGTCCTTGGGGATGCCGGGCAGCACCAGAGCGGCCGCCGGGTCGGCCGCCGGGGCCAGCCAGTCGCCGCCGAGCCTGTCGTCGGTGGCGCGCACGGCGGCGCCGACGCGGCCGGAGCGGGCGGTCACCTGCAGGGCGAGCGCGTCGGCGGGCTCCCCGGTGAGGGTGGAGAGCAGCACGGAGGCGGAGCCGTGGCCCGGGACGGGGACGCCCTCGCCGCTCTCGCTCAGGACGCGGCCCTCGGGGCCGAAGAGGTCCAGGTCGACGACCGCCTGGCCGTCGTCCGGGTTGGTCAGGACGACGTAGTCCTGGCGGCTCCTGTGGGTGCTCACGCCGGGGAAGAGGAACCGGCTGTCGGGCGCGGTGCAGGCCGTGCCCGACAGGCCGCGGCCGGAGCCCGCGTCGATCACCGTGGTCTGCTGCGCGGTGAAGCCGGGCGCCATGCCCTCGTGGGCGTCGCCGATGAGGGCGGGGTCGCCGGCGCCCTCGGCCTGCGCCGTGACGGGCTTGCCGGGCTGGGTCGCCCGGGCCGCGGGCTTGCGCTTGGGGTCCGGCTTCTGGCCGTCCTTGAGCGCCGCGTCGAGGCGGGCCGTGCCCTTGCCCGTGTCCTTCCCCTCGGGGGTCAGGGCGGTGTACGTGGTCTCGCTGAGGTCCGACAGCCCCGGGCCGGGGCACAGCAGCGTGGAGCGCTCGACGGGCAGGCGCGCGGGCGCGGCGGCGGTCGCCTCCCCGGGCGGGTCGTCGGGGACGGTGAGCGCCGCGACTCCGGTGACGGCGGCCAGCGCGGTGGCGGTGGCGATCAGGGACAGGGTCGTGCGGGTCACTGCTGGTCGCTCCCGTCGCGGCGCTGCTGGGGCCGTTCGCCGAAGGGGTGGAAGGTGTCGGGGGCCGGCTGGGCCGGTGGCTGGAGGTAGCCGGAGTCCGCGCCGTCGTAGGCGCTGTACGTCTGGGGGGCGCGCTCGCCCTCGTACGCCGGGGAGCCGATGTCGTACGCCTGGGCGGTGCCGTAGGCGCGGGAGTCGTCCGGGGCTCCGTCGTATCCCTGGGGGCCGCTGTCGTACGCCTGGGGACCGGCGTAGCCGTGCCCTCCGGAGCCGCCGTACTGCGGGACGGCGTAGGCGCTGGTGTCCCAGTCGCCGTAGCTGGGCTGCTGCGGCACCGCGGCGTACTGGCCGGGGACGGGCTCGGGCCGCGGCTCCTCCTGCTCCGGCTCTGCGTCGTCCTGCGTCGCTCCCGTCTCCGCCGATGTCTCCGCGGACGCCTCGGCGGCGGCGCGCAGGCGCCGGGCCCGGCGGCCCTCGCCGTCGACGGGCTGGGCGGGGACGCCGGCGCCCGCCGTGTGCCCCTGGACGACCGCGTCGGCCTCCGGCAGGTCGTCGTCCATCTCGCGGCGCCGACCGGGCAGCGCGAGGACCACGACGACCAGCAGCGCGCCCGCCTGCGCCCAGATCCAGGCGGTGTGGGCGGCGGAGGTGGCGTAGCGGACGGTCAGCCGGCCGCCCTCGGCGGGCAGCTCGAAGCCCTGCGCCCAGCCGTCCAGCTCCACCGGCTTCAGCTTCCGGCCGTCGAGCGCCGCCTGCCAGCCGGCGGCGTGCGCGTCGGCCAGCCGCAGCACGCGGCCCTGCGGGCCGGGCCCGATCCGGGTGTCGACGCCGACCGGGCCGGCCGCGACGAGCACCGGCGCGGAGGAGTCGGCGGACTCGATCGCGGCGCGGGCCACCGGCCGGTCGACGCGCCACAGCGCACCGCCCGGCTGCTCGCTGAGGTGGGTCAGGCCGGGGGTGGCGTCCAGCACGCGGCCCATGGCGCGGGCGGCGGGCTCGTCGTTGCGTACCAGCACGTAGCGCACCGCGAAGGCGCTCAGGCCCTTCGTCTGGTCGGCGCCTGAGCCGGCGACCAGGCCGGCCACCACGGCGTCCAGCTGCCTGCTGACGGGGCCGCTCGCGGTCAGCTCGGCGTCGCCCAGCCGTGCGCCGGCGCCGCGCACCAGCGTGTACGTGGCCTCGCCGGACGTGCCGCCCAGGACGAGGGTGCGCGGCTGGTCGGAGGTGGCCGACTCCGCCGCGACGAAGGCCGGCACCTGCACCGGGTCGCGCCGCTGGAGCGGGCCGTCGGCACCCCGCCACATCCAGCCGGCGGCCAGCGCCAGCGGGGCGAGCAGGCAGGCCGCGGCGATGAGCACCGCGAGCGGCTGGCGCCAGCCGAAGCTCTGCTCGGCCACCCGGTGGCGGGCGCCGTCGGCGCCGAGCACGGCGGCGCACAGCAGCGCCAGCCCGTAGACGAGGGTCGCGGGACCCGCCCACTCCCCCGCGGACAGGGCGGCGAAGAGGAAGCCGGCCAGCGCGACCGCCCAGGCCGTACGGATCGGCAGCTCGCGCTCGCCGCGCAGCAGCGCCGCCAGCGCGGCCAGGACCAGGCCGGCCAGCAGCAGGACCGGACCGGCGCCCGATCCGCCGGGGCTGACCAGGAGCAGGTCCACGGCGGAGACGGCGGGCGGCCGCAGCTCCATGCCGGCCTCGGTGAGGAAGCGGGAGGGTGAGGCGAGCAACTGCAGCGACCAGGGCGCCAGGACGAGCATCGGGGTGGCCAGGGCGGCCAGCTGACGCAGCCCGCAGGCGGTGGGCAGCGCGCGGTCGGTGGCCGCCCGGTAGCCCAGCAGCGCCGCCGCGAGCACGGCCGCCAGCGGCCAGACGATCGGGGTGAAGGCGGTGGCGACGGTGAGCAGCAGGGCGTACGCCCAGGCCGGGCGCCAGCCGGGGCGGCCGGTCAGGCCGCTCGCGGCGACGGCAGCGCGGGCGATCAGCGGCAGGAGCACCGCGAGCACGCAGGTGCCGATCCGGCCCTCGGCCAGCGCGCCGGTGGCGGCGGGCAGGAAGGCGTAGGTCACGGCGGCCCAGGCGCGCAGCAGCCGCGAGGGGACCAGCGGGCGGGAGGCGAAGTACGCGACGAGGCCGGCCAGCGGCACGGAGCAGACCAGCAGCACCGTCAGCGCGGTGTGCGTCGAGCCCAGCAGCAGCGCGGCGAAGCCGGCGAGGAGGGCCAGGTAGGGCGGTGCGCCCTGGGTGCCGCCGACGCCGACCGGATGCCAGCCGTGTGCCCAGCTCGCCCACAGCTCGCCGGCGCGGTCGGGCGCGGGCAGCAGGGCGCCGCCCATCAGCGAGCCGCCGCCGAGCAGTTCGCGGCAGGCGACGAGGGAGACCAGCAGCAGGGCGGCGAAGAGGAGGGGGCCGGGTTTGCGGGCGAGCTGCCGCAGCCGGGAGAACTGCTCGATCTCCAGGAAGTCCGCGTCGTCCCCGCCGGGGCCGGACTCCACCGCGCCGCCGTGCCGTCCGCCGCCGGAGCGCTCGGGCTCGGAGCGGCCCGCGACGTTGCTGACGACCTGCTCCACCGTGGCGCGGACGGTGGCCCCGCGGCCCGGGAAGAGCGGGCGCAGCTCGGCCGGGGGGACGGTGCCGCGGCCGCGCCTGCGGCGGCCGCTCAGCACCCGGAAGGGGTTGAGCAGCACCTGCGCCAGGCCGGCGATCTCGTCCAGGGCCTGCCCGGGCACCTTGCCGACGAGGTAGGCCAGCGTGCGCAGCACCGTGCCCAGCACCAGCCGGAAGACGATCCACGGCAGCGCGGCGGCGCGGGCGTTGGCCAGCAGCGTGTACGCGGCGCCGGCCTTGTCCACCCGGTGCGGGCCCGCCACGCCGCGGCCGGCGCAGTCGATGGAGCGGCGCTCGCGGGCCGCCGCCTCCGCGTGCCGCAGCACCGCGTCGGTGGCGATCAGCACCCGGTGGCCTGCCTGGTGGGCGCGCCAGCACAGGTCGACGTCGTCGCGCATCAGCGGCAGCCGGGCGTCGAAGCCGCCGAGCTGCTCGAAGACGTCGCGGCGGATGAGCATGCCGGCGGTGGAGACGGACAGGACGTCGCGGACGCCGTCGTGCTGGCCCTGGTCCTGCTCGCGGCGGTCCAGCCCGGTCCAGCGCCGGCCGCTCGCGGCGATGGAGACACCGGTCTCCAGCAGCTGGCGCCTGTCGTACCAGCCGCGCAGCTTGGGGCCGATGACCGCCGCCTGGGGCTGGGCGTCGGCGACGCGCAGCAGCGCGGCGAGGGCGCCGGGCTCGGGGGCGGAGTCGTCGTGCAGCAGCCAGAGCCACTGCACCGGCTCGCCGTGCGGCAGCTCGGGCAGCTCGTGGGCCGAGTCGCGCCACTGCCGGTTCACCGGGTCCCAGCTGCTGGGACGGCGCAGGTAGGGAAGATCGTCCGGGGTCGGCACCCCCGCCGTACGCGCGGCCTCGGCGACGGCGGTGCCGAAGCCGGTGCGGCGGGCGAGGTGGGTGACGCGCTCGGCTCCGAGGGCTTCGGTCAGCAACCGGGCGGAGTCGTCCGCACTGCCCGTATCGGCGGCGACGACGCGCTGGACCGGGCGCTCCTGGCCCAGGAGGCCGCGGAGCACGTCGGGCAGCCAGCGGGCGCCGTCGTGGGCGACGAGCACGGCGGTCACGACGTGCGCGGGCAGCTCCGGGGCGGCGGACTCGGGGGCGGCGTAGCTTGACATCGGGGCCCACACTAACGGCCTACGACACCGCCCCGTGCGGCCCTGTGGACGACGGGCCCTTGGCGACGGTCCGCTTTGCGCGGATCGTCGCCCCGGGACGCCCCCTCAGAGCGCGGCCTTCTTCAGGCGGCGGCGTTCGCGCTCGGAGAGGCCGCCCCAGATTCCGAAGCGCTCGTCGTTGGCCAGTGCGTACTCGAGGCACTCGGAGCGGACCTCGC
>NZ_JBHSZO010000064.1:0-15034 GCF_042663125.1 Streptomyces polyrhachis | reverse complement strand
GCTCGTGGCGCGCCTGCGCCCGGCCGCCGACGGGCCGCCCGCCGATGGGCCACCCGCCGCCGGGCCCGTGCGGCGCCGGTCCCGCGACCGGATCGAACTCGGCGGTGTCCTCGAAGACCCCCGCCCCGTTCTCGAAGAGGTGCAGGTCCTCCGGAGCGGGCGCCGAAGGCGTCGCGGCCTGGTCGGGCAGCAGCGGCTGCACCGTGTTCCCGACGGTCGACACGGGCGCTTCGGGGCCGGGTGCGACGTACGGGCGTACCGGCGGCGTCGCGGTCGCCGGCGGGATCGGCCCCTCGTCGGTGACGGCGGGCATCGCCACGGTCGCCGCCCCGTCATCGGTGTGCGGGGCGCTCCCCGGGGCCGCCTCCAGGATCGCGCAGCCGCAGCCCGGCGTCCCGTATGCGTTCACCGGCGCACCGCACTTCGGGCATGCCTGATCGTTCACCGTGCGGGTCTCCTCGATTCGAATGCCTAGCGATTATGCAGAACGGGGTGGTTCACTGCCCAGGGCCCCCAGGTCTCGATGCGGCTCCACCTCCGGCCCCCGGCCGGCCTCGGGAGGCCGGAGGTGGACAAACGGGCGAGTATGGGGTCATGGGACGAGAACAGGCCGACGGTGAGGGTCTCGACGGCGAGCGGAGCGCGGACGCGGAGAGCGGCGCGATAGCCGGGGGCCGCCCGGCCGCACCCGGCGGCGAGGCCCGTAGCACCGACCCCCGCACCGACCCGGCGGCGAGTCCCCGCACCGACCCCTCCGGCGACCCCCTCAGCGACCCCGCCACCCACCGCAGCACGCTGATCTCCATCGCCGCCCTCCTCAGCGGCATGCTGCTGGCGGCGCTGGACCAGACCATCGTCTCCACCGCGCTGCCCACCATCGTCAGCGACCTCGGCGGCCTCGAACACCTCTCCTGGGTCGTCACGGCCTACATGCTCGCCGCCACCGCCGCCACCCCCCTGTGGGGCAAGCTCGGCGACCAGTACGGGCGCAAGAAGCTCTTCCAGTCCTCCATCGTCATCTTCCTCATCGGCTCCGCCCTGTGCGGCATGGCCCAGAACATGGGCGAGCTGATCGGCTTCCGCGCCCTGCAGGGCCTGGGCGGCGGCGGCCTGATGGTGCTGACCATGGCGATCGTCGGCGACCTCGTCCCGCCCCGCGAACGCGGCCGCTACCAGGGCCTCTTCGGCGCCGTCTTCGGCGCCACCAGCGTCCTGGGACCCCTCCTGGGCGGCTTCTTCACCGAACAGCTCAGCTGGCGCTGGGTCTTCTACATCAACCTGCCCATCGGCGCCGTCGCCCTCCTCGCCATCGCCGCGTTCCTGCACATCCCGCGCCACCGCACCCCGCACCGCATCGACTACGCCGGCATCCTCCTCATCGCCACCTTCGCCACCGGTGTGGTCCTGGTGACCTCGCTCGGCGGCACCACCTGGGACTGGGGCTCGGTGCAGGTCATCGGCGTCGCCCTGCTGGCGGCGGCGGCGCTGGCGGCCTTCGTGTACGTGGAGGGGCGGGCGGCGGAGCCGGTCATGCCGCTGCGGCTGTTCAAGCTGCGCAACTTCACCCTGTGCTCGGTGATCGGCTTCGTCGTCGGCTTCGCGATGTTCGGCGCGATGACCTACCTGCCCACCTACCTGCAGGTCGTCCGGGGCGTCTCGCCGACCATGTCCGGCGTGCAGATGCTGCCCATGGTCATCGGCCTGCTGATCGCCTCCATCGGCTCCGGCCAGCTCATCACCCGTACCGGCCGCTGGAAGGTCTTCCCCGTGCTGGGCACGGGCATCACCGCAGTCGGCCTGCTGCTGCTGCACCAACTGGAGCCGCACTCCAGCGGTTTCGCGATGGACGCCTACTTCTTCGTCTTCGGCTTCGGCCTCGGCCTGGTGATGCAGGTCCTGGTGCTGGCCGTGCAGAACGCCGTCGGCTACCAGGACCTGGGCGTCGCCACCTCCGGCGCCACCTTCTTCCGCTCCATCGGCGCCTCCGTCGGCGTGGCGGTCTTCGGCACCATCTTCACCAACCGCCTCACCCACCACCTGGCGGACGCCCTGCGCGGCAAGCAGCTCCCGCCCGGCACGGACCAGGGCGCCCTGATGGCCGACCCCCGCTCCCTGGCCAAGCTCCCCCCGGCCCTGCAGGGCGACGTCATCGACGCGTACTCCACCGCCATCACCGACGTCTTCCTCTACGCCGCACCGGTGGCCGTGGTCGCCTTCGTCCTGTCCTGGTTCCTGAAGGAGGAGCCGCTGCGCGGCCACGCCACCGTCCCCGACGCCAGCGAGACCCTCGCCACCAACCCCGTCGAGCGCACCTCCCGCGAGGAGCTGAGCCGCGCCCTGACCACCCTCAGCAGCCGCACCGGTCGCCGCGAGCTCTACCGCGACATCACCGCGCGCGCCGGCCTGGACCTGGAGCCGGCGGCGAGCTGGATGCTGCTGCGGCTGCTGCGGTACGGGTCCACGGAGCCGGTGCTCCTCGCCGAACGGGCCGACATCCCCATCGCGGTGGTGACCTCCGCCGCCCGCCAGCTGGAGGAGCGCGGCTACGCCGCCCGGCGCGGGCTGCCCCTGACGCTCACCGATGAGGGCGTCGCGCCGGCGATGGCGCTGGCGCAGGCCCGCGAGGACGCGATGGGGGAGCTGCTGGGCGACTGGTGGGGCGCGGAGCGGCCGACCGATCTGACGGCGCTGGTCAGGGAGTTGTGCGGGGAGCTGAACGGCAGCGACGAGGAGGCCCCGTACGAGAACTTCCCCCGCCGCGCCCTGGTCCCGGGCTCCGACGCGGACGGCGGCCACGACCTGGACCACCACCGCAGGCACGGGCAGGACGGGGACTACCGGCGCGGGGAGTAGGCGGGGGCGGGGCGCCCGGACCTCTCCGGACGCCCCGCCCCGCTCCCGGCCCGCTCAGACGTCCAGGTCCTTCGCGAAGCAGTGCTCCGCCCAGTCCTCGTCGATGTACCTGGGGATCTCCGCGTACCCGTGCGACGCGTACATGCCCCGCGCCTCCGTCAGCACCGTGCGGGTGTTGAGGATGATGCGGCGCGCGCCCAGCAGCACGGCCTCCTCCTCCGCCGCGAGCAGCAGCCGGCGCCCCAGGCCCCGGCCGCGCGCGGCGGGGCGGACATAGATGCGCTTGAACTCGCAGGTCCCCGGGGCCTCGGTGAGGGCGCGCACGCCCGCGAAGCCCAGCAGGGTGTTGTCGGTGTCCCGGGCGCCCAGGAACACCCCGTGCGGCGGGGCGAGTTCGCTGCAGTCGTCCCAGGCGATGGCCTCGCGCAGCTCCTCGTCCGTCGCGGGGCGGCCGAAGATGCGCTCGCCGGTCTCGGCGAAGTACTCCCACACCGCCTCGGCGACCTCGGCGCCGTCGTACGGCTCGGGAGCCAGCACGACGGTGGAGAGGGTGCCCGCGCCCGCGGTCACGCGCCGGCCCCGGGACCGGCGCTCTGCACCACCTCGAACGACCACAGCTGCGAGCCGGACGCCGCCGGCCGCTGGGGCTGCCCGCCCTCGCCGCTGCCCTCGCCGCCGCCCTCGCCGCCGGGCCGGCCGCCCGCCGCGCCACCCTGGTGTGCCGCCTTCATGGGACCCTCCATCCACGCCTGGAAGGAAGCCTCGTCTCTCCACCGCGTATACACGAGATACCGGTCGGTGCCCTCGACCGGCCGCAGCAGCTCGAACCACTCGAAGCCGTCCGACCCCTCGACGGCCCCCGCCCGCGAGGCGAAGCGCTTCTCCAGCACCTCGCGCTGCTCGGCCGGGACTTCCAGCACGTTGATCTTCACGACAGACATGTGCCCAGCGTCTCACGCCGTACGGGCGCGGGTCTTCCGGGTTCGCGGACGGGTCCCCCGGGCGGGGGCCCGTCCGCGCGGGTCACAGACCGCCGGTGTACGCCAGCAGGTTCGGGGTGCCCGAGAGGCTGCCCTTGACCGCGCCCGCTGTGGCGCCGGAGGTGAGCCAACCGCTCAGCGCCGCCTGGCCGGTGTCGCCGTTGGCGCTCTTGTAGAGCGCCGCGATGCCCGCCACGTGCGGGGTGGCCATCGAGGTGCCGTTGAACACCGCGGTGGTGTTGTTCGGCTGGGTGGAGAGGATCGACGAGCCGGGGGCGTAGAGGTCGACGCAGGCGCCGATCGAGGAGTAGCTCGCCCGGTTGTCGCCGCTGTCCGTGGCGCCGACCGCGGTGGCCTGCGGCAGGGCGCGGGGCAGCCGGTCGCAGGAGTCGGTGCCGGTGTTGCCCGCCGACGTGGCCAGGAAGACACCGGAGTCCATCATCCCGGTCAGGGCGGCGGCCAGGGTGGCGTCGTAGGACCAGTTCCAGGAGGTGTTGGCCACGGCCGGCTTCTGGGCGTTGGCCGTCACCCAGTCGACCGCCTTGATGGTGGCGGAGGTGCGGCCGGTGCCGCGGCAGTTGAGGATCTTCACCGCGTGCAGCCGGACGCCCTTGGCGACGCCGTACGTGGTGGAGCCCACCGTGCCCGCGACGTGCGTGCCGTGGCCGTCGCAGTCGGTGTTCTTGGTGTCGATGACGTTCAGGTCGAACTGGGCGCGTCCGCCGAAGTCCGGGTGCGTGGTGTCGATGCCGGTGTCGATGACGTACGCGTGCACGCCGGAGCCGTCGGCGGTGGAGGTGTAGCTCGCCGAGAGGGGCAGGGCGCGCTGGTCCACGCGGTCGATGCCCCAGGAGGGCGGGTTGGCCTGGGTGGCGTCCAGCGCGTTGTCGACCCAGGAGTCCTGGGCGATGGACACCACGGCCGACTGCCGGGCGAGCGCCTTGAGTTGGCCCTCGTTGAGGTCGGCGGCGAAGCCGTCGACGGCGGCGTCGTAGACGTGGCGCGGGCTCACCGACAGGGCGCGGGCCAGGCCGCGGGCGTCGCTGCCGGGCTTGAGCCGGACGATGTACGAGCCCTCGATGGCCCGCACGCCCGGCTCCGCCGGTGCGGCGGTGACGGGCGCCGGGGCGCGGTCGGCCGGGGAGCCGGCGGCGGCGCCGCCCGGCAGGGCGAGGACGCAGAGCGCGGCGGCTGTGCCGATTGCGCCGGCTGTGCCGATCAGGCGGGGCAGCGGGCGGCGGCGGGGGGTGGTGCCGTCGGAGCTGTGGACACGGGGCAAGGTGGAACTCCTCGTCCGGGCTGGTCGGTTGGGGAACGCTTCCCTCTCGGGTTGGCGAGAGATTACGTGCCCATGCCATCCCGGGGGAAGGGCGCCGGGGTGACGATGATCACCGCCGGCGCTCTTGACCGCCGGGTCCCCGCCCTGCGTCCGCCGCCCGTACGACAGGACCCGGCGGTGCGACCGGAGTCGCCCCGCCGGGTCCTGGCCCGTGGGGTGGTGCCTCAGATGTCCCGGAAGGTCTCGATGCGCGCGCCCACCGAGTTCAGGCGGTCGGCCAGGGACTCGTAACCGCGGTTGATGACGTAGACGTTGCGCAGCACCGAGGTGCCCTCCGCCGCCATCATGCCCAGCAGGACGACCACCGCCGGGCGCAGCGCCGGCGGGCACATCATCTCCGTCTCGCGCCAGCGCGTGGGGCCCTCGACCAGGACGCGGTGCGGGTCCAGGAGCTTCACCGAGGCGCCCAGGCGGGTCAGTTCGGTGAGGTAGATCGCGCGGTTGTCGTAGACCCAGTCGTGGATCAGCGAGGAGCCGTGCGCGGAGGCCGTGATGGCCGCGAAGAACGGCACGTTGTCGATGTTCAGGCCGGGGAACGGCATCGGGTGGATCTTGTCGATCGGCGCCTGGAGCTTCGAGGGGCGGACCGTGAGGTCGACCAGCCGGGTGCGGGCGTTGTTCGCCACGTACTCCGGGCTGCGGTCGTGGTCCAGGCCCATCTCGTCCAGCACGGCCAGCTCGATCTCCATGAACTCGATCGGCACCCGGCGGATCGTCAGCTCCGAGGAGGTCACCACGGCGGCCGCCAGCAGGCTCATCGCCTCGACCGGGTCCTCGGAGGGGGAGTAGTCCACGTCGCGGTCGATGTCGGGAACGCCGCGCACGGTCAGCGTGGTGGAGCCGATGCCCTCGACCTCCACGCCCAGCTGCTCCAGGAAGAAGCACAGGTCCTGGACCATGTAGTTGGAGCTGGCGTTGCGGATCACCGTGGTGCCGTCGTAGCGGGCGGCGGCCAGCAGCGCGTTCTCCGTCACCGTGTCGCCGCGCTCGGTCAGGACGATGGGGCGCTGCGGGGCGATGCCGGGCTCGACCTCGGCGTGGTAGACGCCGTCGGTGGCGGTGACGGCCAGCCCGAAGTGGCGCAGGGCGCTCAGATGCGGCTGGACGGTACGGGTGCCCAGGTCGCAGCCGCCGGCGTAGGGCAGCTTGAAGCGGTCCGTGCGGTGCAGCAGCGGGCCGAGGAACATGATGATGCTGCGGGTGCGCACCGCCGCCTCGGCGTCGATGGACGCCAGGTCCAGCTCGGCGGGCGGGATGATCTCCAGGTCGCCGCCGCCGTTGATCCAGCGGGCCTTGACGCCGATGCTGCCCAGTACTTCGAGGATCCGGTAGACCTCCTCGATCCGCGCCACCCGCCGCAGGACCGTGCGGCCGGCGTTGAGGAGCGAGGCGCACAGCAGGGCGACGCAGGCGTTCTTGCTGGTCTTGACGTCGATGGCGCCGGAGAGCTGACGGCCGCCCGATACCCTCAGGTGCATAGGGCCGGCCGTGCCGAGCGAGACGATCTCGCTGTCCAGGGCGGCGCCGATCCGCGCGATCATGTCGAGGGAGATGTTCTGGTTGCCGCGCTCGATGCGGTTGACCGCGCTCTGACTGGTACCGAGGGCTTCGGCGAGTTGGGACTGGGTCCATCCGCGGTGCTGGCGGGCGTTGCGGATGAGGAGGCCGATGCGTACGAGGTAGTCGTCTGCCATGGGGCGAACGTATCTCAGATGTGAGATGGGCACCGCCGGATAGGAATGAACTATTCCGCCTCCCGGGTGCCTATTCGAAGCGGACCGGCGTGCCGAACGCGGCCCTGCGCGTCGCCCGGCGCAGGGCCTTCAGTACGGGGGCCCCCACCACCAGGGTGCACGCGAAGGTCGTCAGCGCCCGGCCGAGATCCCAGCCCATCGACGTGGCCAGGCAGTATGCGAGGAAGCGGCCGAGGTTCTCGCCGACCGCGCCGCCGGGTACGAAGGCGAGGTCCGAGGGGAGTCCCCGGGTCGTCAGCGGCCAGCCCTGGAAATTCATGATCAGCCCATAAGCGAAGGCCGCGATTACTCCATACGAGGCAAGCAGCCACACCTCCGCGCGGCCCCGCAGCCGCTCGGCCCCGGGCAGCAGTCCCGCCCCCAGGCAGACCCAGCCCATCGACAGCATCTGGAACGGCAGCCACGGCCCCACACCCCCGGTGAGCAGCGCGGAGGCGAACATCGTGGTGGCGCCCAGCACGAAGCCGAAGCCCGGCCCCAGGACGCGGGAGGCCACGATGAGGAGGAAGAACATCGGCTCCAGGCCGGCCGTTCCGGCCCCGAGCGGGCGCAGGGCGGCGCCGACCGCCGCCAGGACGCCGAGCATGGCGATGGACTTGGCGTCCACGCCGGCCGCGGCGGGAAGGGCCGCGCCCGTACTCCTGTCGGCTGCCGTGCCGGCGTCTTCTGCCGCCCGGCCGTCGAAGAGCACCCCCATCAGCACCGCGAGCAGCAGCGGCAGCAGCAGCGCGAAGAGCCAGGGCGCCTCGGCGGCGTGGTCCACGGAGGTCTGCGCGGAGGCGAGCAGCGGCCAGCCGAAGGCGGCGACGCCGGTGAGGCTGACCAGGGCCAGCGCGGCACTCGCGCGCGGGCCCAGGCGGACGGGGCGGGCGGCGGTCGTCACGCCGCCTCCAGCGCGCGGCGGATCTGCGGCACCGTCAGCCACGGACCGCTCCCGATGATCTTCGTGACCTGGGGGGCGAAGGCCGGCGAGGAGACCACCACCTCGGCCATCGGCCCGTCCGCTACCACCTCGCCCTCGGCGAGGATGACGACCCGGTGGGCGACGTCGGCGGCCAGCTCCACGTCGTGCGTCGCCAGCACGACCGCGTGCCCGCGCGCCGCCAGCTCGCGCAGCACGCCGGCGAGGCGGTGCTTGGCCGCGTAGTCCAGACCGCGGGTGGGCTCGTCGAGCAGCAGCAGCGCGGGCTCGGCGGTGAGGATCACCGCGAGGGCGAGCGCGAGGCGCTGCCCCTCGGAGAGGTCGCGCGGGTGCGCGGCGTCCGCGAGGCCCGGCAGCAGTTCGTCCACCAGCGCCCGGCAGCTTCCCGCCGCCGCGCCGGCGTCGCGGTCGGCGGCCGCGCACTCCCCGGCCACCGTGTCGGCGTACAGCAGGTCGCGGGGGTCCTGCGGTACGAGGCCCACGCGGCGCAGCAGCTCGCGCGGCGCGGTGGTGCGCGGCGCGGCGCCGCCCGGCAGGCGCACCCGGCCCGCGCTGGGCGCCTCCATGCCCACCAGCGTGCGCAGCAGTGTGGACTTGCCGGCGCCGTTGCGGCCCATGAGGGCGACGGTCTCGCCGGGGGCGAGGGAGAGCGTGACGTCGCGCAGCACCTCGGTGCGGCCGCGCCGCAGGGTGACGCCGTCCAGGACGGCGGCGGGGGTCGCGCCCGTTGTCCCGGAGGCAGAGGCGGGGGCTGCGGCGGTCTGCGGCCTGCGGCGGAAGAGACCGAAGCGCTTTGTCGACACGGGGAGTCGGGGCGGCTCGACCGTACGGGCCGGCGCGGCGGGCTCCTGCGGCGTCACCTCCGCCAGCCGCTCCCGCAGCGCCCCGGCCCGGCGGCGCGCGTCGCGTACCGACAGCGGCAGCGGCGTCCAGCCCGCCAGCCGCCCCAGCGAGACCACCGGCGGATACACCGGCGAGACGGCCATCATCTCCGCCGGGGTGCCCGTCACCGGCGCCGCGCCCGCCTCGGGCAGCAGCACCACCTGGTCCGCGTACTGCACCACCCGCTCCAGCCGGTGCTCCGCCATCAGCACCGTGGTGCCCAGGTCGTGCACCAGCCGCTGGAGCACCGCGAGGACCTCCTCCGCCGCCGCCGGATCCAGCGCGGAGGTCGGCTCGTCCAGCACCAGCACCTTCGGGTGCGGGGTCAGCACCGAGCCGATCGCGACGCGCTGCTGCTGCCCGCCGGAGAGCGAGGCGATCGGCCGCTCGCGCAGCTCCGCCAGGCCCAGCAGGTCGAGGGTCTCCTCGACCCGGCGGCGCATGGTGTCGGCGGGCAGGCCCAGGCACTCCATGCCGTACGCCAGCTCGTCCTCCACCGTGTCGGTGACGAAGTGCGCCAGCGGGTCCTGGCCCACCGTGCCGACCAGGTCGGCCAGTTCGCGCGGCGGGTGCAGCCGGGTGTCGCGCCCGCCGACGGTGACCCGGCCGCGCAGGGTGCCGCCGGTGAAGTGCGGGACCAGCCCGCTGACCGCGCCCAGCAGTGTCGACTTGCCGACCCCCGAGGGGCCGACCAGCAGCGCCAACTCCCCTTCCGGGATGGCCAGGTCGACGCCCCGCAGCGCCGGGGCGGCCGCGCCGTCGTAGGTGACGGAGACGTCTTCGAAGCGGATCACGCGGGGGACTCCTTGCGCGGCGCGGGGGGCGGGTCGTACGAGGTGTCGGACGGGGTCGGCCCGGGGGAGGGCGGCGTCCGCGGGGGGATGGGCGCGACGAAGGCGGGGAGAAGGCCCAGGAGGAGGCCGGCGGCCGGCCACAGGGGCAGCTCCGGCGCCCGCAGCGGTACGACGGGCGGGTTGAGGGCCCCGGGCGCGTACCGCGCCGCGTACACCGTCAGTGCCGCCACCGCCGCGCCCGAGCCCGCCACCAGCCAGGAGCGCGTGCCGAAGCGGTCGGGCCGGTACACGGTGCGCACCGCCCGCCGCCCGCCCAGCCGCAGCCCCGCCAGCGCGGCGGCCAGCCCGAGCACCAGCACCGGCAGCCCGTAGCCCGCGCCCTGCGCCGCCAGCAGTCCGTACGTCCCCGCGCACACCCCCAGCAGACCGCCGACGGTGAGCGCGGCGGTGGTGCGGCGCACCCCGCGCGCCACCTCGGCGCGGCGCCCGTAGCCGCGCGCGTCCATCGCGGCGGCCAGCGCCACCGAGCGCTCCAACGCCCCCTCCAGCACCGGCAGTCCGACCTGGAGCACCGAGCGCACCCCCCGGTCGCCGCGCCCGCGCAGCCGGCGCGCGGCGCGCAGCCGCACCACGTCCGCGACGAAGTGCGGGGCGAAGGTCATCGCCACGACCACCGCCACCCCGGCCTCGTACAGCGCGCCCGGCAGCGACTTCAGCAGCCGCGCCGGGTTGGCCAGCGCGTTGGCCGCGCCCACGCAGATCAGCAGCGTGGCCAGCCGCAGGCCCTGGGTGAAGGCGAAGTTCAGCTGCTCGGCCACCACCCGGCCGCCCAGCCGGATCCCCATCGCCCAGTCGGGCAGCGGGACTTCGGGCAGCGTGAAGAGCACATGCGTGCCGCCGACCGGGGAGCCCAGCACCACGGTGAAGACCAGCCGGATGACGAGCACCGCGAGCCCCAGCTTCAGGAACATCCCGTAGGCGCGGGCCCACGGGGCGTCCGTGCGGCGCGCGGCGACCACGTATCCCGCGACCCCGACGAGCAGGCCCAGCAGCAGCGGGTTGGTGGTCCGCGAGGCGGCCGCCGCCAGGCCCAGCGCCCACAGCCACCAGGCCGCCGGGTGCAGGGCGTTGGAGCGGTGCGCCTCGGGGGCGCGCAGGGCGGCCAGGCGGTGGCGGGCGGTGCGCCCGGTGTGCCCGGTGCGCCCGGCGGCTCGGGCGGGAGGCAGGGCGCCGGCTGTCCGCGTCATCCGCGCCGGCGCCTGACCTGCCAGAGCGTCGCACCGGCGAGCACCGCGAGGGCCGCCGCGCCGGCGAGCAGGCCGGCGGAGGGGCCCTCGTCGGCTGCCGGGTCGGGCGCTGCTTCGGCGGGCTTGTCCGACGCGGGCTTCTTCTCCGACACCGTCTCCCCGCAGCCCGTACGCGGATAGCCGGCGATGGCGCACAGCAGGCCGTTGTCGCCGAAGCGCAGCGGCTCCGCGACCGTCGCCAGCGCGTCGGCCGCCGTCGCGTCCTGGGCGACGAGCGCGCAGGCGGTGCGCGGCTTGGGGGGTACGGCGCCGTCGGCCGAGTCCGCTCGGGTGCCGAAGTCCAGGACGAACGCCACCCGTTTGCGGTCCGCCGCGGGTTTCGTGTCCGCGCACAGCGCCGCGAAGTCCGCCCCGCCGCGCGGGCGGGTGGCGTCGGCGGAGTCCTCGCTCACCGCGAAGCGGAAGCCGACCACGTCGCCGTCGGCGGGGCGGGCGGTGCCGGGGCCCTGCTGGGCGTAGGCCCAGGCCGCCCCCTCGCGCTCCCAGAAGGACCAGTAGCGGTAGCCCGCCGCGTGCGCGGGCCCCGCGCCCACCGCCGCCAGGAGGGCGGCGAGGGGCGCGAGGACCGCGAGCGCTCTGGTGGTACGGGTCACGGCCGGGCGTTCTTCTTGCGCATGCTGGCCAGCAGGCCGCCGCCCACGCCGGCGACCAGGCCGACGCCCAGGATGATCCAGGTCGTGGCGCCGAAGCCGCCGTCGTCCTTCTTCTCCGCCGCCGCCGGAGCCACCGTCTTCGCGGGCGCCGCCTGCGGCTTGGGGCCGGTCGCGTCGAGCGCGGCGAGCAGGTTCGTACCGGCGAAGTCCTTCGGGTCCTTGCCGACCGCCCTGACCGTCAGCACCAGCGTGCCCAGCGCGGCCGGGCTGTCCTTGGTCCACGCGGCGGCGTTCTTCTCCAGCCAGGCGTACGGCTCCAGCGCGGCGCTGCGGTGGCCGCCGGCCGCCAGCGCGAGGGTCGCCCAGGCGGTGGTGTTCGGGTCCGGCGCCTTGCCGCTGAGGTCCTTCAGGAAGCCGCCGTTGGCGGCGATCCGCCCGGCCAGGAAGGCGTCGGCGGCCTCCGCGGCGTCCTCGGGGGCGCGGTCCTTCGCGCAGATGGGGGCCTTGACGGGGGTGTCGCCCTTGGCCGCCTCGTCCGCGACGAGCGCCCCGCTGCCGCGGGCGGCGAGGGCGGCGGCCGCCGTCGCGTACTCGTTGGCGTAGAGCTTGCCCTTGTCCGGTGTGAAGGCGTACGCGCCCTGGTCGGCGGCCGGGGCGTCGCAGGGGAGCTGCAGGGCGGCCAGCGCGTCCAGGGGCGACTTGCCGCCCTTGCGTATCTCCGCGGGCTTCTCGCCGGCCGCGGTCAGGGCGCCTACCGCCACCGCGGTGGAGTTGGCGTCGCTCGCGCCGCCCGGGTTGTAGGGGAAGCCGCCGTCCTTGTTCTGGATACCCTTGAGCCAGGTCAGCGCCTTGGCCGTCACCGCGTCCTGGCCGCCGAGCGCGGCGAGCGCCTGCACGGCCATCGCGGTCGCGTTGCTGTCCTCCGTCTTGGCGTCGCAGGCCCGCGCGGTGTCCTTGCGGTACGCGGCGAAACCGCCGTCCGCGCACTGCTGGCCCGTCAGCCAGGCGACGGCCTCCTTCGCCGGGACGGTGCCCACGGCGTCCTGGGCCAGCATCGCCAGGGAGGTGCGCCAGACGCCGTCGTACTGCGCGTCGGCGGTGCCGTAGGGGCCGGGGGTCCCGGCGGCGTGGGCCGCGGGGGCCGCGGTGAGGCACAGGGCCGCGGCGGCGGTGGTCGCCGCGAGGGTGGTGCGGGTGGTGGTGAAGCGGGGAGCCATGGGTGGCCGGTGCCTTTCCTCAGGAGGGGCGGCACGGCGCCGGCCTGCGGCAGCCTCGGGGACGGGGCTTGCTTGTGGGCGCCGGGCTCGGCCCCGTATACCTCGACGGGGGTGGGCCGCCCGTGGTCGGGCGGTGCCGGGAGCCAATCGTGTCCGTCGCGGGTACTCCGGCTCACGGGCCGCGGGGCGGCACGTACACGGTTGCGGGTCAGCGCCGGGGTTGCACCGGACTTCCCCCGCGGGGACGGGAACACCTTACCTGCGGCTTCGCGGGGCGGGGCGGGGGCGGGGCGTGATCTGCGCTGCATCCGGGGCGGGGGCTCTTCGCGTCGGGGGGCGGGCTTCTTCGCGTTGGGGGCGGGGCCTCTCCGCGACAACTCCGAAAAGCCATAGGGATGTACTTGCCATCGGTCGATTTGCTGCTCTGTCGGGGGCCTGCGTTGCGGTGCGTCTTTTCGGAGTCGTCGCTCCGGGCCCCTCACACGGGTAGGCCGGGTGCGGGTGCGCTCGGGGGCGTGTCGGTACGGGAGTCCTGGCCGGGGAGGGCGGGGCGTTCCTGGTCTGCGCCGCTCTACTGAGGGGGTAGGTCCGCCAGTCTGCAGGCCGTTTCGATGTCCTGGTGGACCTGGGGGATGGTGGCGCGGCCTGCCAGCCAGGTGATCAGGGTGGCGTGCCAGGTGTGCTCTATGACGCGGACCGCTGCCGGGTGGGGCTCGGTGGGCGACATCGCGTCCACGATGATGGTGGTGGTGAGGCGGGAGACCTCGTCCACGTCCGGGCTGGCCGCGCGGCCCGCGGAGTGCAGGGCGCGGAGCATCGCCTCCGCCAGGTGGGGTTCGCGTTGCAGGGCGCGGAACGCCCGCAGGAGGGTGGAGGCTACCCGGCCGCCGGGGGTGGGCTCCGTGGGAGGGCGTTCGCGCAGCGTCTCGTGCAGGAGGGTCAGGCGGTCGTGGAGCGCGGCCAGCAGCAGGTGCACCTTCGACGGGAAGTAGCGGTAGAGGGTGCCCAGCGCCACGTTGGCGCGGTCCGCCACCTCCCGCATCTGCACCGCGTCGAAACCGCCGCTGTTGGCGAGCTCGGCCGTGGCCGCCAGGATGCGACCGCGCCGGGCCTCCTGCCGCTCGGTGAGCGTGCCCTCCGTGGTGTGAATCACCTGATCACCGCCGCCCCCAGGCTCTACCTGCCGGTAGATTCATGACTTCGATCGACCCGTCTGAAACTTGTTCTACATTAGCGTGAGCGGTTACGCTCCGGCAGAACCGCAGTGAGAAGGGGGCCACGCGTGCCTGCTGAGCAACCACTGCGCATCGCCCTGCTCAGCTACAAGGGGAACCCCTTCTGCGGCGGCCAGGGCGTCTACGTCCGCCACCTCTCCCGCGAGCTGGCCCGCCTCGGCCACCGCGTCGAGGTCATCGGCGCGCAGCCCTACCCCGTGCTCGACGAGGGCGTCACGCTCACCGAGCTGCCGAGCCTGGACCTCTACCGCCAGCCCGACCCGTTCCGTACGCCCGCGCGCGAGGAGATCCGCGACTGGGTGGACGCCCTGGAGGTCGCCACCATGTGGACCGGCGGCTTCCCCGAGCCGCTGACCTTCAGCCTGCGGGCCCGCCGGCTGCTCGCCGCCCGGCGCGGCGACTTCGACGTCGTCCACGACAACCAGACCCTCGGCTACGGGCTCCTCGGCGGCCCCCGGGTGCTGGGCGCCCCCCTCGTCACCACGATCCACCACCCCATCACCGTCGACCGCCGCCTGGAGCTGGCCGCCGCGGCGGACGCCAAGCGCCGCCTGTCCGTGCGGCGTTGGTACGGCTTCACGCGGATGCAGGGCCGGGTCGCCCGGCGGCTGCCGTCCGTCCTCACCGTCTCCGGGTCCTCGCGGGCGGAGATCACCGCCGATCTGGGAGTGCGGCCCGAGCGCGTCCACGTCGTGCCCGTCGGCGCCGACGTCGAGCTCTTCTCGCCCGACCCCTGTACCGCCGAGGTCCCCGGCCGCATCGTCACCACCTCCAGCGCCGACGTACCCCTGAAGGGCCTGGTCCATCTCGTCGAGGCGCTCGCCAAGCTCCGTACCGAGCGGCCCGACGCCCATCTGGTGGTGGTCGGCAAGCGCGCCGACGACGGGCCGGTCGCCGCCGCCATCGAGCGCTTCGGCCTCCACGACGCCATCCGCTTCGTCAAGGGCGTCTCCGACGCCGAGCTGGTCGACCTGGTGCGCGGGGCGCAGGTCGCCTGCGTGCCGTCGCTGTACGAGGGCTTCTCGCTGCCGGCCGCCGAGGCCATGGCCACCGCCACCCCGCTGGTCGCCACCACCGGCGGCGCCATCCCCGAGGTCGCCGGACCCGACGGCGAGACCTGCCTGGCCGTCCCGCCGGGGGACGCGGGCGCCCTGGCCG
>NZ_JBHSZO010000063.1:0-15066 GCF_042663125.1 Streptomyces polyrhachis | reverse complement strand
ATGGCAAGTCAATCCCTATGGCTTTTCGGAGTTGTCGCGGAGAGGCCCCGCCCCCGAAGCGCAACCCACCCCCGCCCGCAACGCCACAAACCGCCGCCCCCCCGAACTCCACGCCCACCCCCTAGGACACTCCCACCCCACCGCATACCGCAACAACGCCCCCTCACCCACCCGCGCCCACGGAAACACAGGCCCACCCCCCACCCCCACCCCGTCCCACACCGCGACCCGCACCCGCTCATCCACCTCACAGCCCTGCACCTCCACCACACACACCCCACCCACCCCCACCAGGGACCGCACCCGAGCCAGCAACGCCGCCACATCCCCACCGATACCGACGTTTCCGTCCATCAGCAGCACGGTCCCCCACCGCCCCTCCCCAGGCAGCGGCTCGAAGACGGAACGCCGCAGCGCACACCCCCCACCCGCGTTCGCACGCTCCACGGCCACCGCGCTGACATCGATCCCCAGCGCAGGCAGCCCCAGCCGGCCAAGCGCGGCAACAAGCCGCCCGGGCCCGCACCCCACATCGAGCACGGGCCCGCAACACCGCCGCAGCACAGACCAGTCGGCGGCATCGGGCCCCGCACACCACCGCTCGACCTCCAGCGGAAGCAGCCAGCCGTCGTCACGGCGCAGAAAGAGCGGCCCGCGCCCGGCGCGCAGAGCGGCGGCGTAGGGCTCGGCGGCCCCGGTCCAGCCCACGGTGGGCGGCGCCGCGCTCCTCAAGCCGCACCTTCACCCGAAAACGCAACCATCCGCCCGGCCAACTCGGCGAACAGAGAACCGGGTTGACACAAGCCGGCCACCAACCCCACATCCTCAGGCGTATCCACATCCCGCAGCTCGGCCAGCTCCGCAACCCGCAACCCCGCCCCGTAAAGCCGCCGCCGCTGCAGCTCCCCCGTATCCGGACGCGACATCGCCACCCCCCGCACCAGCGCCGGATCGGGCACCGCCAGCCCCAGCGCCCAAAAGCCCCCGTCCACCGCGCCCCCGACATAGGCGTCTACCGCGTCCCACGCCCCCACCCGCGTCACGGGCGCCAGCAACTCCGGGGTGAACTGCGGCGTATCCATCCCGACCAGCACAGCCGGCCCCGACACCCCCGCGAACGCCGCCGCGATGCGTTCGTCCAAGGCGTCCCCCTCCTGCGCGACGACCTCATAGCCGCCCGGCAGCCAGTCGCCCACCGCCCCCTCCAGTACGAGCACCCGCCGCGCCGCCGGCACCGCGAGTCCGGTCGCCAGCGTGTCGGCGAGCGCGGCCCGCGCGAGCGCGGCGGCCTCCTCGGGCGAACAACCGCGCTGCAGCCGGGTCTTGACCCGCCCCGGACGCGGCTCCTTGGCGATGACCAGCAAGGTGAGGTCGTTCACGAGGCAGCCTCCCGCACCACGGCGGCCGCCGGCGGGGCGTGGAGCACGGCCCGCATGTCGCGCACCGCCTGCCAGGTCCCCCGCCACGTCCCGGTGACCTTCGATTTCCCGGCCCGGGGCAGATACGGCACCGCCACCTCCCCGACCCGCCAGCCCGCGTCCGCGGCCCGCACCACCATCTCCAGTGGCCAGCCACTGCGCCGGTCCTCGATCCCCAGCCCGAGCAGCGCCTCGCGCCGCGCAGCCCGCATCGGCCCGAGGTCGTGCAGCCGCAGCCCGGTACGGCGGTGCAGCATCCGCGACAGCGCCGCGTTCCCGGCCCGCGCGTGCAGGGGCCACGCTCCCCGTACGACCGGACGCCGGCGCCCGAGCACCAGATCGGCCGCCCCCTGCCGTACCAGCTCGGCCAGCGGCGGCAGCAGCGCCGGATCCAGCGAGGCGTCGCAGTCGCAGAAGCAGACCACCTCCGCCTCGGCGGCGGCCAGCCCCGCCGCACAGGCGGCACCGAAACCCCGACGCGGCTCGGACACCACGACGGCGCCCAACTCCCGTGCCAGCTCAGGGGATCCATCCTCGGATCCGTTGTCGACCACGATGGCGCGCCAGCCGGGAGGCACGCGCCGAAGCACCCAGGGAAGTGCCTCAACCTCGTTCAGGCAGGGCAGGATCAGATCCGTCATGGCCCCTCACCCTACGAAACCAAACCGGACATACAGGTCCACGACTTCTTACGAAACAAGGACGCCGCCCACCACCGCGGCCCGCAGCCCCACCCCAACGCCCCCGGGCTGCCACGCTGGAGGCATGCACCCACCCGCCCCCCGCATCCTGGTCGTGGACGACGACCCGACCGTCGCCGAGGTGATCGTCGAGTACCTCGGCCGCGCCGGCTACGGGGTCGACCGCGCGGCGGACGGCCCCACCGCCCTGGAACGGGCCGAGGCGTCCTGGCCGGACCTGGTGGTCCTGGACCTGATGCTCCCCGGCCTGGACGGCTTCGCGGTCTGCGCGGCCCTGCGCGCACAGGCCCCGGTCCCGGTGATCATGCTGACCGCCCGGGGCGACGAGGACGACCGCATCGCGGGCCTGGAACTGGGCGCGGACGACTACGTGACCAAACCCTTCAGCCCCCGGGAACTGGTCCTGCGCGTCGACTCGGTCCTCCGCCGCACCCACACCCGGAAAACCGCAGAGCCACGCACCGGGATCCTGCGAACCTCCGGCCTGGCCCTGGACCCGGCCGCCCGCAGGGCCTGGCAGGAGGACGGAAACAACAAAAGAAGCGAACTGCCCCTGACCCAACGGGAGTTCGACCTCCTGTCCCACTTCCTGGCCCACCCGGGAGAGGTCTTCACCCGCACGGACCTGATGCACAAGGTCTGGGACTGGGACTTCGGCGACCTCTCCACCGTCACGGTGCACATCCGCCGCCTACGAGCAAAGATCGAACGAAACCCGGCCACCCCGAAACTGATCACCACGGTATGGGGAGTCGGCTACCGCTTCGACCCGAACCCCGGGACCCCCTGATGCGCGACCTCCTCCTCATCGCCCTCCTGGCCCTCCTGGGCGCCACCGCGGCCGGCGTCCTGGGCGCTCTGGCCCTGCGCCTCCTGCGCGCCCGCTCCCTCCTGGTAACGATCTCCGTGGTGGCCGCGACGGCCATCCTGGCCATGCTCTTCGGCACGCTGGTGGTCGCGTACGAGATGTTCCTCAGCACCCACGACCGCAACGTAGTGATCATCGTCTGCCTGATGGCCGCCGTCGTGGCGATGGCCGTGGCGGCAGCTCTGGGCCGCTGGGTGGCGGCCCGCAGCGAGGCCCTGGCCCACGCGGCCCGTACCTTCGGCGACGACGGCGGCTTCGTCCCCCCGAAGAACGGCGGGGTAGCGGCGGAGCTGGCAGCGGTGACCCGCGAACTGGAAGCAACCAGCGCCAGGTTGGCGACCTCCAGGGAGCGGGAACGCGCTCTGGAGTCCTCCCGCCGCGAGCTGGTCGCCTGGATCTCACACGACCTGCGCACCCCCCTGGCCGGCCTGCGCGCGATGGCGGAGGCGCTGGAGGACGGCGTGGCAGCGGACCCGGCGCGCTACCACCGCCGGATCCACACCGAGGTGGAGCGGCTCAACGCCATGGTCGGCGACCTCTTCGAGCTCTCCCGCATCCATGCCGGCGCCCTGAGCCTGACCCGCTCCCGGCTCTCGCTGCACGAACTGGTCGGCGATGCGCTGGCGGGCGCGGAGCCCCTGGCCCGCGAACGGGGGGTACGACTGGCGGCCGATGCCCCGACCGCGCGCCCCGGGGAGGTCCCGGCGGGGCTGTCGGTGGAGCTATTGGTGGAGGTGGACGCCCGGGAGATCACCCGAGTCCTGGGGAACCTGCTGGTCAACGCGATCCGCCGCACCCCCGAGGACGGCACGGTCGCGGTGGCCGCGCGGCCCGGGGAGGACGGCACGGTGGTGGTCTCGGTGACGGACGAGTGCGGCGGCATCCCCGAGGAGGACCTGCCCCGCGTCTTCGACACCGGCTGGCGCGGCACGCACGCGCGCACCCCGCCGGCGGGCGCGGGCCTGGGGCTGGCGATCGTCCGGGGCATCGTGGAGGCGCACGAGGGCCGGGCGAGCGTACGCAACGTGGAGAAGGGCTGCCGCTTCGAGGTCGTGCTGCCGACGCGCGGGATCAGCCGATCGGAAGCGAGGCCAACTCCCGCATCCCCTCGGCAAAGGACACCCCGGCCTCCCACCCCAACTCCTCCCGCAACCGCCGCGAATCAGCGGTGATGTGCCGCACGTCCCCCAGCCGGTACTCACCCGTCACGACAGGCGCGGGCCCCCCGCAGGCCGCCGCGAGAGCCCGCGCCATCGCCCCGACCGTACGAACCTCGCCGCTGCCCGTGTTGTACGCGGTGAGCACCCCGCCGGGAAGCTGCGAACACCCTTCCAGCGCCCGCAGGTTGGCCTGCGCCACATCGCGCACGTGCACGAAGTCCCGCCGCTGCCCCCCGTCCTCGAAGACCCGCGGCGCCTCCCCCCGGCCCAGCGCCGACAGGAACAGCGCCGCGACCCCGGCGTAGGGGGTGTCGCGCGGCAGCCCGGGCCCGTAGACGTTGTGGTAGCGCAGCGACACCGCCGTGCCGCCGGTCTCCCGCGCCCACACGGCGGCGAGTTGCTCCTGGGCGAGCTTGGTCACCGCGTAGACGTTGCGCGGATCGGCCGGGGCGTCCTCGGGTACGAGCCCGGCGGCCAGCGGCGCGGAGCACACCGGGCACGGCGGCTCGAAGCGCCCCGCGTCCAGCGCGCCGGCCGTACGGGGCCCGGGGCGCACGAGGCCGTGCGAGGCGCAGGTGTAGCGTCCCTCGCCGTAGACGACCATCGACCCGGCGAGCACCAGCCGCCGCACCCCGGCGTCCGCCATCGCGGCCAACAGCTCAGCGGTACCGACCAGGTTGACGGAGACATAATCCGGCGCGTCGGAGAAATCCCTCCCCAGCCCCACCTTCGCCGCCTGGTGGCACACCGCGTCGACCCCGGCCAACGCCCCCGCCACCACCCCCCGGTCACGCACGTCCGCCCCGCCCCGTACGTCCAGCACCGCCACCTCGTGCCCTGCGGCCTCCACCGCCGCGACCACGGCCGAACCGATGAACCCGCTGCCACCCGTCACCAGAATCCGCATCCCCCGAAGCTAACCGCCCCCGCTCGCCACCCCCGCCCCGAACCGCGCGCCGTCACACTCCCGTAAGACCCGGGAGCCCATGATCCATAGCCATCCCCGCACCCTCGCAACCACGCTCTTTCGAGCGATTGCGCCACCTTCGTGTCGATTTCTAGATTCACTGCCATGACGACAGTCGAAGAACCCACACAGCACGCCCAGCCCACCCAGCACAGCCTCGCCACCGCCGCCGCCAGGAACCTGGCGACGACGACCAAGACACCCCCGCAGATGCAGGGCGTCTCCTCCCGCTGGCTGCTGCGCGTCCTGCCCTGGGTCGACGTCCGGGGCGGCACGTACCGCGTCAACCGCCGCCTCTCCCACACCCTGGGCGACGGCAGGGTGGAGTTCACCTCGACCGGCGCGGAGGTCCGCGTCATCCCGCAGGAGCTGCGCGAGCTGCCCCCGCTGCGGGCCTACGAGGCGGAGCCGGTGCTCACCGCGCTGGCCGACCGCTTCGAGCAGCGCGAGCTGGCCGCCGGGGAGGTGCTGGTCAGCGGCGGTGCGCCCGCCGACCAGGTGCTGCTGATCGCCCACGGCCGCATCAGCCGCCTGGGCCGGGGCAAGTACGGCGACGAGACCGTGCTCGGCGTCCTCGCCGACGGCGACCACGCCGGCGCCGAGCTGCTGGTGGGCACCGAGGAGAGCTGGCCGTGCACCCTGCGCGCCGCCACCCGCGCCACCGTCCTGGTCCTGGAACGCCCCGCGCTCCAGGCCGTCCTGGCCGCCCACCCCGACCTCGCCGCCCACCTCGGTGCCTTCCGCGCCATTCCCGCCCAGCGCCAGAACAGGGCCGGCGAGGCGGAGATCGAGCTGTCCTCCGGTCAGCACGGGGAGTACCAACTCCCCGCCACCTTCGCCGACTACGAGCAGAGCCCGCGCGAGTACGAGCTGAGCGTCGCCCAGACCGTGCTGCGCGTCCACTCCCGCGTGGCAGACCTCTACAACGAGCCGATGAACCAGACCGAGCAGCAACTGCGCCTGACCGTCGAGGCGTTGAAGGAGCGCCAGGAGCACGAGCTGGTCAACAACCGCGAGTTCGGCCTGCTCCACAACGCCGACCTCAAGCAGCGCCTGCACACCCGCTCCGGCCCGCCCACCCCCGACGACCTCGACGAACTGCTCTGCCGCCGCCGCGACACCCGCGTCATGCTGGCCCACCCCCGCACCATCGCGGCCATCGGCCGCGAGATGAACGCGCGCGGGCTCGTCCCCCCGCCGGTGCCCTTCGAGGGCGGCGAGACGGTCGGCTGGCGCGGGGTGCCGATCCTGCCCTGCAACAAGATCCCCATCACCCCGGGGCACACCAGCTCGATCATCGCCATGCGCCTGGGCGCCGACAACCAGGGCGTCGTCGGCCTGTACCAGAAGGGCATCCCCGACGAGATCGAGCCGGGCCTGAACGTCCGCTTCATGGGCATCGACGCGCAGGCGATCATCTCGTACCTGGTCAGCGCCTACTACTCGGCGGCCGTCCTGGTCCCCGACGCGCTCGGCATCCTCGAGGACGTGGAGATCGGCCACTGATGGCCCCCGGCCGCGAGCCGTCCTTCCGGCTGCCGGACTTCTACGTGCCCTACCCGGCGCGCCTGAGCCCGCACACCGACCGGGCCCGGGAGCACACCCGGGCCTGGGCGGCGGACATGGGCATGCTGGAGGGCTCGGGCGTGTGGACGCGCGCCGACCTGGACGCCCACGACTACGCCCTCCTGTGCGGCTACACCCATCCCGACTGCCCGCCCGAAGAGTTGGCGACGGTCACCGACTGGTACGTGTGGGTGTTCTTCTTCGACGACCACTTCCTGGAGCTGTTCAAGCGTACGGGCGACCGCACGGCGGGCAAGGCGCACCTGGAGCGGCTGGCGCGGTTCATGCCGCCCGACCCGGACACGCCGGTGCCGGACCCGCGCAACCCGGTCGAGGCGGGCCTGAAGGACCTGTGGGCCCGCACCTGCCCCGCCATGTCCCGCGCCTGGCGCGAGCGCTTCATCGCGGTCACCCGCGCCCTGCTCGACGAGTCGGACTGGGAGCTGGCCAACATCAACGCGGGCCGCATCGCCAACCCGGTCGAGTACGTCGAGATGCGCCGCAAGGTCGGCGGCGCCCCCTGGTCGGCCTGCCTGGTGGAGTACGCCAACAGCGCCGAGATCCCGCAACGCCTTGCCGGATCACGCCCGTTGCGCGTCCTGTGCGACACCTTCTCCGACGCCGTGCACCTGCGCAACGACCTCTTCTCCTACCAGCGCGAGGTCGAGGACGAGGGCGAGCTGAGCAACGGCGTCCTGGTCCTGGAGACCTTCCTGCACCTGTCCACCCAGGACGCCGCCGACCGCGTCAACGACCTGCTCACCTCCCGCCTCCAGCAGTTCGACCACACCGTCCTCACCGAACTCCCCACCCTCACCCCCGACACGGCCGAGACGGCGGCCGTCCTCACCTACGCCAAGGGCCTGCAGGACTGGCAGTCCGGCGGCCACGAATGGCACCTGCGCTCCAGCCGCTACATGAACGCCGGCGCCCTGGACCGGGGCCCGCGCCTGCCCGCCGCCCCCACCGGCCTGGGCGTCAGCGCCGCCCACCTGCGCGCCGCCCTGCGCAAACACGCCCACGTCCCCTTCCAGCCCACCGGCCCCCTGCGCCTCCCCGACTTCCGGCTGCCCTACCCCGTCACCCTCAGCCCCCACCTCCCGGCCGCCCGCGCCAACCTCCGCACCTGGGCGGCGAGTACGGGCATCCTCACCCCCGGCGCCGACCGCTACGTCTGGGACGAGGCCACCCTGGACGCCGCCGACCTCGCCCTGTGCGCGGCCGGCCTGCACCCCGACGCCACCGTGGAGGAGCTGGACACCGGCTCGCGCTGGCTGTGCTGGGGGACGTACGCCGACGACTACTACCCGCGCGTCTTCGCCCCCACCGGCGACCTGGCCGGCGCCCGCGCCCACGTCGAGCGCCTGCGCCGCCAGATGCAGGTGGACGGCGCACCGCCGCCGCCCCCGAGCGGCGCCATGGAGGTCTCCCTGGCCGACCTGTGGGCCCGTACGACCGCGCCCATGGACCGCACAGCCCGCACCATGCTGCGGGAGGCGGTCGACACCATGCTCGACAGCTGGCTCTGGGAGCTGCACAACACCGCCGCCCACCGCGTCCCCGACCCCGTCGACTACGTCGAGATGCGCCGCGCCACCTTCGGCTCGGACCTCACCATGGCGCTCAGCCGCATCGGCCACGGCGACCGACTGCCCCCGCAGGTCTACGCCGCCACCCCCTTCCAGGCCCTGCAGAACGCGGCGGCGGACTACGCCTGCCTGCTCAACGACGTCTTCTCCTACCGCAAGGAGATCGAGTACGAGGGGGAGGTGCACAACGCCCTGCTGGTCACGCAGACGTTCTTCGACTGCGACTACCCGACCGCGCTGGCGATCGTGGACGACCTGATGAACAGCCGCCTCGCCCAGTTCGAACACCTCGCCGAGCACGAACTCCCGCTGCTCGCCCGGGAACTGGGACTGGACAGCCGGGCGCGCGAGGTCCTCGACGGCTTCGTCGCCGAACTGCGCAACTGGCTGGCGGGCATCCTCAACTGGCACCGCCACGTGGCCCGTTACCGGGACGAGGAACTGCGTCGCACCCCCGGCACGCGCAGCCTCTCCACCACCCCCACCGGACTGGGCACGGCCGCACTGCGCCCCTCGTACGCCCTCTGATTGCCTTTCGGGTACGGCCGGGTGCCTTGCGCACGGCCCCGGCTGTACCCGAATGGCCGATACGGACCACGGCGCCGGGGCGCCCCCACTGGGCGAGACTGGCCCGGTTACTGCCCGCCTTGACCCGCCTTGTCGAAGGCCCGCGTACGGGAGGCGACGAAAGCCATGTCCGTATCGATCTCCGTGGTCCTGCTGCTGGTGATCCTCGCCGTGATCTTCCTGCGCAACGGCTCCCTGAAGATGAGCCACGCCCTGGTCTGCATCCTCCTGGGCTTCTACCTCGCCGGCACGGCGATGGCCCCCTCCATCCAGACCGGCCTGAACGCCACGACCGAGATGGTCAGCGGCATCAGACCCTGACCCGCCGCTACTTCGCGTCCGCGTAGCACTCCACCACCGCCACCGTGAACGGGAACCGCACCGGCGTGTCCCCGAACGCCAGGTGCGCCGCCTGCGCCGCCGCCGCGTCGATCGCCTCGCGCACCGCCGCGACCTCCTCGGCGGGGCAGTGCACGATCACCTCGTCGTGCTGGAAGAACACCAGCTCCGCCGCGAGCCCCGCCGCCGCCAGCCGCCGGCGCAGCCCCGCGAGCAGCAGCAGCGCCCAGTCCGCCGCGCCGCCCTGCACCACGTAGTTGCGGGTGAAGCGCCCGCGCGCCCGCGCCGCACTCGTCGTCCCGTACGAGGAGGCGGTCCCGGGAGCCTCCTCCTGCGGCACCCCCGCCTCGCCCTCCGACCCGTCGTCCCCCGTGCCGGACGGCGGACAGGTGCGCCCCAGGTGCGTACGGACCAGGCGGCCCTCCTCGCCCGCCCGCGCCGCCTCGTCGACGTACGCCACGGCCGCGGGGAAGCGGCGGCGCAGCTCGGCCATGTGCTTCAGCGCGTCCCCCGAGGTCTGGCCGTAGATCGCGCCCAGCAGCGCCAGCTTCGCCTCCGCCCGGCCGCCCGGGACGGCGCGCTCGGCCAGCTCCGCGTACAGGTCGCGCGCCCCGCCCGCCGCCCGCATCAGCCCCCGGTCGCGGGAGACGGCGGCCAGGATGCGCGGCTCCATCTGGTCCGCGTCGGCCACCACCAGCCGCCAGCCCGGATCGGCGATGACCGCCCGTCGGATCACCTTCGGGATCTGCAGGGCGCCGCCGCCGTTGGTCGTCCAGCGCCCCGAGACCGTGCCCCCCGGGGTGTACTCGGGGCGGAAGCGGCCGTCCGCGTCCACCCAGGTGCGCAGCCACTGCCAGCCGTGCGCGGTGTGCAGCCGGTAGAGCCGCTTGTACTCCAGCAGCGGCGCGACCGCCGGATGGTCGACCTGCTCCAGCTCCCACTTGCGGGTCGAGCCCACCGGGACCCCGGCCCGCGCGAAGGCCCGCAGCACCTCGGCCGGCAGGTCCGGCCGCACCGGGCGGCCGAAGGCGCGCGAGACCTCCTGCGCCAGCGCCGCCAGCCGGGGCGGCTCCAGATTGCCCGGATAGCGCCCGCCGAGCAGCTCCAGCAGCAGCGCGTCGTGGACGTCGGCCCGCCAGGGGATGCCCGCCCGGCCCATCTCGGCGGCGACGAGCAGGCCGGCGGACTGGGCGGTGACGAGCAGCGCCATGCGCTCGGGCCGCTCGCCGCGGGCGAGGCGCCGCTGCTGGGCGGCGTAGACCTGCAGCAGGGCGTCCAGCGGGTCCACTCCCGGCGGGAGGCCGCTGCCCGGGGCCTCGGCGGCGAAGAGGGAGGGCTGCGGCTCGCCGTCGCCCCTGGCGGCGGGCGGCGCCGCGGGATCGTCCGGGACGGGCAGGCCGTGCAGCCGGGCGTAGGCGGCGGGCAGGGCGCGGGGGAGGCCCGCCCGCCCCTCGTGCGCCAGGAGGAGGCCCTCGGCGTCCTCCACGTCGTAGCACCGCTCGACGCGCACACCGGCGGCGAGCAGCGCCCCGTACACCCCCGGGGTCGAGCGCCAGATCCAGCGGTCCGCGCCGGGCTGCGCGCGCACGGCCGACGCCGCGTCCGGATCGCGGCGGGGGAGGCCCGCGGGCAGGCCCTCGCTCCCGACGGGGCAGCTCAGCACGCTGCCGTCGGGGCACTGCGCCAGGGCCCATCTCATGGGCCCGAGTCTGTCAGGGGGGTCTGACATATGGCCTCACGTCCACCACACGCGCCTCTTCGACCTCAGCAAACGCACAGCGGAGGCGCCCGTTCACCATGCGTGCACGTGCATATGCGCATGCAGCTGCACGCCAACACGACTATGATCCCGGGCAGTTGACACCGGCAGCTGATATTGGAGAGCCCCGTGGCCCAGGCGTACAACGGCATGCCAGCCGCAGACCTTCACGGTGCCGCCTGGCAGAAGAGCCGGCACAGCAACTCGCAGGGAACGTGCGTGGAGTTCGCGCGACTGCCCGGCGGCGAGATAGCCGTCCGCAACTCGCGCTTCCCCGACAGCCCGGCGCTCATCTACACCCCGGCGGAGATCGAGGCGCTGCTCCTGGGGGTCAAGGACGGCGAGTTCGACCACCTCGTGCTCGGCTGACCCGTACTCGGCCGATGACCCCTACTCGGCCGACGAGCTTTTCCCCCAGCTCTTCGAGCAGGGGAGGCCCCATCCGCGGCGTGGGCCCGCCCCGTAGCGCCGGAAGGCCCTCAGGCCCCCGGCGCCGGCGGCGACAGATGGAACAGCGCCCACACCACCTTGCCGCGCAGCGAACCGGCCAGCGGATGCCAGCCCCAGCCGTCGCTGAAGGAGTCGACGAGGAAGAGCCCCCGCCCCGACTCCTCCGCGAAGCCGGCCTCACCTGCCACGGGGCTGTCGCAGCTGGGATCGCGCACCGCGCAGACCAGCCGCGAGGACCAGCGCATGATGTGCAGCCGGACGGGCGGGTCCAGCGCCCCGGTGCCCCGGTCCGGGCAGGCGTGGCGCAGGGCGTTCGTGACCAACTCCGAGACCACCAGCGCGACATCGTCGCAGAGGCCGTCCAACTGCCAGTGCCGCAGGGTGCTGGTGGTGAACTTGCGGGCCCCACTGACCGCCCCGTACTCGGCCGGTAGGGCACACGAGGCCGAACCGGCCACCGCTCCCGGGTCTATCGGAGGCAGACCCCGCCATAAGGGTTCGAGCATGGTCTGTGCTTCGAGTCCCATGCTGAGCACTCCCCGGCAGTCGCATGCTGGCGTCGGCAATCCGTCACCGGCCTCACGGCGGGAGCGATCGCGCTTCCTCCGCATCCGCTCCGGGGCGACGGGCTGTGCGGTTGACCATCGTTCCGAATGCGTACGGCAGATGCAAGGGCAGATGCACGTGCACGCGGTCGCAATCTCCCTCCACGACCCGGATTGCGCATAATGTGAACCACAACTTTCCTTTATCCGTAACCACTTGAGCACACAACGAAGCCTCTTCATGGCAGACTGTGGCCGGTTGATGCCTGGGAGGCGCCGGGGGGCGTTCCGGACGACGAGGACGACGGACCGAGTGGGACAGCGCGGGCGGAGGCGGGCACCGTATGACCGAAGTAGCCGTGGCAAACGGGTCGGTTGTCCGCCGCATGCTGCTCGGATCCCAACTCCGAAGGCTCCGCGAGGAGCGCGGGATCACGCGTGAAGCAGCCGGTTACGCGATCCGCGCCTCCGAGTCGAAGATCAGCCGGATGGAGCTGGGGCGTGTGAGCTTCAAGACCCGGGATGTGGAAGACCTGTTGACTCTCTACGGCATCAGGGACGACCGCGACCGCTCGGCACTGCTGGAGCTGGTCCGCGAGGCCAACGTGGCGGGCTGGTGGCACAGTTACGGCGACGTGCTGCCCGGCTGGTTCCCGACCTACGTGGGCCTGGAGGCCGCCGCCGCCTCCCTCCAGGTCTACGAGGTGCAGCTGGTGCACGGCCTGCTGCAGTCCCAGAGCTACACCGAGGCCGTGGTCACCGCCGGCCAGCCGACGGCCCCCGCCGCGGAGGTCGAACGCCGCGTCGGCGTCCGCCTGGAGCGCCAGAAGCTGCTCTACGCCGAGAACGCCCCGCGGCTGCACGCCGTGCTCGACGAGGCCGCGCTCTGCAGGCCGTACGGCGGCCGGGCGGTGATGCGCGAGCAGCTGAACCACCTGCTCCACCTCATCGAGATGCCGAACGTCTCCCTGCAGGTCATCCCCTTCTCCTACGCCGGCCACGCGGCGGACACCGGCGCCTTCACCCTGCTGCGCTTCCCGGACGCCGACCTCTCCGATGTGGTCTACGTCGAGCACCTGACCTCCGCCATCTACCTCGACAAGGCCGAGGACGTGGCCCGCTACCACGGGGAGATGGACCGCCTGCGCACCGCGGGCCTGACCCCGCAGGAGACCCGCGACCTCCTCCAGGCGCGCCTCCGGGAGGTCTGACCCCCCACTCTCCCGGCCGGGCGGTGCCCCTCCCCGGGCAGGCCCCCGCCCCACCCCCTATGCTCGCCTGACAGGGCCCTGGATCGTCGTCTGTCAGGGGGTGGTCAAGGGTGGCCGGGGAGTCCAGCCGCGGCTCGCGCGGCGGTGCGGACGGCGCCGAGGGCGAGGACGGCAAGCCGCTCTCGGACGAGGCGCACAGCGCGTTCACCCCGCCCCTGGGCGTGCCGCTGCCGCCCCCGGCGGAGGACGAGCACCCGACCTCCGAGTTCTCCGTCCCGACGGGCGTCGTGGAGCCCCTGGCGCCCGAGCCGGAGTCCTCCGCCTTCACCCAGCCCGCGGGCACGGTGGCGCCCTCGCCCCCACCGTCGCCGCCCGTGGTGCTCGTACGGACGCAGCCGTGGCAGGACCGGATGCGGGTGATGCTGCGCACTCCGCTGATGGAGCGCCCGGCCCCGGAGCGGGTGGCGCATCCCGAGGTCGAGGCCGTGCTGCCGGTGCCGCGCATCCTGGACCTGACGCTGCGTATCGGCGAGCTGCTGCTCGCGGGCGGCGAGGGCGCGGAGGACGTGGAGGCGGCGATGTTCGCCGTCGGGCACGCCTTCGGGCTGGACCGGATCGAGACGACGGTCACCTTCACGCTGCTCTCGGTCACCCACCAGCCCTCCCTGGTCGACGACCCGGTGACCGTCAACCGCACGGTCCGCCGCCGGGGTACGGACTACACGCGCCTCGCGGCCGTCTACCAGCTGGTCGACGACATCGTCGACCCCGCGGTCCCCGTCACCCTGGAGGACGCCTACCGCCGCCTCGCGGAGATGCGCCGCAACCGCCACCCGTACCCCAAATGGGCCCTCACCGTGGCCAGCGGCCTGCTGGCGGGCTCGGCCTCGGTGCTGGTCGGCGGTGGCCCGGTGGTCTTCTTCGCCGCCATGCTCGGCGCGATGGCCGGCGACCGGCTGGCGTGGCTGGCCTCCGCACGCGGACTGCCGGAGTTCTACCAGTTCGTCCTCTTCGCGGTGCCGCCGGCGCTGATGGGGGTGGCACTGAAGGCCGCCCACGTGGACGTGCTCTACTCCGCCGTGATCACCGGTGGCCTCTTCGCGCTGCTGCCCGGCCGGGCGCTGGTCGCGGCGGTGCAGGACGGCCTGACGGGCTACTACATCACCGCCTCGGCCCGGCTCCTGGAGGTGCTCTACCTCTTCGTCGGCATCGTGGTCGGCGTCCTGGGGGTGCTCTACGTCGGACTGGTCTTCGGCACCGAGTTCGACCCGGACCTCACCGTCGTACGCCCCGACCGGCCGGTGGTCTCCCTGCTGGCGGCGATGGCGCTGACGGCGTTCTTCGCGGTGCTGCTCCAGCAGGACCGCTCGACGGTGGGGACGGTCACCCTCAACGGCGGGGTGGCGTGGGCGGTCTTCGGCGCGATGCACGACGTGGGGGGCATCTCCCAGGTCTTCGCCACCGCCGTCGCCGCGGGCCTGGTCGGCCTCTTCGGCCAGCTCCACTCCCGCCTGCGCTACTCCTCCGCCCTGCCGTACGTCACCGCGGCCATCGGCCCCCTGCTGCCCGGCTCGGCCACGTACTTCGGCCTCCTGGGCCTGGCCCAGGGCGACATCAACGGAGGCCTCACTCATCTCCTCACCGCCGCCACTCTGGCCCTGGCCATCGCGGTGGGCGTCAACCTGGGCGGCGAGATGGCCCGCCTCTTCCTCCACCAGCCGGGCGGCGCGGCCTTCCCGGAACGCCGCAAGGCATCGAAGCGGACACGCGGCTTCTGACGACCCGCAGACGGCCCGCAGACGGCCCGGAGATCCGAATGATCTCCCGAGGCCCTTCCGCAGCCCGGCAGAAAACGGCCCCCGCGCCGCCCCGCTTCAGTTCTAGCGGTCGTTGCAACACTGCCTGGCTCAGGTGGTGAGTAGATCA
>NZ_JBHSZO010000062.1:0-15741 GCF_042663125.1 Streptomyces polyrhachis | reverse complement strand
TATCAGACCCTTTTCAGTGTCTGACTCCCGGTCGGCGGGATTCCCACCCGGCCGCCTGCGTTGTCACTAATGCAGTGCTTTCGCTTCGCGGCCTTGCGGTGGTCACTACGTTAGCGGGTTTCTCCGCCATTCCCTAATCGCCTGCTTCCGGGGTGCACAATGCGCAGCCCGGAAAGGCTGGTCAGAGGAATTGCTCGTAGTGAGGGTGCCGTCTCAGAGGCGCACTATGGCGTCCCCCTGTTTTGCGGCTCGGACTACATTACGGGTCTGGCCCAGTCGTGTCAACCCCCGTGGGTTCAGGCTCCGGCCGGCGGCTTGGCTCGCGGGCTCAGTCGGTACGCCGAGACCGTTGGGTCGCCGGCGAGGTGGAAGCGGTGCTGCCAGTCATGGGCCTTGCTCACGCCTACCCGGGGGCCGACCTGGATGTGCGCGGTAGGTACCGGCTCGCCCTCGGACAGCGTGACCAGGGCGCCTGTCAGGAGGTCTGTGCCGTTGTGCTCTGCCGTGATGCCGAGGGCCTGGCAGAGGTTCCCCGGGCCGCGGGCGAGGCGGGGGCTCTCGACCCGCTCCCCTCGCCGCTTGCGTGCCAGGTCCTCCCCTTCGATGACCCTGCCCGCCCGGATGAGGACAGCTGAGGCGAGGCCGTCCGTCCCGGTGACGACGTTGGCGCACCAGTGGAGACCGTGGGAGCGGTAGACGTACAGGCGGCCTGCGGGTCCGAACATCACGGCGTTGCGGGGTGTCCGGCCCCGGTAGGCATGGGAGGCCGGGTCGGCCGTACCGGAGTACGCCTCGGTCTCCGTGACGGCGATGCTCACGGTCCCCTCGGGGGTCTTGGAGGTGAGGACGCTCCCCAGCAGTTCGGGGGCGACCTCTTCGGCAGGGTGGGAGAGGAAGTCAGGGTCCATGTGTCTCCGCCTCTGTCGGTCTCGGCTCGATCGACCCGTCGTCGGTGTGACGCAGTAGGGTGCGGCCAAGGAGGTCCGGGGCCGCTTCCGGCACGGGACTCCGGAGGGACGAACGGTCCAAGGGATTACGCGACATACCCGGCGAGGGTAGTACGGGGAGGAGTGGGATGGGCTTCAAGAAGCTGTTCGCCAGCATGGGGGCCGGTGGCGCGTCGGTGGAGACGGTGCTCGCCGAGCCGAACACGGTGCCCGGCGGCGTCGTACAGGGGCAGGTGGAGGTCTCCGGCGGCTCGGTGGCGCAGGACATCGAGGGGCTCTCGGTCGGACTGCAGGCACGGGTGGAGGTGGAGAGCGGCGACCAGGAGTACAAGCAGGACGTCGAGTTCCACCGGGATCGGCTGGGCGGTGCCTTCACGGTCCAGCCGGGGGCGCAGCACGTGGTGCCGTTCGCGCTGAGCGTGCCGTGGGAGACCCCGATCACCACGTTCATGGGGCACCACCTCACCGGGATGAGCGTCGGGGTGACCACGGAGCTGCAGATCGCGCGGGCCGTGGACTCCGGTGACCTGGACGCGGTCAACGTGCATCCACTGCCGGCGCAGCAGGCGATCCTGGATGCCTTCGGGCGGCTGGGCTTCCGGTTCAAGAACGCCGATCTGGAGCGCGGGCACATCCGCGGGACGCGGCAGAAGCTGCCGTTCTACCAGGAGATCGAGTTCTTCGCCCCGCAGCAGTACCGGGGGCTGAACCAGGTCGAGGTGTCCTTCGTCGCCGACGACCGCGAGATGGACGTCGTGCTGGAGATGGACAAGAAGCCGGGGCTCTTCACCGGGGGGACGGATTCCTTCCGGGCCTTCCAGGTGAGTCTGTCGGCGTACGACCAGACCGACTGGGCGGCGTACCTCAACCAGTGGATCGCGGAGGTCGGCGGTCGGCGGAACTGGGCCTGACCCCTCCGCCGTCACGCCTTCGGGGTGTGTTGCCACGGGCGGCGGTCCTTACGGCCGGGAGGTCGTTAGGCTGCCGCCCGTATGCGTAGAGCGTTGCTGTGCAGAGTCCCCCGGCGGCGTGGGTCCGCCGGGGCCGACGGAGGTGTTTCGACGTGTCCGAGCAGGGTCGCCGCCCGCTGCCCCACGACTTCCATCCCGCTGTCCCCTCCTTCACCGTGACGAGCGAGGACGTGGGGCCCGACGGTGTCCTGCGGGACGCCCAGGTGCTGTCCGGGGGCGACCTCTCGCCGGAGCTGCGGTGGGAGGGCTTCCCGGCGGGGACCGAGAGCTTCGCCGTGACCTGCTTCGATCCGGACGCGCCGACGGGCAGCGGCTTCTGGCACTGGTCGGTCTTCGACATCCCGGCGTCCGTCACCGAGTTGCCCGCGGGGGCCGGCTCCGGGGAGGCGAAGGGGCTGCCGGAGGGCGCCGTGCAGGTCCGTAACGACTACGGCACGCGTGGTTACGGGGGTGCCGCTCCCCCGCCCGGCGACGGGCCCCATCGGTACGTCTTCACCGTCTACGCCGTCGATGTCCCGAAGTTGGGGCCGGACGCGGACGCCACTCCCGCGGTGGTGGGCTTCAATCTGCGTTTCCGCACCCTCGGACGGGGGCAGTTGATCGCCGAGTACGAAGTCCCGGGCGACGCCTAAATTCCGTTGTCGGAGATCCATCCACCGGGACACAGTGGAGTCACTTCGCCACTCGGCGGGGGCTCGTCCTGGAGGTGGAGAGGTGCGTCAGACGCTTGTGCTCAACGCGAGTTTCGAGCCGCTGTCGACGGTGTCGCTGCGGCGGGCCGTGGTGCTGGTGATGCAGGACAAGGCCGTCATCGAGCAGGAGCACGCGGGGCTGCGGATCCGTGCGGCGAACGTGGAGATGGCGGTGCCGCGGATCATCAGACTCTGCCGGTACGTGCGGGTGCCGTTCCGACAACGGGCGCCGTGGTCGCGGCGCGGCGTCCTGGTACGTGACCGGCACCGGTGCGCGTACTGCGGACGCCGGGCGACCACGGTGGACCACGTACTGCCCCGTTCGCGCGGTGGCGCGGACTCCTGGCTGAACACCGTCGCCGCCTGCGCGGCCGACAACCACCGCAAGGCGGACCGGACGCCGCAGGAGGCCGGGATGCAGCTGCTCACGCAGCCCTTCGAGCCCACTCCGGCGGACGCCCTGCTGCTCGCTCTGGCCCTCGGGGGCCGTGATCGGGGGCGGGAGCAGGCGCCGGAGTGGCTCGCGGTGCCGGCGGCCTGAGGGCCGCCCCCTCTCGCGTCCGACCGTCCCAGCAGCCCCCGCTCACTCGATCGGAGGCTGCTCGCGGTAGGTGGCGGCGCGGCGCTGCTGGGGCGGGACGGGGGGCTCGGTGGGGGCGGGGGCGCTGTCGCCGTTGCCGCCGCCCGTGGGGCCGAAGTTGCCGAGGACGCCGCCAAGGCCCTTGAGGGCGTCGCCGAGTTCGCTGGGGACGATCCAGAGCTTGTTGGCGTCGCCCTGGGCGATCTTCGGGAGCATCTGGAGGTACTGGTAGGAGAGGAGCTTCTGGTCGGCGTCGCCGGCGTGGATGGCCTCGAAGACCGTACGGACCGCCTGGGCCTCTCCTTCGGCGCGCAGCGCCTGGGCGCGGGCCTCGCCCTCGGCCCGCAGGATCGAGGACTGCTTCTCGCCCTCGGCGGTGAGGATCGCGGACTGGCGGACACCCTCGGCGGTGAGGATCGCGGCGCGCTTGTCGCGGTCGGCGCGCATCTGCTTCTCCATCGAGTCCTGGATGGAGGTGGGCGGCTCGATGGCCTTCAGCTCGACGCGGTTGACGCGGATTCCCCAGCGGCCGGTGGCCTCGTCCAGGACGCCGCGCAGGGCGGCGTTGATCTCCTCGCGGGAGGTGAGGGTGCGCTCCAGGTCCATGCCGCCGATGATGTTGCGCAGGGTCGTGACGGTGAGCTGCTCGATGGCCTGGATGTAGGAGGAGACCTCGTACGTCGCGGCGCGGGCGTCGGTGACCTGGTAGTAGATGACGGTGTCGATGTTCACGACCAGGTTGTCCTGGGTGATCACCGGCTGCGGGGGGAAGGGGACGACCTGCTCGCGCAGGTCGACGCGGTTGCGGACGGTGTCGATGAACGGGACGACGATGTTGAGGCCGGCGTTGAGGGTGCGCGTGTAGCGGCCGAAGCGCTCGACGATGGCCGCGCTGGCCTGGGGGATCACCTGCACCGTCTTGATGAGTGCGATGAAGACGAGCACCACCAGGATGATCAGGACGATGATGATCGGTTCCATTGCGCTCCCTCACATGACGACGGCGGTGGCGCCGTCGATATCCACAACATCGACCCGCTGGCCGGGCTCGTAAACCTGGTCGTCCTGGAGGGCTCGGGCGCTCCAGATCTCGCCGGCGAGCTTTATCCGGCCGCTCTGGCCGTCGACGCGCTGCAGGACGACCGCCTGGCGGCCCTTGAGCGCGTCGATGCCGGTGCGCTGCTCGGGTCGCTGCGTCCGGTGCCGGTTGGCGATCGGGCGTACGACGGCGATGAGCGCTGTCGAGACGGCGGCGAACACGATGACCTGCACCGTGACGTTCCCGCCGAGTGCGGCCGTGACCGATCCGGCTACGGCGCCGACCGCGAACATGGCCATCTCCGGCATCGCGGTGATGACGAGCGGTATCCCCAAACCCACGGCGGCGATCAGCCACCATACCCATGCGTCCACGGAGGCCATGCTAGGCCCTGGACAGCCGATTGTGGTGGGGTCGCGGTGCCCAAGTCGATTATTTGATCAGGGGGTTGGGGTGCGGCTTCGCGGATCGGGCCTGGATCGTGCTCAGTTGAGGGGGAGGCCGGCGGCCGTCCAGCGCTCGCCCTTGCGCTCCAGGGTGAGCGGGAGGCCGAAGCAGCGGGAGAGGTTGCGGGAGGTGAGCTCGGTGTCGAGGGGGCCGGCGGCGACGACCCTGCCCTGGCGGATCATCAGGACGTGGGTGAAGCCGGGGGCGATCTCCTCGACGTGGTGGGTCACCATGATCATGGAGGGGGCGTACGGGTCCCGGGCCAGGCGGCCGAGGCGGCGCACCAGGTCCTCGCGGCCGCCGAGGTCGAGGCCGGCGGCGGGCTCGTCGAGGAGGAGCAGCTCGGGGTCGGTCATCATGGCGCGGGCGATCTGGGTGCGCTTGCGCTCGCCCTCGGAGAGGGTGCCGAAGGCGCGGTCCGCGTACTCGCTCATGCCCAGGCGGTCGAGGAAGGCGCGGGCGCGCTCCTCGTCGACCGGGTCGTAGTCCTCGTGCCAGGTGGCGGTCATGCCGTAGGCGGCGGTGAGGACGGTCTGCAGCACGGTCTGGGTCTTGGGGAGCTTGTCGGTGAGGGCGCTGGAGGCCATGCCGATGCGGGGGCGCAGTTCGAAGACGTCGACGCCGCCGAGCTTGTCGCCGAGGATCTGGACCGTGCCGCTGGTGGGGAAGAGGTAGCTGGAGGCGATGTTCAGCAGGGTGGTCTTGCCGGCGCCGTTGGGGCCGAGGATGATCCACCGCTCGCCCTCGGCGACCGACCAGGAGACCCCGTCGACCAGAGCCCGGCCGTCACGGACCACCGATACGTCCACCAGCTCCAGTACATCGCTCATGAGCGTGCAGTCTCCCTTTGCGCTGCTTCTATCCCGTCCGGTGCGCACGGCACCCTCCGCGGCCAAACCTACGCTACGTGACGAGGGCGCCGATCCGTAGGCCCGGGGAGGGGGGATGTGGGGCGGGGCGGCTTGTGCGGTGGAGGGAGGGCGGGTTGTCGGAGGGGGAGCCTAGGCTTGGCGGCATGTTTGAGGAACCTCGCTCCGGGCGGTTGGCCGTCTGGGGGAACGCCGTGATCTCCGGTGCGGTGGCGCCGGACACCGCCCTGTCCGAGATCGTCGGGGACGACGCCCCGCACCGGGTGGTGGGGCTGCCCGGGGAGGAGGGGCGGGTGGGGCTCTCGCTCGCGCTCGGGCGGCTGCGGGCGCTGGGCGCGGTGGGGCTGCGGGTGGCGCTGCCCGCGCCGGGGCATCCGCTGGGGCTGTGCGGGCCGCCGGAGTTCAACGCCGCGGCGCTGGAGGCCGGTGAGGCGGTCGTGGTCGCGGGGCGGGCGGCGCTCGGTCTGGTGCCGGAGGTGGTCGCGGTGGGTCCGGCGGGCGACGAGCACGTCGAGGTGACGTGGCACTGCATGCCGGTACGGGAGGCGCCGCCGGCCGACGTGCCCTCGCTCGGGGAGGCCGAGCGGGAGCTGGCGGAGGCGATGCACGAGGCGACGCGGGCGCTGGCCCGGCTGGACGTGGCGGGCAGCGGGCCGGCGGCCCGGGCCGCGCTGGCGGCGTACCAGGCGCGGGCGGCGGCCTCGCGCGTCGGCCTGGCGCCGGGGTATCCGCCGCGGGCGACGCGGGTGCTGGAGCTGGCGGGGCGGATCGGGGGGCTGCTGGAGATCGCCGTCGCGCCGGGGAGCGGGGAGCACGGGGCGGCGGTGAGCGCCTCGGAGATCGCGGCGCGGCGGGCGGCGCTGCTGCCGGTGGAGCGGACGGCGCGGCGGGCGCGGGTGGCGGCGTACAACGCGTTCGTGGAGGAGTTGTGGCGGCGCGGGCTGTAGGACCGCGCGCCCCGGCCCCCGGTCCGTGGCGGACCGGGGGCCGGGGCGGGGGCGTGGTCAGCGGTTGGCGGCCTCGTTGTCGAAGGCCGCGTTGCCCAGGCCGAGGACGTTGACGCTGTTGCCGACGACGTTGGCGGCGACGTCGACCGGCAGCTGGACGACGTTGCCCGACAGGATGCCCGGGGAGCCGGTGGCCTTGCCGGTGGCCTGGGCGCCGGTGGCTCCGCTGGCAGAGGCCACTCCGGCGCCGGCGACGGCGATGCCGCCGGCCATGAGCGACAGGGCCGCGATCCGCTTCAGGTTCTTCACGATTGGTCCTCCTAGCGATGGCCGCGGCCAGCCAGCCGCGGTACGCCATGGAGAACGCGGCAGGGGCGCGCGGGTTGCGCCGCGGCGGGGACAACTACCCGACGGTATGAATCTCGTACCGGAATATGCCAGTCCGATCCGGGTCGCGGGAGTCCCCGGGCAGGGGCGTTCTAGCTGGTCAGGTCGTGGCGTACGGCCCAGAGCGCGGCCTGGGTGCGGTCCGCGAGGTCCAGTTTCATCAGAATGTTCGACACGTGCGTCTTGACGGTCTTCTCGGAGAGGACGAGCGCGCGGGCGATCTCCCGGTTGGAGCGGCCGTCGGCGATCAGCCCGAGGACCTCGCGCTCGCGTTCGGTGAGCGAACCGCTGCGCCCGTGGGTCCCCTGCCCCGGTGCCGACTCCTCCTGGGTGAGCAGCGCGGTGGCGACCTCCGGCTGCAGCAGGACGTGCCCGGCGTGCACCGAGCGGATCGCGAGGGCCAGCGCCTCGGGGTCGATGTCCTTGTAGACGTACCCGGCGGCGCCGGCCCGCAGGGCGGGGACGACGGTGCGCTGCTCGGTGAAGCTGGTGACGATCAGCACCCGCGCCGGGTTGCCGGCGGTCCGCAGCCGGCGCAGCGCCTCGACGCCGTCGGTGCCGGGCATCTTCACGTCCATCAGCACCACGTCGGGGCGCAGTTCCTCGGCGCGGGCCACTCCCTCGTCGCCGTCGGCGGCCTCGCCGACGACCTCGATGTCGCCCTGGACCTCCAGGAAGGTGCGCAGTCCGCGCCGGACGACCTGGTGGTCGTCGACGAGCAGTACGCGGATCCGGTCCGCGGGGCCTGCGGGGTCAGCCACCGGGCACCTCCATCTCGATCAGGGTGCCCTTGCCGGGCTCGGACACGACGGTGAGGGAGCCGCCCACCCCGGCGGCCCGGTCGCGCATGGAGACCAGGCCGAGGTGGCGGCCGGCGGAGCGCACGGCGGCGGGGTCGAAGCCCCGGCCGTCGTCGCGCACGGTGAGGACGGCGCCGGCGCCGCGGCGGGCGAGGCGGACCTCGACGCCGGTGGCGGCGGCGTGGCGCAGGGCGTTGTGCAGGGCCTCCTGGGCGACGCGCAGCAGCGCCTCCTCCTGGGTGGCGGGCAGGGCCCGTACGCCGTGGGCGGTGAAGGTGACGCGGGCGGCGTGGGCGCGGTCCAGGACGCGGACCTGGTCGGCGAGGGTGGCGGTGAGGCCGGCCTCGTCCAGGGCGGTGGGGCGCAACTCGGTGACGGCGGTGCGCAGTTCGTCGGCCGCCTCGGCGGCCAGCCGGGCCACCTGGCGCATCTCCCCCTTGGCGCGGGCCGGGTCGCGGTCTATCAGGGCGGCGGCGGCCTGGGCGGTGAGGCGCAGGGAGAAGAGCTTCTGGGAGACGGCGTCGTGCAACTCGTGGGCCAGGCGCGCGCGTTCGTCGGCGATGGTCAGCTCGCGGCTGCGCTCGTAGAGGCGGGCGTTGGTCAGGGCGATGGCGGCGTGCGCGGCGAGGGTCTGCAGGAGCGCCTCGTCCTCGGGGGTGAACGCGCTCTCCCCCGGCGGGGGTTGGGCGCCGTGCTTGTTCGCCAGGAAGAGGGCGCCGAGGGTCTCCTCGCCGTCCCGGATCGGTACGCCGAGGAAGTCGCGCAGGACGGGGTGGGCCTTGGGCCAGCCGCCGAAGCGCGGGTCGTGGGCGACGTCGGCGAGGCGCTGCGCGGTGCCCTCGCGGAGCATCGCGGCGAGGATGCCGTGCTGGCGGGGCAGCGGGCCGATGGCCTTCCACTGCTCCTCGCTGACGCCGTCGACGACGAACTGCGCGAAGCCGCCGTGGTCGTCGGGGACGCCCAGCGCCGCGTACTGGGCGCCCAGCAGCTCGCGCGCGGAGGCGGTGATCGTCTGCAGGACGTCGCGGACCTGGAGCTGGCGGCTCATCGCGAGCAGCGCCTCGCTCACGGCGTCGAGGCCGGCGCGGGCCGGGGGGCACGCCGGCTGGTGGGCCGGTGGCCGCTCCGGTGGCTGCTCCGGTCGCTGGGGGGACGGCATGGGGTCACCGTACCCGCGCGGTGGGATGAGGCGGATCGGGCGCGGGGCCCGGGTCTGCTCGGTCGTGGGGACTAGGGCGAAGTGCCCTGGCGGTCTGGGCCTGCCGCCCGAGGCGGCGGGGGGCGCGCCGTTCCTACGGTGGCCGTGTTGCCGAGGGCGCCGGTCGCCGGCCGGCCGCGGTGCGTGAAGGAGAGGGATGGACATGCCTGTTGCGGTGATCACGGGAGCGTCGAAGGGGCTGGGCCGGGCGCTGGCGTACGAGTTGGCGGCCCGGGGGTGGCTGCTGGTGCTGAACGCGCGCTCGGCGGACGTACTGCGGGAGAGCGTCGCGGAGCTGGCGGCCGCCACGGACGCGCAGGGGCGGATCACGGGGGTGGCGGGGGACGTGGGTGAGGCGCACACGCGCGGTGCGCTGGTCGCCGCCGCGCAAAAGCTGGGCGGGGTGGAGCTGCTGGTGAACAACGCCAGCGCGCTGGGCGCCGAGCCGCTGGTGCCACTGGCCGCCCAGCCGCTGGCCGGTCTGCGGGCGGCGCTGGAGACGAACGTGGTCGCGCCGCTGGGGCTCGTCCAGGAGGCGCTGGCGGGCGGTTCGCTGCGCGCGGTGCTCAACATCAGCAGCGACGCCGCCGTGGAGGCGTACGGGACCTGGGGCGGCTACGGGGCCTCGAAGGCGGCGCTGGACCAGCTCTCGGCGGTGCTGGCGGTGGAGCAGCCGGGGCTGCGGGTGTGGGCGGTGGACCCGGGAGACATGCGCACCGACCTCTACGCGGCGGCGGTGGGCTCGGACGAGGACCTGGCGGACCGCGCGCTGCCGGAGTCGGTGGCCCCGGCGCTGCTGCGGCTGATCGAGCGGGACGTGCCCAGCGGGCGCTACACGGCGGCGGCGCTGCTGGAGAAGGAGGCGGTCTCGTGATCACGGCACTGGAGGGCGACGTGGAGGTGCCGGACGCGCTGCTGGCCCGGGTACCGGCCGAGCAGCGCGCGCCGGGCGCGGCGCGCGACGCGGTGCGGCTGATGGTCTCGCGGGGTGCGCGCGGCGGGGACGGGGAGGGGACGGTGTCGCACCACGCCTTCGCCGAGCTGCCGGGGGTGCTGCGCGCCGGGGACGTGCTGGTGGTGAACACCTCGCCGACCCTGCCGGCCGCGATCGACGGGCGGGTCGGGGACGAGCACGTGGTGGTGCACTTCTCGACCGCCGGCGACGACGGCCGCTGGGCGGTGGAGCTGCGCTCCCCGGACGGGCGCGGGACGACGCGGCCCCGGCCCGGCGGCCCGGCGGGGGCGGCGGTGCGGCTGCGCGGCGGGGCGGGGCTCGTCCTGGCGGAGCCCGTATCAGGAGGGGCGGGGGGTGGGCGGCTGTGGTGGGCGCGGGTGTCCCTCGCGGACGTACCCGGTCATCTGCTGCGCTACGGGCGGCCCATCCGCTACTCCTACACCGACCGCGACCAGCCGCTCTCGGCGTACCAGACGGTCTTCGCCGCCGCGGGCACGGCCGGCGGCGGCTCGGCGGAGATGCCCAGTGCCGGGCGGCCCTTCACGGCGGAGCTGGTGGCGCGGCTGGTGGGCGCGGGGGTGCAGTTCGCGCCGGTCACCCTGCACACGGGGGTCTCCTCCGGCGAGGCGCACGAGCCGCCCTATCCGGAGCGCTACGAGGTGCCGGAGCCGACCGCGTGGCTGGTGAACGCGGCCCGGGCGGGCGGCGGGCGGATCGTCGCGGTGGGCACCACGGCCGTACGGGCGCTGGAGTCGGCGGCCGACGCGGCGGGGCGGGTGCGCGCGGCGGCCGGGTGGACGGACCTGGTCGTCACGCCGGAGCGCGGGGTGCGGGCAGTGGACGGGCTGCTGACGGGGCTGCACGAGCCGGCGGCCTCGCACCTGCTGATGCTGGAGGCCGTCGCGGGCGGCGTCGACGGGGCGGACGGCGCGGCGGGGCGGGCGCTGCTGCGCCGCAGCTACCGGGAGGCGCTGGCGGAGGGGTACCTGTGGCACGAGTTCGGGGACGTGCACCTCATCCTCGGGTGATCGTTCAGGCGCCCCTCGGGGGGTGCGGGTGTGAGGCGCCGCACGAGACCCAGGTCACGTACTAGAGCGGATAGGAGACGGGGGTGCGAGGAGTGGGGGCTATTTGTGGCCTTTTGGGACTTTGGTCCGGGACCGTGACCCTACTAGGCAGGGTCGTATTGGGGGTCATTGCGTAGAAGGTCCGGGTCTGTCAAAACTGGTCGAGTCGTGCCGACGGACCGGTGCACGGCCACGTCGACAACGAAAGGCAGACCCCCCATGCGAGAGTCCATCGCTCCCCGAATACGCAAGGCCCGCGGCAAGGCTGCCCTGAAGGCGGCCGGCGCCGCCACGGTGGTCCTCACCGCCGGCCTGACCCTTGCCCCCGCCGCACTGGCGGTCGGCGGTACACCCGCCGGCACCCCCTCCACCGTCTCCATGGCCACGCAGAAGTCGAACAAGGCGCTGGCGGACAAGATGATCAAGAGCGATGCGCAGTTCGCGTGCTTCTCGAAGATCGTCGAGCGCGAGAGCACCTGGAACCACCACGCCGTCAACAAGTCCAGCGGTGCCTACGGCCTGGTCCAGGCGCTGCCCGCGCACAAGATGGCCACCGCCGGCTCCGACTGGCGCACCAACCCGGCCACGCAGATCAAGTGGGGCCTGGACTACATGAACGACCGCTACGGCAGCCCGTGCCAGGCGTGGGAGTTCTGGCAGCAGAACCACTGGTACTGAGCGCGCCGAGCGGGCTGGGACGGCCAGTGGCCCCGGCCCCGGCGGCGTTCGTACCGGCCGGTGCGGGCTGACAGCAGCCGGCACCGACCCGCGGACATCGAGGCGGCACCCCGCGCGGGGTGCCGCCTTCTGCCGTTCTTCTGGCGCCTTCTGCCGTCCTTCTGCCGTACGCCCCAGGGGGCCGCGATCAGCGCATGACCTCCGGCTCGTGCCGGCGCAGCAGGCGCAGGACGATGACGGCGCTGAGGGCCCCCAGCCCCAGCAGGACGCCCATGTCCAGGGCGTAGGCACCGAGGTCGTGCTCCCACAGCGGGTCCGGCTTCGCGCCGTCCTGGGCGGGGAGCAGGGTGTTGAGGTCCACCACCGCGCCGATGGCGGCGGTCGCCCAGCGCGAGGGCATCAGCCAGGACAGCTGCGCCAGGCCCGGCGTCTCGTGCACCGGGAAGAGCGCCCCGGTGAAGACGACCTGCACGATCGCGAACATCACCAGCAGCGGCATCGTCTTCTCGGCCGTCTTCACCAGCGCGGAGATGATCAGGCCGAACATCATGCAGGTGAAGCCCAGCGCCGCGATGGCCAGCGTGAGGTCGACGAAGGGCGAGGCCTTGACCAGCAGGCCCTCCTCCGGCAGGTCGCGCGGCAGCAGGCCGATGGCGGCGATGATCGCGCCCTGCAGCACGGTGATCAGGCCGAGCACGATCACCTTGGACCACAGGTAGGCGGAGCGCGACAGGCCCGTCGCCCGCTCCCGCTCGTAGATCACCCGTTCCTTGATCAGCTCGCGGACCGAGTTGGCCGCGCCGCCCAGGCAGGCGCCGACGGCGATGATGACGAGGATGGGACCGGCGTCCTCGTTCGCCCCGCCCTTCTTGGGGTTGGGCAGCAGCCCGGTGTCCGCGGGCATCAGCACGCTCATCACGCCCAGCACGATGGGCAGGATGAACATCAGCGCGATGAAGCCCCGGTCGGAGGCGATGACGGAGGCGTAGCGGCGCACCAGGGTGACCAGCTGGACTCCCCAGCTCTGCGGTTTGGGCGGCTTCACCTGCGCCGGCTGGACCTGCGCGGACTGGGGGGCGACCGCGTCTATGTCCGCGGCGTACATCTGGTAGTGCTGGGAGCCGTGCCAGCGGCCGCCCCAGTCGTAGTCGCGGTAGCTCTCGAAGGCGGAGAAGACGTCCGCCCAGGTCTCGTAGCCGAAGAAGTTCAGCGCCTCGCCGGGCGGGCCGAAGTAGGCCACCGAGCCGCCCGGCGCCATCACCAGCAGCCGGTCGCACAGGGCGAGTTCGGCCACCGAGTGGGTGACGACCAGGACCGTGCGGCCGTCGTCGGCGAGGGCCCGCAGCAGCTTCATCACGTCGCGGTCCATGCCGGGGTCAAGGCCGGAGGTGGGCTCGTCGAGGAAGATCAGCGAGGGCTTGGTGAGCAGCTCCAGGGCGACCGAGACGCGCTTGCGCTGGCCGCCGGAGAGCGAGCTGATCTGCTTCTCCTTGTGCACGTCCAGCTTCAGCTCGCGCAGCACCTCGTCCACCCGCTCGCGGCGCTCGGCCTCGGCGGTGTCACCGGGGAAGCGCAGCTTGGCGGCGTAGCGCAGGGCCGTCTGCACGGTGAGCTGGGTGTGCAGGATGTCGTCCTGCGGGACCAGGCCGATGCGCTGGCGCAGCTCGGCGAACTGCTTGTAGAGGTTGCGGCTGTCGTAGAGCACGTCGCCCTCGTTGGCGGGGCGGTAGCCCGTGAGCGCCTTCAGGAGCGTGGACTTGCCCGAGCCGGAGGGGCCGATCACCGCGACCAGGCTCTTCTCCGGGACGCCGAAGGAGACGTCCTTGAGGATCTTCTTCTTCTCCGGGCCGACCTGCACGGTCAGATGGCGGGCGGAGAAGGTGACCGCGCCGGTGTCGACGAACTCCTCGAGCTGGTCGCCGACCAGGCGGAAGGTGGAGTGGCCGACGCCGACGATGTCCTGCGGGCCGATCAGCCTGCTGGTGCGGGGGGCGAGTTGCTGGCCGTTGACGAAGGTGCCGTTGTGGCTGCCGAGGTCGAAGATCTCGAAGCGGCCGTCGGGGGCCGCGCGGAACTCGGCGTGGTGGCGGGAGACCTGCAGGTCGTCCACGCGCAGCTCGTTGTCCAGCGCGCGGCCGATGCGGGTGACGCGGCCGAGGTGGAGTTTGTGGAACGTGGTGGGGTTGTGGTTGCCGTAGATCGGGGTGCCCTGCACGGGCGCGCCGCCCTGCGGGGGGATCCGGGGCGGCGCGGCGCCCTCCCCCCCGCCGCCCCAGGCGGGCTGGGCGGGCGCCAGGTAGGTGGGGGCGCCGTGGACCTCGGCGCCGACCGCCGTGGCGGTCAGCCGCAGGTGGGGGCCGTCGGTGGCGTTGCCCAGATGGACGCTGGAGCCGGCGCCGACCTCCGTCTGGTGCACGCGCTGCCCGTGCACGAAGGTGCCGTTGGTGCTGCCGTGGTCCTCCAGCAGCCAACCGCGCCCGCCCCAGCGGATGGTGGCGTGCCGCCAGGAGACCCGGGCGTCGTCGAGGACCACCTCGCTCTGCGGGTCCCGCCCCAGTCGGTAGGACCGTGACTGGTCCAGGTTCCAGGTACGGCCGTTCAGTTCCAGTACGAGATCCGGCACGCCACGCCCCACAAGATAGTCCCCCGAGTTGCCCCCTGACGCGGGCCCGTGGACCCGTAGGGATTCTAGGTGGGGAGGCTGTCGGGGAGGAACTGTTTCTCGTCGTTCCGCTCCCAGAGATCTCGTACGGGCGTGCGGGGGCCTTCCCACGGCTCCCACTTCCAACTCCCAGTTCCCCCGATCGCGTTGACCGCGCGCGGGCACGGCACGGAGAGTGGTACCCGACAGGCGGCAGGCCGTTGTACGACCGGGGGCGGGGTCCATGAGCGAGCGCAGCGCGGGTACGGGGTGGGGCGGGGTCCTCATCTCCAGTGCGGCCGCGGTGGGTTGGGCGTATCTGGCGATGGCCGCCGTCGCGGCGCTCGGGCTGCATCTGCTGGGCGCCGACGCGGTGGGCTCCCTGGGGCCGATGACCGCGGCGGCGACCGCGCTGGCGGTGGGCGGCAGCGTCACCCCGACCGGCGCGGTCGGGGTCTTCGGCATGGAGGTGGAGCCGGCGCAGGCGGCGGTGAGCATCACCCCGCTGGGGGTCGGGCTGACCGGGGCGCTGGTGCTGGGCTGGCTCTTCGTACGGTCGCTGCGCGGGGCGGGCGCCGTGGTCGGCGGCGCGGAGCTGGCCGCGCGGGCGGCCGGGGTGGTCGTGCTGTTCACGGCGGTGCTGGGCGGGCTGGTCTGGGCCGGCAGCGGCTCCGTGACGATCGACGGGGCGAAGCTGCCCGCGGGCGCCGGGGACACCGTGCCGGGCGGCGACCTGCTGGACGGGCTGGGCGATCTCGGCGAGGTGGGCGGCGGGCTGGAGGACGCGCTGGGCGAGATGGCGCAGGCCGAGGCGACGGTGGGCTTCGACGTGGACGCCGCGCCGACGATCCTCGGCGGGCTGCTGTGGGTGCTGTGCGTACTGGCCATCTCCCTTGCCTCGTCCAGGACTTCACCGCTGCCCCGCGGCTGGGAGGCCCTGCACCGCACGGTACGGCCGGCGGCGTCCGCGCTGCGTACGGTGCTCGTCCTGGCGGTGGCCGCCGGCGGCGCGGCGGCGGCGTACGCCGCGCTCACCGAGGACGCCCGGGGGCAGATCGCCGGCGGGGCGCTCCTGGGGGCGCCCAACGGGGTGTGGCTGGCGGTCCCGCTGGGGCTCTTCGTGCCCTGGCACGGGGAGGCCACGGGCCAGTTGAAGGGGGTGCTGCCCAGTCCGCTGGACGAACTGCTCTCCGCCGAGGACAGCTCGATCACGCTGGGCCGGCTCGCGGAGCTGGACGGGCGGGTGTGGCTGCTGGCGGCGGCCTGCGCGCTGATGATGCTGACGGCGGGGGTGCTGACGGCGGCCCGTACGCCGTACTCCGGGGTGCCCGGGACGGCCGGGCAGAGCGCCGGGGCCTTCGCCGGCCGGTGCGCGCTGTGGCTGGCGGCGGCCGGTGCGGTGGCGCTGCCGCTGCTGGTGTGGCTGACGGGGGTGTCGGCGGACGCGAGCCTGTCGGTGTTCGGCTTCGACGCGGTGGGCGCGGGGGTGCAGCTGCACGGAAGCGTGCCGCTCGCGCTGCTGC
>NZ_JBHSZO010000061.1:0-19618 GCF_042663125.1 Streptomyces polyrhachis | reverse complement strand
GCGGCGAGCGCCGCGAGGGCGCGCGCGTCCAGCGCGCGGGGCGCCACGCGGGCGCCGGGCAGGGCGGCGAGGCGGGCGCGCAGGGCGCCGGGCTCAGCGCGAGGCGCGCTGGGCTCCCTCGACCGGGGCGTCGCCGGCAGCGGAGGCAGGGCTGTCGGCGCCGTTGCCGGAGGGGTCAACGGCCGGGGCGGTGTCGCGCTGTCGCGGGATGTGCGGTCCACGCGCGGCAGTCTTCCACCCGCCACTGACAACCGGTGCGCCGTCCACCGCCGAAGCGGGCGCCAACACCCGCTCGTCGTCGCGTTCTGAAGCACCGTCAGCACCGTCGGCACTGTCGGCGGCGGGTTCGGCAGCGGGTACCGCATCGCGGGCGAGCGCCGCGCGCAGGCGTCCGAAGGTCAGCTCCGAGGCCCGCATCAGCGGCTTCGACAGCAGCCAGCCCGCGCCCATCACCGCCACGCCCGCGACCGCGTCCAGCAGGTAGTGGTTCGCCGTCCCCATCACCACCACGGTGATCAGCAGCGGATAGGCCACCGCCAGCGCCCGCACCAGCGGGGTGCGCGCGTGGCGGAAGAGGACGATGCCGCACCACAGCGCCCAGCCGACGTGCAGACTCGGCATCGCCGCGTACTGGTTGGTGAAACCGCCCAGCCCGCGCGGGGCGCTGGCCTCGCCGCCCCACCAGCCGTACGAGGCGTACTGCGCCATGGTGTCCACGAAGCCGTACGTCGGCTCCAGCAGCCTCGGCGGGCAGGTCGGCAGCAGGACGAAGCCGACCAGCCCGACCACCGTGGAGCCCAGCAGCCAGGTCCGCAGCCGCCGGTAGTGCTCGCGGCGCCGCGCCCAGAGCCAGACCAGCACGGCCGGGGTGACCAGGTAGTGGAGCGTCGCGTAGACGAAGTCGGCGGGGACGCCGATCCAGGCGTGGGCGGTGAAGAGGTCGTTGAGCGGGTGCTCGGCGTTGAGGCGGAAGGCCTTCTCGAAGTCGAGGATCGCCAGCCCGTTGTCCACGGCCTGCGACTCCGCGCCCCGGGCCAGCAGCCGGCCGGCCGAGTAGGCGACGTAGACGACGACGATGAGCAGCAGCTCGGCCCACCATCGCTGGAGACGCTGCACGGCTGTTGTCGCCATCGTCCGCCTTTCACTCACACGCTCCCGGTTCGGGCGCGGTGTCCAACTGTACGGTGTACATGAAGAGGTCGGTGCCGGGGCCCCCGCCACGTGCGCAGGTAGACGCCGTGCGGCGGGGAAAGGTTGCCTCGATGTGGCCTGGGACACAGTACGGGGGGTCGGCGTCGGCCGTCGTCCCCGGCGCCGCGCGCCGACCGGGCGGGCGTCAGACGGGCCTTGGACGGGCCTCAGACGGGCAGCAGCCTGGCCTCGCGGGCGCGGTCCAGGAAGGGGCCCACCGCCGGATGGGCCGCGTGCCCGCGCAGCCGTGCGGCGGTGGCGCGGAGCATCGAGCGGATCCGGGTGGAGCGCACGCCCCCCTCCTCGCCGCCCAGCAGCCCCAGGACCCGCGCCCCGGCCGCCGCCGCCTCCTCCGGGCGGCCCCCGGCGGCGAGGTCGGCGGCGAGCTGGGCGGTGAAGAGGGCGATGTTGCGGGTGAAGTGGGGGTCCTGCAGCTCCACCGCGCGCCGGGCGCAGGCCGCCGCCCGCTGGTGCTCGCCCAGCGCCGACCAGCACTGCGACTCCAGCCCCGCCAGCTCCGCGGCCCCGTAGAAGGACATCCACTCCGGGTCGGCCGCGCAGGGCCCCTGCGCGAAGAGGTCCTTGGCCCGCCCCAGCGCCTGGCGGCAGGCGCCCTGCTCGCCGAGCGCCGCCCAGCCGCCGGCCTCGCGCAGCGCCAGCAGCGAGCGCAGCCGGGCCGAGCCCAGCGGGCGGGCCACGGTCTGCGCGGCCTGCGCGCAGCGCACCGCCTCGTGCGGGCGGCCGGCGTCGCGGGCGAGGAAGGCGGTGTTGCAGAAGGCGTGCGCCTCCAGCGCGGGATCGCCGGCGAGGCGGGCGGTGGCGAGGGCCTCCGCGTAGTACGAGCGGGCGTCGTCGAAGCGGCCGGAGTCGTGCGCCAGCCAGCCGACGGAGATCGCCAGCTCGCCGGCGCCCGCGTGGAGCCGCTCGCTGACGGACTGCCGTACGGCGCCCGCGTCCATCAGCGCCTGCGCCCGGCGCAGTGCCTCCCCGGCCCGCTCGTAGAGCGTGTCGGCGCCGTGGCGGTCGTCCAGCAGCCGGATCCGGCGCACGGCCTCCTCCACGGCGTCCGCCTCGGCGGCGCCGGGGCGCCGGGGGCCGGGGGCGCGGACCGCGCCGGGCGGCGTCGCGCCGGGGGCGGCCGGGGACGGCGAGGCGCCCGCGGGGGCGGGGGAAGCGATGCCGAGCGCCAGCCCGGCCATGGCGGCCGAGCCGCCCGTCATGAACGCGCGACGCAGCACGTCGCTCTCCTCGTCGATACGGGTCCCGGGGCCGGGGCGGGGGCCGGGGACGATAGGGGGAACGGGGCCGGCCGCGGGCGGCGGTGACTCCCGCGACTCCCCGAACACCAGGGAGTCGCCGGGCACGTGGGGCGCCCGCCGCCCCCGTACGCTCTCGCGGGGCGCGAAGCCCAGATCGGCGAGCGTGCGGCCGGGGAACATGTGCAGGAACACCCGTTCGTAGGCGTAGTTCGGACACCGGATCTCACCCGACTCGACCCGCCCCACGTAGCGGGCGTCGCAGGCGACCTGTTCGCCGATCTCCCGCCCCGCCCGCCGCACGGCGGCGGCGAACTCCGCGGCGGAACGCTGCCCGCGCAGCCCGCGGAAGGCGGTGTTGGGCGCGTTGGGGACGCGAGCCACCGATTCGCTTCTCACCTCGAAGCCCCTCTTTCGACGGGTCCACCGCGGCCGACTGCGGTGCGATGCGGCGTGGCGCGGCTCCCCAACCCGCCTGTGCGGTAAGGGGAATGCCTGCCGCCGCGTGGTCCGGCGGGCACGACCGTAGTGGCTGGGAACGAACCCCCGGCCGGGATTCCCCTACAAACCGGATATCTCTCTCGTCATCCGCCATGAAGTGCCACCCTTTACGGCGGCATCACACCGTTTCTGTTGACGCTTTGCCGCGTTGAGCCTTGTGAACCTGCTCGGCAGGGACGCGGCTGACTGCGTAAGGAGGGGTTTCCCTTGCTGGAGACCGGCGTGGACATCAGCAGAACACGAGGGGCGGTGCCCGGTGCGGGCCGGCCCGACGGCCGGTACACCGCCTACGGACCGGAGCCCTGCGACCTCGTGACCGTTCCGGCCCGCCACGGGCTGGAGGCGGTCGACATCCTGCGGCTGCGGACCACCGTGGGCCCGGTGCTGCACGACGGCGACTTCGACACCCTGGGCTTCCTGGTCCCGCCGGGCACGGCGGCCGGCTGGGACCTCCCCGGGAGCGCCTGCACGCAGACGTACGGGGGAGGGGCGCCGCCCGCCCCGCCCGTGACGGGCACCCAGTGGCTCGTCCCCCCGGAGCAGGCCGCCCCGGTGACGGACCCGGCGGTGCTGAAGGCGGCGCTGGGCGAGGCCCGGCGGACGATCGAGGCCGCGAACCGCTGCAGCTGAGCGGCGGCCGGGCGGCGGCAGCGGGCCTTTGGCCGGCGCGGGGCCCGCCCGCGCGCCGCCGGTGGTGCGCGCCCATACTTGACCGCATGGCAAGGCAGCGGTCGCGCGGGCGCGAGTCCGTGGTGGAGCGGGTGGACGGCGGCACCGCGGAGGTGCGCCCCGACCCCGACCGTCCGCGCGCCTTCACGCTGCTGGTCGACGGCGCCCCGCAGTCGCACGTCGACCTGGACGACCCCCGCTTCCTGCACTTCGAGTACCAGCGCCGCCTGGGCCACGCCGCCGACCTCGCCGCCCCGCCCGGCCGCCCGCTGCGGGTGGTCCACCTCGGCGGCGGCGCGCTGACCCTGGCCCGCTACGTGGCGGCGACCCGGCCGCGCTCCACCCAGCAGGTCTTCGAGATCGACGCCCCGCTCACCGCGCTCGTACGACGTGAGCTGCCGCTCGCCGAGAACGCGCGGGTACGGGTCCGCGGCGGCGACGCCCGCGCCGGGCTGGCCAAGCTCCCGGACGCCTCGGCCGACCTGGTCATCGCGGACGTCTTCCGGGTGGCCCGCACTCCCGCCCATCTGACCAGCACGGAGTTCCTGGCCGAGGTGCGCCGGGTGCTCGCCCCCGGCGGCCTGTACGCCGCGAACCTCGCCGACGGCCCGCCGCTGCGGCACGTGCGCGCGCAGGTGGCCACCGCGCTGCGGGTCTTCCCCGAGGCGTGCCTGACGGCCGACCCCGGCGTCCTGCGCGGCCGGCGCTTCGGCAACGCGGTGCTGGTGGCCTCCGATGTCCCGCTCCCGGTAGGCGAGTTGACCCGCCGCGCGGCCACCGACCCGCACGCGGGGCGCACCCTCCACGGCGCGGAACTGGCCGCGTTCACGGGGGGAGCGCGGCCGGTGACGGACGCCACGGCGGTCGAGTCGCCCGAGCCGCCGCCGGAAGTCTTCCACTGACGGACAGGCGCAACGCCCTTGTCCCTGCCGCGCGTTGACCCCGGCCGCTCCCTACAGGTCCGAAGGGTCCGTGTTCGCGCCGCAGAGCACCACCGCCACCCTCTCGCCCGGCTCGGGGCGCCAACTCCCGTGCTCCAGTGCGGCGTACGCGGTGGCCGCCGCGTGCTCCACCGCCAGGCGGTGCTCGGCCCAGAGCCGGCGCCGGGCGGCGGTGATCGCCGCGTCGGGGACGAGGACCGAGCGGTTGCCGGGGCGGTTGATCCAGTACAGCGCGTCCGCCGAGGCCCGGGTCGCGCCCAGGGAGTCGGCGGCCACCGAGTCGACCGGGGCGTCGACCACCCGGCCCGCGCGCAGCGCCGCCGCCAGCGCGGCGCAGTTCTCCGGCTCCACCGCGACCACCCGGATGCCCAGGCCCTCGGCCGCGGCCGCGACCCCGGCGAAGAGGCCGCCGCCGCCCACCGAGACCACCACCGTGTCCACGGGCGCCGCGGCGGCGATCTCCGGCAGCAGGGTGCCCGCGCCGGCGGAGATCAGCGGGTGGTCGTAGGCGTGCGACTGGAGCGCCCCCGTCTCGGCGGCGTGGCGCCGCGAGGCGTCCAGCGCCTCCTGGAAGGTCTCGCCGGCCAGCGTCACCCGCGCCCCGTACCCGCGCAGCCGCTCGGCCTTCACGGCCGGGGCGGTGCGCGGTAGGAACACCCGGGCGGGGACGCCCTGCCGGCGCGCGGCCCAGGCGCAGGCGAGGCCCGCGTTGCCGCCGGAGGCCATGGTGACGCCGGCCTCGGGGATCGTGCCGCACGTGCGGTGCGCGGTGAGGAAGTTGGCGGCGCCGCGGGCCTTGAAGGATCCGGTGTGCTGGAGGAACTCCAGCGCGAACCACAGCCCTTCGGCCACCGGCGCCAGCGTCACGGGCCGCACCAGCCCGGCGATCAGGTCGGCGGCGTTCTTCACATCGGCAGGGGAGACGGGCCGGTTCATGGACACGAGCATCGCATCCCGCCCGGACGTCCGGACCCCGCCCCCGAAGGCCGCTTCCGCGCCCGGGGGCGGGGCTTGACCGTGACTTAGGTTAGGTTAACCTAAGTTTCGTTCTCGGCCTTCCGGGCCGCCCCACACCCGTACACAAGCGGAGACACCCTCATGCCCGAAAACCTGACCCGCCGCGGCCTGCTCGCCGCCGGTGGCGCCCTCGGCCTCACCACCCTGCTCGCCGCCTGCGGTGACGAGGAGGGCGGCATGGGCGGTACGGACAAGGGCGCCGCGAACTCCCCGGCCGCCGGACCCTGGTCCTTCACCGACGACCGCGGCGAGAAGCTGGAGCTGAAGGCCGCGCCCACGGGCATCGTCGCCTTCGTCGGCACCGCCGCCGCGCTCCACGACTACGGCGTGCGGGTCAAGGGCGTCTTCGGGCCGACGAAGACCAAGGACGGCAAGGCCGACGTGCAGGCCGGCGACCTCGACGTGGACAAGGTCGAGATCCTCGGCAACGTCTGGGGCGAGTTCAACATCGAGAAGTACGCCGCCCTCGCCCCCGAGGTCCTCATCACCGGCATGTACGACAAGGGCGCGCTCTGGTACGTACCGGACGAGTCCAAGGGCAAGATCTTCAAGCTGGCGCCCACCATCGCCCTGATGGTGGCCCGCTCCTCCATGCCCGCCGTGCTCCAGCGCCACGCCGAGCTGGCCGAATCCCTCGGCGCGGACCTCAAGGCCGCCAAGGCGGTCGAGGCCAAGGCGCGTTTCGAGAAGGCCGCCGGCGAACTGCGCTCCGCCGCGAAGTCCAACCCGGGCATCAAGGTCCTGGTCGCCTCCGGCAGCGCCGACCTGCTCTACGTCTCCACCCCCGAACCGTCCGCCGACCTGCGCTACTTCAAGGAGCTGGGCGTGGAGTTCGTCATCCCGGACAAGGTGGACGACGCCGGCTGGTTCGAGGGCCTGAGCTGGGAGAACGCCGATAAGTACCCGGCGGACGTGATCCTGCTGGACAACCGCACCGGCACCCTGCAGCCCGCGCAGCTGGGGGAGAAGCCGACCTGGGAGAAGCTGCCCGCCGTCAAGGCCGGCCAGGTCGTCGCCCGCGTCACCGAGCCGATCTTCTCCTACGCCAAGTGCGCGCCGATCCTGGAGGACCTGGCCAAGGCGATCCGCGACGCGAAGAAGGTGTCCTGATGAGCACGGCGCAGACCGAGCCCTTCCGCTTCTTCGACCTGACCGTCCTGCGCACCGAGCGCCTGGGCCCCTCGCTGGTACGGGTCGTCTTCACCGGCGACGAGCTGGACGCCTTCGCCTCCGGCGGCTACGACCAGAGCCTGTCGGTCTTCCTGCCGCATCCGGGGCAGGAGGCGCCGGTGGTTCCGCGCGGGGCGGACTGGTTCGAGGAGTTCCGCGCCATGGACCCGCGGGTACGGGCGGTCTGCCGCTCGTACACCGTGCGCGCCCAGCGGCCCGGCGAGGTCGACATCGACTTCGTGCTGCACGCCTCGGCCGCCGGACCGGCGGCGACCTGGGCGGCGCAGGCGTCCCCCGGCGACCGGATCGCGGTGATCGGCCCGGCGGTGGCGGACAACGCGGGCGTGCGCTTCCGGCGGCCCGAGGAGGCCGCCTGGGTGCTGATCGCGGCGGACGAGACGGCGCTGCCGGCCGCCGCCGGGATCCTGGAGCGGCTGCCGGCGGGACTGTCGGCGCGCGTGTGGCTGCGGGTGCCCGAGGAGGCGGACCGGCTGGAGCTGCGGACGGCGGCGAAGGCCGAGATCACCTGGCTGGACTCGGGGTTGGAGGAGGCGATCGCCTCGGCCGAGCTGCCGCAGGGCGAGCCGTACGTCTGGATCGCGGGGGAGTCCGCGATGGTCCGCACGGTCCGCCGCCACCTGGTCGGCGAGCGCGGCATCGACCGCCGCGCGGTGACCTTCACCGGCTACTGGCGCCGGGGCGCGACAGAGGACCAGTACCGCCTGGAAGGTGACGGGGAGTGAGTCCCCGATCCGCCTGATGACAGAAGTCCCGTGCTCAGCGCGGGACTTCTGTCATATCGAGGGGTCGGAGTAGCTGAGGGAAGTTAGGTTAGGCTAACCTAACTTCCCTCAGTCGTTTCCGGCTGTCCCCACCTTCGGGAGGACCCCCCTCATGAGCAGGTCCCACCTGCTGGGCGCCCGCACCGCCGACGCCTACCGCCGCGACCTGCGCGCCGGCGCCGACCTCGTGGCCGCCCGACTCACCGGCGCGCGCGGCCCGTTCACCGGCATCACGCCCGAGCGCCTCGCGCCCCTCGTCGACGCCGTCGACCTCGACCGGCCACTCGGCGACACCACGGCCGCGCTGGCCGAGCTGGAGGACGTCTACCTCCGCGACGCCGTCTACTTCCACCACCCCCGCTACCTGGCCCACCTCAACTGCCCGGTGGCGCTGCCCGCCGTGCTGGGCGAGGCGGTCCTCTCCGCCGTCAACTCCTCCCTCGACACCTGGGACCAGAGCGCCGGCGCCACCCTCATCGAGCGCCGCCTCGTCGACTGGACCACCGCACGCCTCGGCCTGGGGCCCGGCGCCGACGGCGTCTTCACCGGCGGCGGCACCCAGTCCAACCTGCACGCCCTGCTCCTGGCCCGCGAGGAGGCCGCCCTGCGCACCGGCGCCGACCCGGCCGACCTGCGCGTCCTCGTCTCCGAGGCGGGCCACTTCAGCGTCGCCAAGGCCGCCAAACTCCTCGGCCTGCCCCGGGGGTCCGTCGTGGCCGTCCCCTGCGACGAGCGGCGCCGGATGCGCACCCGCGACCTGGCCCGCGCACTGGAGGACTGCCGCCTGGCCGGCCGCATCCCGATGGCCGTCGCCGCCACCGCCGGCACCACCGACTTCGGCAGCATCGACCCGCTGCCCGAGCTCGCCGACCTGTGCGAGCTGTACGGCGCCTGGCTGCACGTGGACGCCGCCTACGGCTGCGGACTGCTGGCCTCCCGCACCCGGCGCCACCTGCTCGGCGGCATCGAGCGCGCCGACTCCGTGACCGTCGACTTCCACAAGTCCTTCTTCCAGCCGGTCAGTTCCAGCGCCGTCCTGGTCCGCGACGGCCGCACCCTGCGCCACGCCACCCACCACGCCGACTACCTCAACCCGGCCGCCGCGCCCTTCCCCAACCAGGTCGACAAGTCCCTGCAGACCACCCGCCGCTTCGACGCCCTCAAGCTCTGGCTGACCCTGCGCGTGATGGGCGCCGACGCGGTGGGCGACCTCTTCGACGCCGTCTGCGACCTCGCCGCGGCCGCCTGGCACCTGCTGGACGCAGACCCGCGCTTCGAGGTGGTCTGCCGCCCCGTGCTCTCCACCCTCGTCTTCCGCTACACCGGTACGGACCCCGCGCCCCTCCCCGACGCGCTCGCCGACGAGGCCAACACCCGGGCCCGCCACGCCCTCTTCGCCTCCGGCGCCGCCGCCGTGGCCGGCACCCGGGTCGACGGCCGCGCCCACCTGAAGTTCACCCTGCTCAACCCCGAGACCACCCTCGACGACATCGCCGCGGTCCTGGACCTGCTCGCCGGACACGCCCAGGACGCCGTCCAGGACCCAGCCCACGTGGGAGAAGACCTTGCCCGCACGCTCTGACACCCCTGCCGGCTCTGCCGGTTTGGAAACGGCCGCCCCCACCGGCGGGCCCCTCGACTTCCTCGCCATCGGCCTGGGCCCCTTCAACCTGGGCCTCGCCTGCCTCACCGAACCGCTCACCGAACTGCGCGGCCTCTTCCTGGAGGCCCGCGGGGAGGCCGACTGGGCCTGGCATCCGGGGATGCTGCTGGAAGGCGCCCACCTGCAGACCCCGTTCATGTCGGACCTGGTCACCCTGGCCGACCCCACCTCCCCGTACTCCTTCCTCAACTACCTGAAGGAATCAGGGCGGTTGTACTCCTTCTACATCCGCGAGAATTTCTACCCGCTGCGGGAGGAGTTCTCCGACTACTGCCGCTGGGCCGCTGCCCGGCTCTCCTCCGTACGCTTCGGGCAGCGGGTGCGGGAGGTCGTCTACGAGGACGGCGCCTACACGGCCCGCACCGACGACGGCACCTACCGCGCCCGCCGCCTGATCCTCGGCACCGGCACACCCCCGTACCTGCCCGAGTCCTGCCGCGACCTGCCCGGCGACGCCGCCCACAACTCCCGCTACCTGCACCACCGCGAGGAGCTGCGCCGCAAGGAGAGCATCACCGTCGTCGGCAGCGGGCAGAGCGCCGCGGAGATCTTCCACGACCTCCTGCAGTCCCTCGAACCGGGCGGCTACGCCCTCAACTGGGTCACCCGCTCCCCGCGCTTCTTCCCGCTGGAGTACACCAAGCTCACCCTGGAGATGACCTCCCCGGAGTACGTCGACTACTTCCACGCCCTGCCCGCCGCCACCCGCGAGCGGCTCGGCGCCGCGCAGAAGGGCCTCTACAAGGGCATCAACGCCGACCTGATCGACGCGATCTTCGACCTGCTGTACGTGAAGCGGCGCCGCGGCCCCCTGCCGGTGCGCCTGCTGACGAATACCGCCCTCGACGGCGTCGACCACGACGGCACCACCTACACCCTGCACCTCCACCAGCACGAGCAAGGCCGGGAGTTCACCCTCGACACCCAGGGACTGGTCCTCGCCACCGGCTACCGCTACCGGGTGCCGGAGTTCCTGGACCCGGTCCGCGAGCGCATCCGCTGGGACGAGCAGGGCCGCTACGACGTACGCCGCGACTACTCCGTCGACGCGGCCGGCACCGGCGAGATCCTCGTCCAGAACGCCGAACTGCACACCCACGGCTTCGCCGCCCCCGACCTGGGCATGGCCGCCTACCGCAACTCCTGCCTGGTACGCGCACTGCTCGGCGGCCGCGAACCCTACCGCATCGAGAAGTCCATCGCCTTCCAGGAGTTCGGCGCATGAGCACACCCCCCTCCCCGTCCTTCACCTTCCGCCCCGTCGCCCCCGCCGCCGACGCCCCGCTGCTCCACCGCTGGGTCACCCACCCCAAGGCCGGCTTCTGGCTGATGGGGGAGAGCACCGCCCAGGAGGTCGAGTCGGCCTACGCCGCGATCGACGCCGACCCGCACCACCAGGCGCACCTCGGCCTGCACGACGGCCGGCCCGCCTTCCTCATGGAGCGCTACGACCCCGCCCACCGCGAGCTGACCGGCGTCTACGAGGCCCAAGCCGGCGACATCGGCATGCACTTCCTCGTCGCCCCCACCGACACCCCCGTGCACGGATTCACCCGCGCCGTGATCACCGCCGTGCTGGCGCGCCTCTTCGCCGACCCGGCCGTACGCCGCGTCGTCGTCGAGCCCGACGTGCGCAACGCCGCCGTCCAGCGCCTCAACGCGGCCGTCGGCTTTCGCGTCGAACGCCCCGTCACCCTCCCGCACAAGACCGCCGCGCTGAGCTTCTGCACCCGCGCGGACTTCGAGACAGCCCGAGAGACAGCCCGAGAGAACGCCCGAGGAGCCGCCGTATGACCCCCGAGCTGTGGGAGCGGGCCACCCGCCACCTGATCCGCAAGGCCCTCGCCGAGTTCTCCCACGAGCGGCTGCTGACCCCCAAGCCCATCATGAACGCCGGTCCCTGCTCGTACGCGGTGGCCGGCGACGACCCGGCGGTCGAGTACCGCTTCAAGGCCGACCTGCTCGCCCTGGACCACTGGGTGGTCGACGCCGCCTCCATCACCCGCCACCGCGCCGGTGGGCAGGCCGGCGACCAGGGGGGCGAACTCCCGCTCGACGCACTGGAGTTCTTCCTCGACCTGCGCGACACCCTGGGCCTGCGCCCCGAGATCCTCCCCGTCTACCTGGAGGAGATCTCCGCCACCCTCGCCTCCGCCGCCTACAAGCTCGCCCACCCCCGCGCCACGGCGGCCGAGCTGGCCCGCGGCGGCGGCTTCCAGGACATCGAGACCGCGATGACCGAGGGCCACCCCTGCTTCGTCGCCAACAACGGCCGACTCGGCTTCGGCTCAACCGAGTTCCTCGCCTACGCCCCCGAGGCCGCCCCCCCCGTCCACCTGCGCTGGCTCGCCGCCCACCGCGAGCGCGCCGCCTTCCACGCGGGCGCCGGACTGGACTACGAGCGCCTCCTGCACGAGGAGCTGGGCCCCGACACCCTGCGCCGCTTCACCGCCGTCCTCACCGACCTCGGCCTGGACCCCGCCGACTACCTCCTCATCCCCGTCCACCCCTGGCAGTGGGAGCACAAGCTCTCCGTCACCTTCGCCTCCGAGGTCGCCCAGCGCCGCCTGGTCCCCCTCGGTGAGAGCCCCGACACCTACCTCGCCCAGCAGTCCATCCGCACCTTCTTCAACACCACCGCCCCGCACCGCCACTACGTCAAAACCGCGCTCTCCGTCCTCAACATGGGCTTCATGCGCGGACTGTCCGCCGCCTACATGGAGGCCACCCCCGCCATCAACGACTGGCTGGCCGACCTGGTCGAACGCGACGCGGTGCTGCGCGCCGCCCGCTTCTCCGTGATCCGCGAACGGGCCGCCGTCGGCTACCGCCACCCCCAGTACGAGGCCGCGACCGAACCCGGCTCCCCGTACCGCAAGATGCTCGCCGCCCTCTGGCGCGAGAGCCCCGTCCCCACCCTCGCCCCCGGTCAGCGCCTGGCCACCATGGCCGCCCTGCTGCACACCGACCCGGACGGCGCCTCCCTCACCGAGGCGCTCATCGCCCGCTCGGGTCTCGCGCCGCGCGTCTGGCTGCGCCGCTACCTCGACGCCTACCTGGTCCCGGTGGTGCACAGCCTCTACGCCTACGGGCTGGCCTACATGCCGCACGGCGAGAACGCCATCCTCGTCCTGGACGCCGACGGCGCCGTGGACCGGGTGGTTTTCAAGGACCTCGCCGAGGAGATCGTGGTGATGGACCCCGCCGTCGAACTGCCCGAGGAGGCCGCCCGGATACGCGCCGAGGTGCCGCGCGGCATGTGGGCGCTGTCGGTCTTCACCGACGTCTTCGACTGCTTCCTGCGCTTCCTGGCCGCGACCCTGCACACCCGGGGCGTACTGGCGGAGGAGGACTTCTGGGAGACGGTCGCGCAGTGCGTCCGCGACTACCAGGAGTCCAACCCCCACCTGTCAGAGCGCTTCGAGGAGTTCGACCTCTTCGCCGAGCGCTTCGACCTCTCCTGCCTCAACCGCCTCCAACTGCGCGACAACCGCCAGATGGTCGACCTCGCCGACCCCGTCTCGGCCCTCCAGCTGCACGGCACCCTGGCCAACCCGATCGCCCGCCACCGGAAAGGGGGGCGCGTCCCGGCTCACTCCCACGGCACCTCCGGCGACCGGTAGAAGCCGATCCCCAGCTCCTCCCAGCGCGGGCCCTGCGCCCCGAGCCGCAGCCGGTACGCCTCCCAGTCGTGCGTCGCGGCCGGCGACCAGCCCAGCTCCGCCGCCCCCGCGAGCCGGGGGAAGGCCAGGTACTCCAGGTCCGCGCCGGTTTCTGCCGTCTCCGTCCACAGCGGCGCCTCGACGCCGTGGATCGCGCTCTCCGGCACGCCGGCCAGGTAGGCGCCGGGGTTCCAGTCGTAGGACTGGCGCACGCCGACGTACCCGGCCCAGCCCAGCCCGAGCCGGGAGCGCCGGTCGTACTTCATGTCGAGGTAGATCCGGTTCGCGGGCGAAAGGATCATCCGCGTACCGGAGTCGGCCGCCGCGACCACCTCCGGCTCGGTCCCGGTCAGCCCCCAGTACTGGGCGATCGCCCCCGGCGCGGGCCGCGCCCCGGTGAGCTGGTGCCAGGCGAGCACCGTCTTGCCGTACGCCGCGACGACGGGCTGCACCCGGTCCATGAAGGCGGCGTAGTCCTCGCGGCTGGTCGAGTGCGCCTCGTCCCCGCCGATGTGCAGGTACGGGCCCGGGGTGAGCGCCGCGACCTCGCGCACCACGTCGTCGACGAAGTCGTACGTGCGCTCCAGCGGCACGCACAGCGAGCTGAAGCCGACCTCGGTGCCGGTGTAGAGCGGCGGCGCGGTGCCGTCGCAGTTCAGCTCCGGGTACGAGGCGAGCGCGGCGTTGGTGTGCCCCGGCATGTCGATCTCGGGGACGACGGTGAGATGGCGGGAGGCGGCGTACTCCACCAGCTCGGTGTAGTCGGCCTTGGTGTAGTAGCCGCCCTCCCCGCCGCCGACCTCGGTGGAGCCGCCGTACGTGGCCAGCCTCGGCCAGGAGTCGACCGCCAGCCGCCAGCCCTGGTCGTCGGAGAGGTGCAGATGGAAGTAGTTGACCTTGTAGAGGGCGAGCTGGTCGATGTAGCGCTTGACCTCGGCCACCGGGAAGAAGTGCCGCGCCACGTCGAGCATCGCGCCCCGGTAGGCGAAGCGCGGCCGGTCGGTGACCGTCCCGCCGGCCACCTGCCAGGGACCGGCCTTGGCGGTACGGGACTCCACGGCCGCCGGCAGCAGCTGGCGCAGCGTCTGCACGCCGTGGAAGAGCCCGGCGCCGCGGTAGGCGGTGATCGTCACGCCGCCGGGTCCTGAGTCCAGCCGGTAGCCCTCCTCCCCGAGCGCCCCCGCGCTCCCCGCGTCCAGCGCCAGCCGGATCCCGTCCGAGCCGCTCTCGGTGGTGACGGGCAGCGGATAGCCCGTCGAGGGGCGCAGCAGACCGGCCAGGTACGCGCCCACCGCGCCCGCCTCCCCGCCGGCGGGCACCCGGATCGCGGTGGCGGCGGTGATCTCGTACGGTGCGCCGCCCGGCACGGCGGAGGCCGGCGCCGGGACCACCCGGTCGAAGCCCACCGGCACCGCCCTCCCCTTCGCCGGGGCGGCGGCCGCGCCTGTTCCGAACGTGGCGGCCATGGTCAGCAGTGCGACGGCGAGCACGGCGGTACGTCTCACGGGTGATCCCTCCCAGCGATCCGGTCGACCGGGCCGGACGACCGGGGGAATCCTGCCCACTCGCGGCCCCGGCAAAGGGGGTGAGGGGTCCATGACCTCCCCGAGTCCCCCTGTCCGGCCCCCCTGCCGCTCCCCGTTCGACCCCCGTTCGACCCCATGCGGCCCGCAACACCCGGAACGAGTGGTTCCCTGCCCGATTCCGGGCAGGAATCTTGCAAAGACCGTGATCATCGCGCAATATCAACGGGTGCACACCGAACTCATCGACCACCTGGTCCGCAGCGCGCCCCTCCAGCGCGGCGAAGCGGCGCGGGTGGTGCAGGACGTCCTCGCCTACTTCGACGAGACGGCCGAGCAGTTCGTACGCCGCCGCCACCGCGAACTCCAGGGCCAGGGCCTGGTGAACGCGGTGATCTTCGAGCGGATCGCCGAGGAGCTGGCGCGGCGCGTGGTGGCACCCCCGGAACTTTCCCAGCGGCAGTTGCGTCGCCTTGTGTACGGCTGAGTCTTTTCGCCAGGACTGAGCAGAGAACCAACCAAAAGGAACGGTATGTGCGGAATCGTCGGGTACATCGGCAAGCGTGACGTGGCCCCCCTCCTCCTGGAGGGCCTGCAGCGACTGGAGTACCGCGGGTACGACTCGGCCGGCATCGCGATCACCGGCAAGGCCGGCGGCCTGAAGACCGTCAAGGCCAAGGGCCGCGTCCGCGAGCTGGAGTCCCGGGTGCCCAAGCGCTTCGCCGGCACCACCGGCATCGCGCACACCCGCTGGGCCACCCACGGCGCCCCCAACGACGTCAACGCCCACCCGCACCTGGACGCGGAGGAGAAGGTCGCCGTCGTCCACAACGGCATCATCGACAACGCGCCCGAGCTGCGCGCCAAGCTGACCGCCGACGGCGTGGAGTTCGCCTCCGACACCGACTCCGAGGTCCTCTCCCACCTCATCGGCCGCTCCCAGGCCGCCACGCTGGAGGAGAAGGTCCGCGAGGCCCTGCGCCACGTCGAGGGCACCTACGGCATCGCCGTGCTGCACGCCGACTTCCCCGACCGCATCGTCGTGGCCCGCAACGGCTCCCCGGTCGTCCTGGGCGTCGGCGAGAAGGAGATGTTCGTCGCCTCCGACATCGCCGCGCTGGTCTCCCACACCCGCCAGATCGTCACCCTCGACGACGGCGAGATGGCCACCCTGAAGGCCGACGACTACCGCACGTACACCACCCGCGAGGGCTCGCGCACCGCGCAGTCCCCGGAGACCGTGGAGTGGGAGGCCGCCTCGTACGACATGGGCGGCCACGACACGTACATGCACAAGGAGATGCACGAGCAGGCCGAGGCCGTCGACCGCGTGCTGCGCGGGCGCATCGAGGACCGCTTCGCCACCGTGCGCCTGGGCGGCCTCAACCTCGACGCCCGCGAGGCCCGCTCGATCCGCCGCGTGAAGATCCTCGGCTGCGGTACGAGCTACCACGCCGGCATGGTCGGCGCGCAGATGATCGAGGAGCTGGCCCGCATCCCCGCGGACGCCGAGCCGGCCTCGGAGTTCCGCTACCGCAACCCGGTCGTGGACCCCGACACCCTCTACATCGCCGTCTCCCAGTCCGGTGAGACCTACGACGTCCTGGCCGCCGTGCAGGAGCTCAAGCGCAAGGGCGCGCGCGTCCTGGGCGTGGTCAACGTCGTCGGCTCCGCCATCGCCCGCGAGACCGACGGCGGCATCTACGTGCACGCCGGCCCCGAGGTCTGCGTCGTCTCCACCAAGTGCTTCACCAACACCACGGTCGCCTTCGCGCTGCTCGCCCTGCACCTGGGCCGCATCCGCGACCTCTCGGTCGCCGACGGCAAGCGGATCATCGAGGGCCTGCGCAGGCTGCCCGAGCAGATCGCCGAGATCCTGCGCGGCGAGGACGAGATCCGCAAGCTGGCCGGGGAGTTCGCCCACGCCAGCTCGATGATGTTCATCGGCCGGGTGCGCGGCTACCCCGTCGCCCGCGAGGCCTCCCTGAAGCTCAAGGAGATCACCTACATCCACGCCGAGGCCTACCCCGCCTCCGAGCTGAAGCACGGCCCGCTCGCGCTCATCGAGCCCGACATGCCGACGGTCGCCATCGTCCCCAGCGACGACCTGCTGGAGAAGAACCGCGCGGCGCTGGAGGAGATCAAGGCCCGCAGCGGCCGCATCCTCGCGGTCTCGCACGCGGTCCAGGAGAAGGCCGACCACACCATCCTGGTCCCGCAGAACGAGCCGGAGCTGGACCCGATCCTGATGGGCATCCCGCTGCAGCTGCTGGCGTACTTCACGGCCAAGGAGCTGGACCGCGACATCGACAAGCCGCGCAACCTGGCGAAGTCCGTGACGGTGGAGTAGGCATCCCCCGCGGGGGGCGCACGAGTAGTCCGGGACACACGAGCGGCCCTGCCGCGCGCTGCCACCAATCGCGCGCGGCAGGGCCGCCTCCCCTGTGCCGGCGTCGCCCATTACGCCGGCTGTGCGGCTGCCTGACCGGGGACCGTCACCCCCCGGTGGGCAGCGCGTCCGGTGCGGCGCCCGACCGGGGCCGGTCGCCGTCCGCGCTCCGTCGGGTGCGGAGGCGCTGACCCCGTTATGCCCGTCACAAATTCACAATCCACCTTCTACCAGCGGGTAGGTTCGCTGGTCCCCCTGTCGGCTCTCCTGCCGGTTCTCCTGCCGGCCCTCCCGCTGGTCCGACGGATGGCTCCGCGGCCGCGGTCGGGCTCAGGGGATCACGACGACGGGCCGCCTGGCCCGCCTGGCCAGCCGGCCGGCCACCGAGCCGAAGAGCCGGCCGAAGAGGCCGTGCGTGGAGCCGACGACGATCGCGTTCGCCTCGTACTCCCGCCCCACCTCCTCGAGTTCGTGGCAGATGTCCCCGCCGCGCTCGACCAGGATCCACGGCACCTCCGCCAGATGCTCCGCACAGGCCAGCTCCAGGCCCAGCACCTCGGTGCGGTGGTCGGGGACGTCCACGAAGACCGGCGGCTCGCAGCCCGCCCAGACGGTGGTGGGCAGCCGGTTGGCGACGTGGACGATGATCAGCCCGCAGCCGGAGCGCCGGGTCATGCCGATGGCGTAGGCGAGCGCACGCTCGCTGGACGTCGAGCCGTCGAAGCCGACGACGACACCGTGCAGGAAGGCCGGGTCGCAGGCCCGGCGGGGGCGGCTGTCCGGCGCCGGCTCCGCCGTGGGATCGGCGAAGGGCTTGCGGTCCGCGGGATCGGGGGTTTCGTGACCGGCCATCGGTGTCTCGGCGGGGGAGTCCTGTGGGGTGGCGGAAGGGGGTCGGGTCGGGGACGTGTCCTGGGTGGTGCCGGTACCCGGTGTGACCGGGAATGGTCTTCCCAAGTCCCTACCCCCAGGGTACGGCGACACTCCCCACATGCCCAGAGCCGCAAACCCGTGCGCGGGGGTGGTGCGCCGGGGTCGGTACGGAGTGTCAGGAGCATGCCGCAGGATCCGTGCGAGTGCAATGCCCGCTCCGGCCGCCGGCGCCGCCCCGCGCACCTTCCCCGGCCCCGCCACCCGCTCCCACCCGGCGGGGCGCTCCACGGGCCGCGGTGAGCGTACGGACACCCGCCCCGCGCGCGCTCCCGTGCGCCCTCCCCGCGCCCCCCGTCGCGCCGTGGTGCGGTGCGGCCGGGCTGCGGTAGGCGCGGGGGGCGCGACCTCGCGCGCCGCCGTCCGGTCGGTGCTGCCGCGCGCATCCCGGGCGGGGCCGGAGCGGGGGCGCCCGCGAGCGCTTTTCGGCCAACTTCTGTTCACTTCCCAGGAGTTGAGTACGGCTGCTGCCGGAGCCCCCGTGGTCAGGGCGTACAGGGGCGCATGGCGGCCGCGGGTCGGCGGGGCGCCCGGGACGGACCGGAAGGCGCACTTCACAGCCGCGCCGAGCAGTGCCACGCTTCGTGATCGAATGCTTTTCGCCAAGTTTCCATATCGACAAAGAGCTGAGGCCCGAAGCAGTCCCACGGGCCCCGTCCGACCCATAAGATTTGATCTTGTGGCCACCGTTGAGGGCGAGACAACCGAGGGGGGCGCGACCGCATGAGCCAGGACACCGCCGTGGCCGGTGCGCAGGGTGCTGCGCAGGGCGTCAGGGCCCCGGGCGCGCGGCGCCGCCGTGAGGTCGTGGCCGTGCTGCTCTTCAGCGGCGGCCCCATCTTCGAGAGCTCCATCCCGCTGTCCGTCTTCGGCGCCGACCGCCAGGACACCGGCGCCCCGCGCTACCGGCTCCTGGTCTGCGCCGGGGAGCCCGTACCGCTGCTGACGACCGGCGGGCTGCAACTGGCCACGCCGCACGGGCTGGACGCGCTCTCCCGGGCCGGCACCATCGTCGTACCGGCGTGGCGGTCGATCACCGAGGCGCCGCCGGCCGCCGCGCTGGAGGCGCTGCGCCGGGCGCACGAGGAGGGCGCGCGGATCGTCGGCCTGTGCACGGGCGCCTTCGCGCTGGCCTCGGCGGGGCTGCTGGACGGCCGCCCGGCGACCACGCACTGGATGTGCGCCCCCACCCTCGCCAAGCGCTTCCCCAGCGTGCACGTCGATCCGCGCGAGCTGTACGTGGACGACGGCGACATCCTCACCTCCGCCGGCACGGCGGCCGGCATCGACCTGTGCCTGCACATCGTGCGCAGCGACCACGGCCCGGAGGCCGCGGCGGCGCTCGCCCGGCGGCTGGTGGTCCCCGCCCGGCGCGCCCCGGGGGCCGAGCGGCCGGTGGACCGCTCGTTACCCGAGGAGATCGGCGGGGACCCGCTCGCCGAGGTGGTGGCGTGGGCGCTGGAGCACCTGCACGAGCAGTTCGACGTGGAGATGCTCGCCACCCGCGCGTACATGTCCCGGCGGACCTTCGACCGCCGCTTCCGCTCGCTGACCGGCAGCGCGCCGCTGCAGTGGCTGATCACCCAGCGGGTGCTGGCCGCGCAGCGGCTGCTGGAGACCTCCGACCACTCGGTCGACGAGGTCGCCGGCCGCTGCGGCTTCCGCTCCCCGGTGGCGCTGCGCGGGCACTTCCGGCGCCAGCTGGGCTACTCCCCGGCGGCGTACCGGGTCGCGTACCGCAGCAGGCACCCGCAGGCGGGGGAGGACGGCGCGGCGGCGGAGGAGAAGCCGCCGACCGAGGCGCACGGGGGAGCGGCCGAGGAGGGCGGCGCCCGCGTGCCCGGCCAGGGGCGCCGTACGGCGGGCGGCCCGCCGCCCGTACCGGCGGAGGGTGCCGCGCCCCGGGCGCTGCCGGAGCAGCCGG
>NZ_JBHSZO010000060.1:12477-20668 GCF_042663125.1 Streptomyces polyrhachis | reverse complement strand
CCGGCGGTCCCGGCGCTGGTCTCGGCGCCGGTGCGGATCGCGGACGCGGGGGCGGCGGCGCTGCTGCGGCCGGGCGACCGGGTGGACGTGCTGGCGGCGGCGCGGGGCCGGCCTGACGCCGAGCCCCGGCTGCTGGCCCGGGCGGCGCGGGTGAGCCGGGTGCCGCCGCCGGACTCCGCGCGGTCGGGGGGCTCCGCAGTCTCCGGGGGCTTCGATGCCTCCGACGTCGCCGGGGATGCGGAGGGTGCGCTGGTCGTGCTCTCGGTGCCCCGGCACACGGCGGTGGCGCTGGCGGGTGCGGGCGTCTCGGAGCGGCTGGCGGTGGTCGTGTGCTGAGTGCGCGCTTCCCGCCGGCGGGGAGGCACGGCGGCGTACCGTGCGGGGCATGGTGCGCGATGCGATCACGGATGTGCGGGGCATCGGGGTGGGTCATGCCCAGCGGGTCGGCGGGGGGTGGTTGAGCGGGGTCACGGTGGTGCTGGCGCCGCCCGGGGGCGCGGTGGCCGGGGTGGACGTGCGCGGCGGTGGGCCGGGGACGCGGGAGACCGACGCGCTCGATCCGCGCAACCTCGTGCAGGCGGTGGAGGCGGTGGTGCTCACCGGTGGCAGCGCGTTCGGGCTCGACTCCGTCGGCGGGGTGGTGCGGTGGCTGGAGGAGCGGGGGCGCGGTTTCCGGGTCGGTCCCGAGGCCGGGCAGGTCGTCCCCGTGGTGCCGGCGGCGGCGCTCTTCGATCTCGGCCGGGGCGGGGACTGGCGGGCGCGGCCGGACGCGGAGTTGGGGTACGAGGCGGCGGGCGCGGCGGTGTGCGCGGGCGGCCCGGGTCCGGACTCCGGTCCGCTCCCCGATCCCGCCGAGGGCAACGTCGGGGCCGGTACGGGCGCGGTCGCCGGGGGGCTCAAGGGCGGGATCGGGACGGCGAGCGTCACGCTGGCCTCGGGGCACACGGTCGGGGCGATCGCCGCGGTGAACGCGGTCGGGTCCGTACTGGATCCGGAGACGGGGGTGTTGTACGGGGCGGTGTTCGATCGGGCGGTGGCCGGTCGGGAGTTGACCGGTCGGGAGGGGGTCGGTCGGGAGGAGGTCGGCGGAGAGGGGGTCGGTGCGGGGATGGCGGTGTGGCCTGCTGCCGGGGTGCACGCCGGGGCGGTGGAGCGGTTGGCGGCGGCCCGGGAGGAGAGCGCCGCGCGGTTCGGGGCCGTGGGGCGGGGAGTGCTCAACACCACGCTGGCCGTGGTGGCCACCGACGCCGTGCTCTCGCCGGCCCAGGCGCAGAAGCTCGCCGGGACCGCGCACGACGGGCTCGCCCGGGCCGTGCGGCCGGTGCATCTGCTCAGCGACGGGGACACCGTCTTCACGTTGGCCACCGGCGAGCGTCCCCTCCTCGCGCCGGGGGCGGAGGAGGAGGGCGATCCGGCGTTCTTCGTGCACCGGGAGGCGGGTGCGCTGAACGGGATCCTCGCCGCCGGGGCGGATGTGCTGTGCCGGTCGGTGGTGCGGGCGGTGCTGGCGGCACAGAGCGTGGACACACCGGGCGGGGTGTTCCCGTCCTACCGTGAGCTGTACGGGAGGTGAGGACGGTGCGGGGTCCGTACCCCGCCCCTGGCGGCCGGGGGCGTGGGCGCGGGCGGCAGCCGCTTCGGGCCGGTGGCGGGGCCCGTAGGCTGGAGGCATGAGTACGCCCCCGCGTCCCGCGCTGGACTTCGACGATCCCCTCTCCCTGCCCTCGGCCGACGACAGCGACGACGGCTGGGGCGAGCGCCCGGCGGGAGGGGGCGCGGCGGATCTGGCGCGCTTCCTGGACGAGAAGCCTCCGCACCACGTGGACTGAGGCGCTACCGTCCCCGCGCTACCGCCCCCGCCCTACCGCCCCCGGCGCTCCTGCGTCCCCAGCTCCGCGCCGCGCAGTCGCGTCAGGTCGCGGCGCTCGCGCTTGGTCGGGCGGCCGGCGCCGCGGTCGCGGACGGCGACCACCGGGGTCTCCTCGCGCGGCGGGGGCGGCGGGGAGTTGTCGACGTAGCACTCCGCGGCGGCGGGGGCGCCGACGCGCTTGCGGATGATCCGCGAGATCACGACGATGCGCTCGCGGCCGGCGTGGAAGAGGCGGATCTCGTCGCCCGCCCGGACGGCCTGGGCCGGCTTCACGCGCTCGCCGTTGACCTTCACATGGCCCGCCCGGCAGGCGGCGGCGGCCACGGCCCGGGTCTTCACCAGGCGTACGGCCCACACCCAGGCGTCCACCCGGGCGCTTCCGGCCGCGGTGTTCGCGGCGGAGCCGGCTGCGGGTGAGTGCGTCATGGGTCGATCGTAGTGCGCGCGCCGGCCGGACGGTTCGTGCCGTCTACGCGTACAGCGTGGCCAGGAACTCCTCCAGGCGGTCCGACATCCGCTCGACCTTCTGCTCAAGGGTGAGCGACTCCTCGTAGCGCATCGGGCCCGTGGACTTCAGGCCGCGCAGGTAGAGGGGGCAGGCCAGGTCGGTGCACATGTGCAGGCCGGCGGAGTTCCCCTCGCGGCCCGCCCTGCCGGGCTTGCGCGCGGTCATGAGCGAGACGCCGTTCCCGGGGTGGGAGGTGTGGCAGAGGGTGCACATGTTGCGCTGGAGGAAGCCGCGCTGGACGCGGGGGAAGCGGAACGCGACGCCGGTGAGGCCCGCGGGGCGGTCCATGACCAGGTACGTGCGGTCGGGGGCGCCCGGGTCGCGCCAGCCGAGGAAGTCCAGGTCCGCCCAGGGCAACTGGTCCAGGTCGCGGGGGACCGCCAGCCGCTTGGCCTCGCCCTTGGAGCAGTTGACGAAGGACTCGCGGATCTCCGGTTCTGTCACCTTGCGCATCCGTCCACGGTACCTAGCACCCCGAAAGGGGCCAACCGGTTATGGGGGCGCACGGGAGGGGCCCCGGCCGGTACGTCCCTGGGGACGTACCGGCCGGGGCCCGCGTACCGGTGGGGTGACCGCCGGGGCGTCAGTGCACGACGACCGGGGGCGCCGGCTCCTTCACGAGGCCGTCGCCCTCGGCGGCGGGCGCCGGGGCCTGCGGCTTGCCCGCGTTGATGAAGACGAAGGCGATCGCGGCCGAGACGACCAGGATGCCGACCGCCCACCAGATGGCGGTGGTGTAGCCGTGGACCAGGGCGGCGTACTGGTAGCCCTGCTTGCCCAGCGCCGGGGCCTCCTTCAGGTGCGAGCTGCCCCAGGCCGTGGTGGCGGAGGCGGCGATGGTGTTCAGCAGCGCCGTGCCGATCGCGCCGCCCACCTGCTGGGAGGTGTTGACCATCGCGGAGGCGACACCCGCGTCACGCGGCTCGACGCCGTAAGTGGCCAGGGACATCGCCGGCATGAAGGCCGTACCCATGCCCAGGCCCATCAGGAACATCGCCGGAGCCATCAGGCCCCAGTAGGAGCTGTCCGTCTCCAGCTGCGTCAGGATCAGCATGGCGACCGCGGCGAGCAGGAAGCCCGGGCCCATCAGGAGCCGGGCCGGGACCCGCAGCATCAGGCGGGCACCGATCTGGGTGGAGCCCGCGATCATGCCGACGATCATCGGCAGGAAGGCGACGCCGGTCTCCAGCGCCTCGTACTCCCGGATGATCTGCATGTAGAAGGTGAGGAAGAGGAAGAGGCCGAACATGGCGATGACCGCCAGGCCCAGGGAGAGGTAGACACCGCCGCGGTTGCGCTCCAGCAGCACGCGCAGCGGCAGCAGCGGGGCCTTGCTCTTCGACTCCCACAGCACGAACGCCGCCAGCAGCACCGGCGAGAGGACGAACATCGCCACCGTGTACGTGTCGGTCCAGCCCGAGGACTCGGCGCGGGTGAAGCCGTAGACCAGGGCGACCAGGCCCAGGGTGGAGAGCAGCACGCCGGGGATGTCCAGCGGGGAGCGGTTGCGGCTGCCCGCCGGGTCGTGGATGTAGGCCAGGGCGCCCAGGACAGCGACCACCGCGAAGGGGATGTTGACGAAGAAGGTCCAGCGCCAGTCCAGGTACTCGGTGAGCGCGCCGCCCAGGATCAGGCCGAGCGCGCCGCCGCCGCCGGCGATGGCGCCGTAGATGCCGAACGCCTTCGCCCGCTCCTTGCCGTCGGTGAAGAGCACCGCCAGCAGCGACAGCGCGGCCGGGGCGAGCAGCGCGCCGAAGACGCCCTGCAGGGCGCGGGAGGCGAACATCATCTCCTGGCCGGTGGCCGCGCCGCCCAGCGCGGAGGCGCCGGCGAAGCCGATGAGGCCCGTGATGAAGGTGCGCCTGCGGCCCCAGATGTCGGCGATCCGGCCGCCGAAGAGGAGCAGGCCGCCGAAGGCCAGGGCGTAGGCGGTGATGACCCACTGCTGGTTGGCGGTGGATATGTCGAGGTCGTCCTTGGCGGTGGGGAGCGCGATGTTCACGATGGTGGCGTCGAGGACGACCATCAGCTGCGCGACGGCGATGAAGGCGAGGGCCTTCCAGCGCTTGGGGTCGGGCTGCGTCGCAGCCTGGGGCACTGCTTGTGACATGGGTGGGGTTACCTCACTGGTACGTGGTTCGTCCGGTACGTCGGTCCTGGGGGCGGGCCGCGGGGCGGCCGTGGGCTCACATGGCGGGTCCCTGCCGCTCCTCGTACGGGCCCGAGCCGCCCGCGAGGTCCGCCAACGTGGCGGGCTCGCCCGGCAGTTCGGAGCGGCCGGGCGCGTGCAGGCCGTCGAGGAAGAGGCGCAGATGGCGCTGGGCGAAGCGGTCGAAGTCGACGCACTGGTTGCCCGGGAGCGGCCGGGTCAGCTGGACCAGGGCGACCATCAGGTCGCCGGCGGCGACGTCCGTCCGCAGGACGCCGGCCCGGCGGGCGCGGTCCATGACCGCCTCGACGGCCGCCCCCAGCCGCTCGCGGGTCGGCGTGATCTCACCGCAACCCCCGAAGCCGTCGGCCCTGTCGGCACTGCCAGCACTGCCAGCACTGCCAGCGCTGCCGGTCAGCAGCGGGCACAGGGCGCCGATGCGCTCCTCGGCGGCGCTCAGGACGAAGCGCCGCAGCGCCTCGAAGGGCTCGGTCTCCTCGGCGAGCGCCGCCTCCGCCTCGGCGGCGACGCGCTCCATGGACTCCAGGGCGACCTGGCGGATGAGGTCGCGGCGGTCGTGGAAGTGGCGGTAGACGGTCGCGTTGCCGACGCCGGCGCGGCGGGCGATCTCGTCCAGCGGGACCTCGGGGCCCTCCTCGACGAAGGCGAGCCGCGCGGCGTCGACGATGCGCGCGCGGTTGCGCGAGGCGTCGGCGCGCAGCGGGCGCGGGTGCGAGGCGGCGGGCTGCGCACTGGACTGCGTGACGGGCTCGGTCATCGGGGCTCCTTCCCGTGGCGGGGGCGCGCTCTGCGCGCGCCGGTCGTAGTGTGGCCTCTTCGTCCGTCGATCCGGGGAGCGACTCCCCGTTTCTACGCTCGCCGGGTAAACGGGGAATGAATCCCCGGATATTTCCGGGTCTTTCGTGGCGTGCGTCACATCCGGGGCGGGGCCGCCGGGAGCCCGCGGCCGGGGGCGGCTCCCGCGCCCGTACGGAGGGCGATAGCTTGGGCGCGTACAGCGCATATCGCTCGTTTCCGAACCGGAGGTTCACGATGGCAACCACGCGCACCGCGAAGACGCACTGGGAGGGCAATCTCCTCGACGGCAAGGGCACCGTGGCCCTGGAGTCCTCCAAGCTCGGCTCGTACGACGTGAGTTGGCCGGCGCGCTCCGCCGAGCCCGGCGGCAAGACCTCCCCCGAGGAGCTGATCGCCGCCGCGCACTCGTCCTGCTACTCGATGGCCTTCAGCCACGGCCTCGCGGGCAAGGGCCACACCGTGGAGACCCTGGACACGCAGGCCGACGTCACCTTCCAGCCCGGCGAGGGCATCGTGAAGATCGCGCTGACCGTCCAGGCGAAGGTGCCGGGGCTGTCGCAGGAGGAGTTCCAGGCGGCCGCCGAGGACGCCAAGAAGAACTGCCCGGTGAGCCAGGCGCTCGCCGGCGTGAAGGACATCACGCTTGAGGCGACGCTGCTGCCGTAGGCGCCCGTGGTGGAGGCCCGGCGCGCGCCGGGCCTCCACCACCGCCCCGCCTCCTGGCATCCCCACCAGCCCCCACCCCCAACACGCATGACGCTACGGACCGTTGGGGACCGGCAAAACGGCCGGAGGTCGGAGAGCGGCACCGCCGCCTCCTCCTAGCGGATTAGGCCGGGATCGTCCTGGCGGCCGAGATCCTTCTCGAACCAGGCCACGTCCCAGTAGCGGCCGAACTTCCGCCCCACCTCGCGGTACGTCCCCAGGTGCGCGAAGCCGAAGCGCTCGTGCAGGCGGATCGACGCCTCGTTGGGCAGCGCGATCCCGGCGTAGGCCCGGTGCAGGTCCTCGCCGCGCAGGTCCGCGAAGAGCGCCGCGTACAGCGCGCCGCCCACGCCCGCGCCGACCGCGTCCGGCGCCAGGTAGACGCTCACCTCCACCGAGGTGCCGTACCCCGGCTTGGGGCGGAAGGCGCTGGAGGTGGCGTAGCCCGTAATCCGGCCCGTCGCGGCCTCCTGCGCAACCTTCAGGCGGTGCGGACCGTCTTCAGGGTGGGAGAGCAGCCAGCCGCGGCGCTCCTCCGGGGTGAACGGCTCGGTGTCGAAGGTGACGCCCGTCTCACGGACGTAGTGGTTGTAGATGCCCGTGAGGGCCGCCAGGTCGGCTTCGACCCCTGGCCTGACCTGCGTCTCCGGCCGCTCTGAAGATTCGTTCACCAATCGAGGCTAACGTGCGGCCACGCAGGATACTGCAAGATCTCGAAAATCGACGGACGCGGTGGGAATTCTGTCCGGATTCCCGTCGTTGGAAGCAGTGAAACGGCATCGATCAGAAGCCTGATCGTGATGTGCGCCGCTTCACCTGACCATTCGTCTATGTACGCGTACGCACACGCGTAACAGGGAGCATGCATGGCTACTCGTGCCGTCGCCCGCCGCAGTGCCGGCCGCCCGGCCGCCACCGGCAGGGCAAGCAGCGCTCGGGCCACCGGCGAGATCGCGGACCGCGACCTGGTCGGCATGTATCTCGACGAGATAGCCCGCACGCCGCTTCTCGACGCCGCGAAGGAGGTCGAGCTCTCGCTCGACATCGAGGCCGGTGTGTACGCGGAGCGGCTGCTGGCCGGAGAGGCCGGTCCCGAGTCCCCCGAGGCGCCCTCGGCGCGCGCCACCGAGGAGGAGCTGGCGGCGCTGGTCGCCGCCGGCGAGCGCGCCAAGGACCTCTTCATCCGCGCCAACCTGCGGCTGGTGGTCGCCGTGGCCCGGCGTTATCCGCGCAGTGGGCTGCCGCTGCTGGACCTCGTCCAGGAGGGCAACGCCGGTCTGGTGCGCGCGGTGGAGAAGTTCGACTACCGCAAGGGCTTCAAGTTCTCCACGTACGCCACCTGGTGGATCCGCCAGGCCATCACCCGCTCCATCGCCGACCAGTCGCGCACCATCCGGCTGCCCGTCCACCTGGTCGAGGAGCTGGGCCGGATCCGCCGCGTGCAGCGCGAGCTGAGCCGTGAGCAGGGCCGCGAGGTGGACGTGGCGGAGGTCGCCGCGGAGCTGGACTCCACGCCCGAGCGGGTCACGGACGTGCTGGACTGGGCGCGCGACCCGGTCTCGCTGAACATGTCCGTGGACGACGAGGGCGACACGCAGTTCGGCGACCTGCTGCGCGACGACGGCGCCCAGACGCCGGAGGCCTCGGTGCTGGTGATGCTGCGCCGCGAGGAGCTGGAGGACCTGATCGGCCGCCTGGAGCCGCGTACGGCCTCGATCATCAAGATGCGCTACGGCATGGAGGACGGCCGTGAGCGTACGCTGACGGAGGTGGGCAAGCAGCACGGCCTCACCCGTGAGCGGATCCGCCAGATCGAGAAGCACGCGCTGGTCGAGCTGAAGAAGCTGGCCCGCGACACGGGGTTCGACGAGGCGGCCTGACCGCCGCCTCCGCCGCCCCGCACAGAGCCGCCTCCGGCGCCGTACCCCCCCTCGGCGCCGGGGGCTTTGTGCTGTGCGGGCTTCCCGGGCCCGGGCTCAGCCGCCCGCGGTGGGAGTGGGCTCGGCGCTCGTGGGCTCCACGGGGGACGGTGCGGGCTCGGCCACCGGCTCGGTGGGCGCGGGCTCGGTGGGCGTCGGCTCCGTAGGCGTGGGCTCCGTAGGCGTGGGCTCGGTGGGCGTGGGCTCCGTAGGCGTGGGCT
>NZ_JBHSZO010000060.1:0-12377 GCF_042663125.1 Streptomyces polyrhachis | reverse complement strand
CGGTGGGCGTGGGCTCCGTAGGCGTGGGCTCGGTGGGCGTGGGCTCCGTAGGCGTCGGCTCCGTAGGCGTGGGCTCCGTGGGCGTCGGCTCCGGGGTGGGGTCCGGCGTCGGGCCCACCACGATCGGCGGCTGCCCCTCGTCGCGCGGGCGGTCGTCCGCCGGATTCGGGTTGCCGGGGCCGGAGGTGGTGGGCAGCGGCGCGGTGCCGTCGGGTACCGCGCGGGTGCCCTTGCGGTAGAAGTCCAGCCAGGCGAGCACCGTGCGCACGTACGTATCGGAGTGGTTGTAGCTGAGGATCGCCCGCCGCAGGCCCTTCGACGTCCGCAGGTCGCTACCGCTCGCGCACAGGTAGTGTCCGGCGGCGAGCGCCGCGTCGTAGATGTTGTTGGGGTCGGTCCTGCGGTCGCCGTTGCCGTCCTTGCCCCAACGCGCCCAGGTCGAGGGGATGAACTGCATGGGGCCCACCGCTCGGTCGTAGGTGGCGTCCCCGTCGTACGCCCCGCCGTCGGTGTCGGTGATCCGCGCGAAGCCGCCGCCGTCCAGGCGCGGGCCCACGATGGGCTTCAGCGTCGTACCGTTCGTATCGACCCGGCCGCCGCGTGCGTGTCCGGACTCCACCTTGCCGATGGCGGCGAGGAGCTGCCAGGGCAGATGGCACTGGGCGCGCTGGGTGGCGAGGACGCGCTCGGCCTTGCGGTAGGCGTCCAGCACGGTGGCCGGGATGCCCGACTGGTCGAACGTCGCCTGCGCGGCATCGACGATCGTTCGCGGGTCGGCCACGGCGGCCTCCGCGACCGACAGCGGCGGCAGGTCCGTGTGGTAGGGGGCGGTGTTCCCGTATGCCTCGCCGGTGCCGCCCTGCGGTCGCGCGCCGGCGGGATCGTCGCCCTCGTGCTGCGCCGCGAAGGTCGCGGGGCCCTGCGATCCGGTGAGGACGACCATTCCGGCGACGGCGACAGCCGAGCCGACGACACCACCGCGCCAGTCGTGGCGGGGGGGCTTCGGCTTGCGGTGCTTGTTGTGGCGACTCACGGTACTGGCCTTTCGCGGGTCTGGTCCGGCGGGGCGTGGGCGGCGTGCTCGTCGGGCAGGGCGGCGGCGCGGAGGTTGCGGTGTGGTCTGGCCGGAGCGTACGGAATGCCTGTGCCATACGGGAAGCCCGTGCCGTACAGAGGCGGGCGCTGATTCAAGTCCACGGCCCCTCCTCGACCTCCAGCACCAGCTCCTCCAGGTGGTCCGCGGCCGCGAGGGCGCCGCCGGCCGTGCGGAAGGAGTCACGTACGCGTCGCGCCGCCGCCGCGTAGCCCGGCTCCATCAGTACCGAGTCCAGCGCGTGCCCGATCCGGTCGGCGTCGGTGCGTCCGAAGCGCACCCGTACCGCCGCCCCCGTCGCAACAGCCTGGCCGGCGACCACCGGCTGGTCGCCCCGCATGGGCGCGAGGACCAGCGGGACCCCGTACCACAGCGCCTCCGCGACCGTGTGGTGGCCGCCGTGGCAGATCACCGCCTCGGCGAGCGCGAGGATCCGCAGCTGCGGGATCTCGGGTACGACCAGCACGTCGGCGTCCGCGGCGGGCTCGCCCAGCACACCGCCGGGGTCGACGACCACGGCGCGCAGCCGGTGCGCACGCCGGCGTACCGCCTGGACGGCCTGCTGGAGGAAGGCGTCGGCCGGCGGCGGGGAGCCGAAGCCCAGGGTGATGAGGACCAGACCCCGGGGGTCGGCGCGGTCCAGCCAATCCCGGGGGAAGCCGGCAGGTTCGGGGCGCGGGCCGAGCGCCGGCCCCAGGAAGCGCAGAGGGCCGCGGCCGGCGGGCTGGGGGCCGGTGAGTTCGGGGGTGGACAGGACCAGGGTGCCGCGGGGGGAGAAGCGGGGGTCGTAGAGCGCGGAGGCGTCGCCCAGCCGCTGGCGCAGCCGGTCCAGGAGGCGCCCGTTCCACTCGTCGAGCTCGGGCATGCCGAGCAGGGCGCCGCTGGTGGGGGCGGCGGTGGAGGAGACGGTGACGTACGGGACGGCAAGGCGTTCGGCGACGAGGGATCCGGCGAGGGTCTGCTGGTCGGTGACGAGGAGGTCGGGGCCGAACTCCAGGACCGCGGCGGTCAGTCCGGGGGCCATCGTGGTGGCGAGGGGGGCCCAGTAGTGCTCCCAGCGGTGCTTGAGGGCGGCGGTGCCGCGGAGTTCCGCACTCGCAGGCCCGCTCCCGGGATCCGGCTCCGCGCCGGGCAGGGCGGCGGAGTCGGAGTCGGAGTCGGAGTCGGCGTCGGAGTCGGCGGTGCAGGGGAAGGTGGTCGCCTTGCTGCCGACCGTACGCGCCACGACAACCGGATCCCCCGCCCAGGCGATCTGATGCCCGTGCTCCTCAAGGGCGGCGGCGACCGCGGCCAGCGGATAGACGTGCCCGTCCAGCGGAGGCACGACGAACAGAAGGCGACTCATGCGCGGTCTCCGTTTCCGTGGCCCCGGTCGGACGCCGGGATAGGGGTGGGAGGCCGCACGGGGACCGCCCTGCCCCCGTCGGTGGCGTGGGCGTTCACGGCGACCGTCCAGGCGACGAGATACGTACGGGCGGCGACTCCCCCACCGGGGGCGCTCAACTCGACGCAGCGGACTGGCAGTTCGCCGTCAACGGTACGTACGGTCAGCTCCTCGGCGCTCGCGGCGAGTACGTCGCTCCACGCCCCGCGCTCCTGCGTCGAGGTCGCCGCCTCCTTCGCCGCGCGGAAGCGGGCCGCCCAGCGGGAGCGCTGCTCCCCCGGCGCTGCGAGGCTGTCCAGCAGGGCGGACTCGGCGGCGTTCAGGCGCCCGGGACGCGCGTCTTTGAGCGCGACGACGCTGATTCCCTGAACACCTCCCGCCCGCGACCCGGCGCCCGGCTCCCTGGGGAGCGCGTCCCCCGGCTGGAGCAGGGCGACAGCCACCTCGCCGACGCGGGCCACTGCCATCCGGTGCTCGGGCAGCGTACGACCGTACCGCCCTTCCGCCCGCAGCCCGCCCATGCCATCGGACCGGACCGCGAGCTCCGCCGGGAAGATGTCGCCTCCGCCGTTCGCCCAGAGCCATTGGCGCACCGCGTCCTTGGCGACGATCCGGCTCAGCAGCCAGGAGCGGCGGTGGCGCAGTGGCTGGCGGGCGTACTCCTCGCGTTCCCGCGCGCCGAGATAGGTCCGCTCTATCAGCTCCCTGGCCGGAGGCTTCGGCCAGGCGTCGAGGAGCAGCGTGAAACCCGCCGGGTGGGCGGTGGCGAGAGGGAGCCGCTCAGGGAAGCCCACGCCCCGGCGGGCACCCGGCAGGCTGACGCGGCGCTGCCGCCAGCCGAGGAGTTCGGCGTGCAGGGCACCGTCAGGAGTGGCCAGGCGGATATCAGCGGTGAGCATGGCGGCGGCGGTGGACGTCAGCTTGACGGAGGCGGTCAGCTCGGTGCCGGGGGGCGGCTCGGGGGTGAAGTAGCGCAGGCCGCGCAGCCGGACGGGGAAGGCGACTTCATGGCCGGCGCCATGGGCCAGCGTCCAGCAGCCGAGGAGCTGCGCCACCGCGTCCAGGACACTGCCCGGGCGGCCTGGGACGGTGAGCGTGCCCTTGATCTGGCGCTCCCCCATCGAGGCGAGGGCGGTGACGAGGCGGGGCGCGTAAGGGAGGCTCCAGCGCTCGGGAGCCAGCGCTTCCAGGTCGGGGAGCGGCGTGTCCCCGCGTGCGGCCTCCTCTCGCCAGGACCGCGCGGGAGGCGGCGGATACCGGTCGGCGAACGTGAGACGGGCACAGGCGTACGGGCCGAGCGCGACGCGCAGGGCGTCCGGTTCCGGCTCGGCGGTGACCTCGGCGGTGATGCCGACGTCAGCGGACCACCCGGAGGCGTCTTCCCCGCCCTCCTCGCCGGCCGGCGGCTCCGGTACGAGCGCGAGCCAGCGCTCCAAGCGCAGCTCCCGCACGGCCACGAGTCGGGCGTGAGCGGCCGGCGCGAACGCCTCGGCCGTCTCGGCCATCAACCGCAGTGAGGCTCCCGCAGTCAGCACCGGCCGGCGATCCGCGCGGTGCGGCCACCCGGCGCGCTGGCGGACCGTCCCCCCCTCGCACAGCACCGCCAGTTCGGCCGGCTGGAGCGGTACGGCACACCGGTACGTGGCCGGCGCGGCGGTCCGTACCGCGGGGACGGGACAACTGCTCGCCTCAGGTCCCTGGTTGGGAACCCGGCCGGAGGATGAGGGCCACTCATCAGCCTCCGGCCGGGTAGCCGTGAGGGCGGCGCGCGACCGCGGGTTCCTCGCCGTTCGCGAGGAAGGGAGGGCGCCCGTCATCGGGCCGCCCTGAAGTCTGTTCCGGCTTGAGCGGCCGTCTGGGAGAACCGGGGCAGCTGCTCGGCCAGCCACCCCGGCGCCTCCCCCAATGGAGCGAGGAGGTGGGTCCGGGAGGAAACGGGGTACGGCGCCTCGCCCTGCGCCGTACCCCCTCCCACTTCCACCGCCTCGTATGCGGAAGACGCGTACGAGTCGCCCGTTCCCGAGGAGAGGAGGGCAGCGGGGAAGAGGTCGTCTTTTCCTGCCGAATCCGTCGGGCGGAAGATTTCGGCAGCCGGTGGCACGGCAGGCGGCATGCGGACCGCATACGAGCCCCGCCACGCAGCTGGCATGAATCCCCCACACTTGACCGCCGAACCTCACGACGAGTTTTCCGGCCTGAAACCGCACCGTAATGAGCCCAACCTCCCCGGTCAACGGCGTCCTTGCCCGGAACTAAAGGCTTTATAAGACGCGGAGCAACGAGCCGCGAGCGCTTATCACAGCACCCACCAATCACCGCCCGGGCACAGCCCGTATGGCCGCCTTCGCCTACGCTCGGCCCGCGCCACGCCGCGCACGACGGCGCACGCACGCAGGCACGTCCACCGCCCGCTCTCTTGACGCAAAGGTGAACCACGATGCCCCAGCACCCCAGCCGCCGCGGCGTCCTGCGCGGGGCGGCGGTCAGCGCTCTCGCCGTCGGCGCGCCCGCCCTCGTCCACACTCCCGCACACGCTGCGGTGCCTGCGGGCTGGCAGGGCTCCGTGGTCGGGAGGCTCGCCCCCGGCCTGGAGCCGTTCGACACGGCGATGATGGAGTTGATGCTCGCGCACGGCATACCTGGGGCCCAAGTCGCCGTGGCGATGCACAACAAGATCCTCGCGTTCCGCTCCTACTCCCTCACCCAGGACCCAGCGGAGCAGGTCACCGACACCTCCGTCTTCCGTATCGCAAGTTTGTCCAAGTCGGTGACCGCTGCCGCGGCGACCCGCATGCTGTACAGCTCCGCGCTCTCCCGCACCGAGACGGCGATCCCATGGCTCGGCCTGTCGCCGGTGTCGACGAAGCTCGGCGAGGCGACGGTGCAGCGCATGCTGCGCCATGAGGGCGGCCTGGGCGCGGCCGAGCCGCCGGAGAACGGCGACTTGGCGACCTACTTGTACCTGCGGGCGCGGGGAATCAGCGCGAGCCTCCCGCCCACCCGGGCCGACCGGCTGCGGGCCCTGGAGCCGCGCACCGACGCGGCCTACGGGGCAGCCGGACAGTACGCCTACTCGAACACCGGCTACCACCTGCTGGGCCACCTGATCGCCGACGCTGCCGGGGTCCCGTACGAGACGTACGTGCAGAACGGGATCCTCAGCCCGCTGGGCATCACGAGGATGCGGCTCGGCCACACCACCGTCAAAGCCGGCGGGGAGGTCAACTACCACGTCCCCTCCGGCACTCCGCCGGCCACCACCGTGATGGACGGCTCGGGCGCGAAGGTTCCCGCTCCCTACGGGGAGTACAACCTCGACGGCTATCTGGGCTCGGGGTCATGGCTGGCGCGCGCGGTGGACTTCCTCCAGTTCATGAAGGTGATGAACGGCACGAAGCCGACGATCCTCAGCCAGGCCGCGGTCAGCGAGATCCGCAGCAGGTCCGAGGCGTACGCGCCGAACGCCGCTTCCTGGTCCGGCTACGGGTGGCGGGTGACGCCATTCGGCAGCAGCGGATACATCAGCGAGAACACGGGCCGCCTCAACGGCCTCCTCAGCCACGCATTCCAGTGGTCGACCGGGCACTCGGTCGTAGGGATCATCAACAAGTCGCACTTCACTTCGGTTCCGGACCTGGCGGCAGCGTTGAACAAGGGACGCAGCAGTACGGACCCCTACGCCTTCTACCAGCAGACCGACTACACCCCGCTCTACTTTCCCAACGCCGCGGTCTGAGGCGGGAACCCACGACCCGCACCAGCTGCAAGCCGCCGGGGCGGTGTCCGAGCTTCCCACTCGGACACCGCCCCGGCGCTCCGGTGGCGTCGGTGGGAGAGCGGCCGGTCTCCCACCTCGTTCCTTGGCGCTTCGGCGAAGCCAGCGACAGTCGGGCCGGTTCATTCAGTTGCCGACGGACTCGATGGCCGCGCGCAGGTTGGGAAGCGGGCCGATGTGGCGGGGTCCTGGCTGCTGGGGCGTACCGGTGCTCCGCAGGACATCGCGCACCTGTGCGGGAGTGAGGAGCTGCCCGCGTGCTTTCATCACGCCCTGGAGGGCGGCGACGGTCGGCGCGATCATGGCGGACGCGGCGGATGTTCCTGTGAAGTTGACCGAGTAAACCTTGTTCGGTTCCGCCGCGCCGCTCCACGTTATCGCTGTCGTTACGCACAGACCGTAGCCCTGGACATCCACTCGTGAACCGTATGTGGAACCCAAGGAGGTGGGGGACTTGACTACCGGCGTCCTGGCCAGCGGGCGACCGCTGCCCGCGCAGTTCACACCCGCGACGCTCGGCGGCTCGCCCGCGCCGACCATCAGCGCACCGGAATCGGGGCGGTCCATGATGGTGACCGCGTAAGCATCGTTGGCGTCGTCAAGGCTGTTGTCGCCGTTGCCGGCGGCTTCCACCACCGTGATCCCCTTGGCGGTGGCCAGCACGATCTGATCGTACGCGGCGGCGTAGTACTCCACCGGCCACCACTTGCCGCTCCCGTCTGCCGGATATGCCTTAGCGATCTCCAGCAGGATCACATCCCCCGCCTGCGAGGTCGCTATCGCGGCATCGATACCCCAAGCGGCATCGGCCGTGGTGTTGAGTTGCAGCTTCGCGTAAGGGGCGATGCCAGCGATGCCGGCCCCATTGTCGTCAGCCGCTCCTCCTACGGCTGCCGAGGCAGTGCCATGTCCTTGGTCAGAGCCCGATTCACATGGATCGCCGGCCATGGGGCGAAGGCGGATAGGGGGTCCGGCGGAGGTGGCTCTGGAAGTGAATTCTTCGTGGCAGGTGTTCCACTGGTTGAGCCGGGTCACGACGCTTGTCCCGCTGGTTGCGGAAATGCTGGTTCCATCGCCTAGTTGGCCGTTGGTGTTGGAACCCCATGCCTTGAGCTCGGGTGTCGTGGCCGAAGTCTTGACGACCGTGTGACTTTTGCCCGCACGGACCAGGTCTACCGGGGTGGCGACAACAGTTGGCACCATGCGCTTGACCGTTGTGCCGTCGCCGAGCTGGCCTGAGTTGTTGTTGCCCCAGGCGAGCGCTTCGGTCCCGGCCCGCGCGGATCGTACGACGCTGTAGTCCGATCCGGCGGAAATATCGGTGATGTTGCTGAGGCCGGGCACGGTGATGGGCGAGAGGCGCTTGACGGTCGTTCCGTCGCCGAGTTGTCCGTGCGTGTTCAGGCCCCAGGCCATGACGGTAGCGCCATAGGTGAGTGCCAGCGTATGGCTCCCGGCCGCGCTGACCATATCCGCGTCCGTGATGTCTGATACCGGGGTGGGAACATAGCTGTGTGCGGTGTTGCCCGTGCCGAGTTCCCCCGAGGTGCCGCGCCCCCAGCTACGGAGGGTTCCATCCCCCAACCGGGCCACGGAATGGTTCAAGCCTGCTGCGACGTTCGTGACATCTGTGAGCCCGGGGACGGGGACGGGCGAGAGGGTGTTGGTCGTGGTGCCGTTACCGAGCTTGCCGTAACTGTTGGAGCCCCACGCCTTGACGGTGCCGTCGCCCAACACCGCAAGAGTGTGGTTGGGGCCGGTCGCGAGGGCCGTCACTCCGGTGAGGCCCGGTACCTGGACCGGGGTGGGGCGGTCGGTCGTTGTGGAGTCGCCCAGCTGTCCACTGCCGTTCTCGCCCCACATCCATACCGTTCCATCAGCCAGGAGGGCGGCTGAATGGTCTTGAGCTGCTGACACCGCGATGACGTTCGTCAATCCGGGAATTTTCCAAGGGGTGTTAGTGGCGGCTACGCCGCTAATGCCGAGCTGGCCACGGTTGTTGGCCCCCCATGCCCACACCTCATCGTGGCCGATCGAGTCCGCCACCATCAGGGAGTGGGCATTCCCCGACGCCAAGCTGTTCGCCGGGCCTCTCGGGATGAGGTTGGTCCCTCCCTCGACGTCGGTGAGGGTGATCCCCTGGCCTTTGCCGCCGGGGAGGGCGTTGGCGTAGTCGGCGTCGACTCCTGCTCCGGCGCTGCTGTTCGCGGGGTTGCGGTAGAGCTGTCGGGATTGGAGTGGTTCGGAGGAGGGAGTGAGTTCGGGTATCGACTGGGCGATCTCGACGGAAGGGAGGGCATTGAGGTCTTCGAGCAGCCCTTCGATGCCGGTGGGGACTGCCACGGCGAACCAGGCGTTCAGGTCGGGCAATGCACGCTTGGTGTTCTTCTCCAGCTTGACGCGTTCGGCGGTGATCGCCGTTTCGGAGCGTTGCGACATGCGTCGGATCGTGGCGCCCGGGTAGTCGTCCAAGATCCGCTGGAGGATTCTGGCGTCCCTGGAGTCGTGGGCGACGAGTCGTCGCGTGCGTCCGTCGCCGGTCAGTCGTATCTTGCGGTCGGCGCGGAACTTCACCGTCAGCTCGGTACGGGAGAACCCTGCGGGCAGTGGGCCGTGCGTACCCGGAGCGGTGTTCTTCTGGATGCCGTGGTCGAACGCGGTTGGCTGGGGAGGTTCGGCTGCCGCGTGGCTGGTTGGTAGCGCGGCCGCGGCCAACGCCATCGATACCACCATGAGCGCGAGCCTCTGACGGGTGGCGCCTATCTTCCTCGCACGGGAACGCATCTCAGACCTTCCTGAAGATCCTGCTGGGTCATGACATGTAGTTCGCGGGAAAAGCAACGATCGATTCGGTCCAGTGGGAGGAGATTCCAGAGCCGGGCCCCCGATGCCTTGACTTCGGGGGCCCGGCTTTCTGCTACTCGCTGGGTTCAGCGCGCTTCCTACCAGCCGTGATTGATCCGGGCGGTGTCATAGTCCCGCCCTTACGGGATGCGGGTCAGGTTCACGCCCATGGTGTTGCCACCGCCGGCCGCGAAGGCCGAGAGGAAGGTGTTGACGATGCCGCAGTTCTCCAGCGAGGGCATCTGGTAGACGCCCGCCATCTTGCCGCCCTTCAGCGCGACGAAGCCGGTACCGGCCAGGTCGAGGTCAACCGGGCTGTTGCCACGGCATTCCGCGCCGCCACCGATCTTCAGACCGAGAGCGGTCAGCTTCGGCAGGTAGATCCACGCCTGCGCGTCAGCGGTGATGTCACCGTTGGTCTGCAGCGTGCCCGTCAGCGGCTTGTTCTGCACGAAGCGCACGTCAGCCGTACCGGGGATGAAGCCGAGCAGCTTCAGCTTGCCGGTCGTGTCGTTCAGCGTCAGCGCACCCTCGTACGTCTTCGCGGCCAGGTTGAACTTGACGTCAACCCCACCGGTCAGCGGAATGGTGCCATTCGCGGCCTTCAGGAACGAAGAACCCGTCAGGCTGAACTTCATCGGGATACCGCCACCACCAACCGGAGCCGGAGCCGGAGCAGGCTCGGGCTCAGGAGCCGGAGCAGGCTCCGGGGCCGGGGCCGGGGCCGAGGCGGGCTCCGGCGCGGGAGCCGGGGCAGGCTCCGGGGCCGGGGCGGGGGCAGGCTCCGGCGCCGGGGCGGGCTCCGGGGCAGGGGCAGGAGCGGGCGCGGGCGCGGGGGCAGGAACCGGAGCAGGCGCGGGGGCAACCTCAAGCTCAGGCGACGGCGGCAGGTCTCCGCGGTCGACCACCTCGATGGACTTCAGCAGCGTGTCCGACGAAGTCAGTACGCAACTCGCGTTGAACTTGAACGGGTCGGCGTTGCCATCGTTGTCGTGCAGACCCCATTCGACCGGGTTGCCGGCGGCGTCCAGGGCGACCATGTCGACGAACCTGACAGGGTTGATCGTGATCGTCGCAGTGCCCTCCTCCGAAAAGAAGAGAGAGGGCATGAGACCAGAGGCTGTCAAATCGAACGGTCCGGCGCTCTGTGGCACATCGACCGATTCGATCCGGCTGTTCATGAGGGCGACGGCATCCGTCTGTCCCGGACGTGTCACTCGTTCCTTCGTCGTCAGCTTTCCGGAGAGCTGCCTACCGCCCACCATATCCATCATCTCGTAGACTTGCAGTGGCATGCGGATGTCCGTCTGGAACTGGATCGGATCCGACACCACGTTCTTACTGAAGTCCGCAGGGAACTCCGCGTAGGTCTCCACACTCACCGGGGCATCTCCGATGAGCGGGAAGGCGCAGTCGTAAGTCTGCTTGAGGTGACCCGTCACCGGGTCGGGCCCGCCCACCGGTGCAGGCTCAGGCGCGGGTGCCGGAGCAGGCGCGGGAGCAGGCGCGGGTGCGGGTTCAGGCGCGGGTGCGGGTGCGGGTGCGGGGACCTGCACGGGTTCTGGTGATACCTCGTCGACGACCTCGAAGGTGTGCAGCAGGGTGGCCGTCGAGGTGCGCGTGCACATGGCGTTGAACTTCAGCGGGTCGGCGTTGCCACCGTTGTAGTGCACACCCCAGTCGACCCGGTTGCCGGCGGCGTCCATGGCGACCATGTCCACGAGCTTGAGCCCCGTGACGTCGATCTGCCCCATACCCAGGTTGTCGAAGGTCAGTGACGGGGTTTCCCCCCGCGCCTTCATGTCGAAGCCTGTCATGGTCCGCGGTACGGCGGCCGGAGCCACATCGGTGGTCACATCCACCGTCAGGTCTGAGGCGCCTGGGCGCTTCACGACCGCCGTGGCAACTGCCTTCCCCGAGATGGACACCGCCCCGGTCATGTTCAGACCGTCTGCGACGTTAGGGCCCATATGGGCGTCCGCCAGCACCCAGTAAGCGCCGGTCGGCTCGCCCTTCTTGATCTGCGTCGGTATCTCCGAATAGATGTCGATGCTGATGGGGTCGTTCCCGATGAGCGGGAACATACAGGTGTAGGTCTGCGAGAGCGAGAGCGGCACAGCACCAGCCTGTGGCGCCAGCACCGCCAGCAACCCGGCGATCAACCCGACCGCGGTCGTGGCCGCCAAAGCGATCTTCGCCCTGGCCTTTCTGGAGAAACTCATGCGTCGGCCTTTCCGAAGGAGCAAGGGACGGACTGGCCCACCAGTCCTGGGTAAACGCTCAACTCCTGGACCAGGCAGGCCTCTCCACGGCAGGGCGAGTACCGAAGAGGGGGGAGGAAACAGACCAGAAACTACCCCCTCCTCACGCATCGTCAACGTCACATCGGCAACCGCTTACGGAACTTGTGATTCCTTATCAGACACATGAACGCTGAAATATTCCGTTTGAGCGTCAGATGCCAAGAGGCCCACCAACCCGCTCTACCTCTCGAAAGATTGACAGCGGTCTGGTGAGGGAAAGGGCCGGGCCCCCGAAGCCTTGGAAGGCTTCGGGGGCCCAGTTTTCTGCTCTTTGCCGGGTTCAGCAGTTCCTGCTGGCCGTGAGTGATCCGCCCTTACGGGATGCGGGTCAGGTTCACGCCCATGGTGTTGCCACCGCCGGCCGCGAAGGCCGAGAGGAACTTGTTCATGATGCCGCAGTTCTCCAGCGAGGGCATCTGGTAGACGCCCGCCATCTTGCCGCCCTTCAGCGCGACGAAGCCGGTACCGGCCAGGTCGAGGTCAACCGGGCTGTTGCCACGGCATTCCGCGCCGCCACCGATCTTCAGACCGAGAGCGGTCAGCTTCGGCAGGTAGATCCACGCCTGCGCGTCAGCGGTGATGTCACCGTTGGTCTGCAGCGTGCCCGTCAGCGGCTTGTTCTGCACGAAGCGCACGTCAGCCGTACCGGGGATGAAGCCGAGCAGCTTCAGCTTGCCGGTCGTGTCGTTCAGCGTCAGCGCACCCTCGTACGTCTTCGCGGCCAGGTTGAACTTGACGTCAACCCCACCGGTCAGCGGGATGGTGCCATTCGCAGCCTTCAGGAACGAAGAACCCGTCAGGCTGAACTTCATCGGGATACCGCCACCACCAACCGGAGCCGGAGCCGGGGCGGGCTCGGGCTCAGGAGCCGGAGCAGGCTCCGGCGCGGGAGCCGGGGCAGGCTCAGGAGCCGGGGCGGGCTCAGGAGCCGGGGCAGGCTCCGGGGCCGGGGCGGGGGCCGGAGCCTCCGGCGCAGGC
>NZ_JBHSZO010000059.1:0-23726 GCF_042663125.1 Streptomyces polyrhachis | reverse complement strand
TCACTCATGCGCCAGCCCAACTCCTCAGCACAGCAGGCAAGTTGGCAAAGCCTCACTGAGTCGTCGTTGTGCATCCGCTCTGGGAAACCCGCTCCCCGCGGCTCTCGGCCACGAGCAGGAGGTCCGACAGTGCTTCGCACGTGCGCTGGAGGGCGAAGCGGAGCGCAGGGGCATTGGTGGGGGAGCCTTCGAGGACGGCCTTGGTGCCGGCCAGGACCTCTTCGGCTGTGCTGATGCAGCCCTCCTCGATCTCGTCAGCCATGCGGGAGACCGTGCTGTCGGGGTTGTCGGTGCTGAGGTAGCACGGGCCGCCGGAGGGCCCGCGCCAGGGGAGCAGGCGCAGGGCTGTGGAGTCGGCCTGCGCCTGCCGTGCTTCCCGGGTGGGGAGAGGGGCGCCGCTGTCGTCGTAGATCATCGTGTCGCCTCCAGCTCTCGGACCTGCTCGATGAAGACTGCTTGCGCGCTGTAGCCCGGGAACACCGCGCGCGTGAGGGACACCGCGCGACCCGTGGTGTCCGTGGCGATCTGCTCGATGCCGAGGACTGCCGTGCCGGCGCCGATGCGCAAGGTCCGGCTCTCCTCGGCGTTGGGGAGGCGGGAGACGATGCTCGTGCGGGTCTCGGCGATCGTGATGTCCGCTGCCGTGAGCGCCTGTTGGACGTCCTCGCCGGTGGGGGAGCTGCTCGTCACCGGCACGTCCAGGACCGCGACAGCGTGAGGCACGTAGATCCACGCCACGTTGCACGGGTCTATCGCGTAGCGGCTCTTGTAGAAGTACTCGGTCAGATCGCTGCCCGTCGGCAGTTCGAGGAGCGCGGCCAGTTCGTCGTCAGCCCGTACGTTCTGGCGGCTGACGGTGATCCTCAACGCCGCGTTCGCGTCGGCTTCGACAGCCGCGTCGGCGCGGCAGGCGGGTCGGCCGCTCTCGGCGCCGTACGTGATGAGGCGGGGGGCGTGGCGGACGAAGTTTCCGAGGCCCTGGCGGCGGACCAGGAGTCCTTCGTTCTCGATCTGGGCCAGGGCGAAGCGCAGCGTCGGGCGGCTCGCCTCGTATCGCTTCATCAGCTCGGTCTCGGCGGGGAGTTGAGCGCCGGAGCCAACTCTCCGGATGTGATCTGTCGCCGGAGGTCACCGGCGATGTACGCGTGGCGGTTCTGGGCCATCGGTCACCACTTCCTGACTGCCCGCGTGACGGTCAGCCGCGTGTACGAGTTGATGTTCAGGACCTTGCCGCTGGTGAAGCGCAGCGCCCTTCCCCGGCCGGAGAGATCGATCAGGTTCAGAACTTCGAAGGGCTGGCCGCAGATGATCAGGACGTCTCCGGCCTGGATCGTTCGCCAGTTGACGTCGACCTTGACGGCGGCCACTCGCGGCTCGTTGATGGACGTCACTGCTTCTCCCCTGCGGTTGATGGCTCTGCTCCCGGCTGGCGCTGCTTGTCGCGAGGGTCCTTGCGTACGGAAGCGTCGGCCGTCAGGCCGCCCTTCCGGCTTTCGAGCCCCCAGCGATCCGCCGTGGCGAGCAGTTCGTAGAGCTGCTGCCACGCCTCGGCGGAGAGCGGTCTCGGTACCTGCGTGACGAGGGCGATGTACTCGCCCCGCTCCTCCCTGCGAGGTGTGAAGCCGGCGGCAGTGAGACGCGTCATGAGTGCGGCGACGCGTGTTTCCGCAGAGCACAAGGCGTTTCCTCCGTCGCCGACAGCACACCCTCGACAGATCTAGACGTCTAGCATTTAGTTAGACGTCTAGATTAGAGGTAGTCGGCTAGATTTTCCATATGCGTGAGCAGGCGTCTTATCTTCAGATCGCTGATGTGCTGCGGAAGCGAGTCGCGGACGGCGACTGGGCTCCCGGCGTTCAACTGCCCTCCCGCGCCCAGCTGGCGAAGCAGTTCGAGGTGAGCGACGCGGTTATCCGCCGCGCGCAGGAATCGCTCATCGCGGACGGCGTCCTCGAAGGACGCGCCGGTTCCGGCACCTATGTCACCGAGCAGCGCAAGCGCCTGCGCATGACCCGCTTCCAGCTCCGTACGGCGGCTGAAGGGGCGATCGGCCCCGACATGGGCGCCCTCGGCGAGGGGGAGGCGTGGGAAGGGCGCAGTGACGTCATGGTCCCCTCCCCGCCGGACATCGCAGCGCGCCTCGGAATCGCCGAGGGCGACTACTGCGTGCGTACCGCCTACGAGCACCTGATGGGCGGCAAGCCCGCCTATCTCTCCACGAGTTGGGAGCCCTACGCCATCACCTCGGGCTCACTCGTGGTCCTTCCCGACGGCGGCCCACTGGCCGGGGCCGGCGTGGTGCGGCGGATGGCCGAACTCGGCATCACGGTCACGCATGCCGAGGAGCGGTCCGAGCCCGGACAGACGAACGCCGAGGAGGCGAACCTCCTCGGCGTCCAGCGCGGTGCGCTCTGCACCCGCATCGAGCGGATCTACTACGACAGCGACGGCCGAGCAGTCGAGACGGCCGACATCGTGGTGCCCGCCGCGCTCTGCGAGATCGTGTACGAGCTGCCGGTCAGTCGGAGCTGACCGGGTAGCGCCACCCGAAGTCCTCCAGCGCGCGCCCTCGCCTCGACCACGGCCATACGTGCGTCGCGTTCGCTCGTATCCACCTGCACCTGCCTGCGGCGACATGCGATCCCGTACCTCGGCACTCGCCCGCTCGCTTCCTTCCGGCCGCAGCACATCCGCGCGTGGCTCAGTGAGCTGGAGAAGAACGTCCTCTCGCCCTCGTACCGGGCGGCGATCTTCCGCGCTGTCTCCACCGTCCTGAGCGCGGCTGTCGATGACGGCTACCTCCGCAGCAACCCGTGCCGGGCCCGGAGCATCCGGGCGCCGCGGGCCTCGACCGCCCGCGTGCGGCCGTGGCTGCCGGAGACCGCGCACGCCGTACGGGCCGCGCTGCCGGGGCACTATCAGGCGATGGTCGACATCGCCGGCGGAGCCGGACTGCGGCAGGGCGAGGTCTTCGGGCTCGCCCTGGACGACATCGACACCGAGGGCGGCTGGCTGCACGTGCGCTGCCAGGTGAAGCAGGTCGGTCGGCATCTCATGTTCGGCCCGCCCAAGGGCGGCAAGGAGCGGGACGTGCCGCTCGCACCGGGCCTCGCCGAGCGGCTTGCCGAGCACTGCGCGGAGTTCCCGCCACTGTCCGTGTCGCTGCCGTGGCAGGTACCCGAGGCGCCCAAGGTCATGCGCCAGCTGGTCTTCCTGCGCGACGGGCAGCAGCTGGCCGTACACCGCAACGTCTTCAACAAGGCGGTGTGGAAACCTGCGCTCGCCGCCGCCGGCGTCATCCCTGTCACGCGGAACAGCCAGGGCCGCTACACCGCCGCCCGCGAGCACGGGATGCACGCACTGCGGCACATGTACGCCTCGGTCCTGCTGGACGCCGGGGAGAACGTGAAGGCGCCGGCGTCGTACCTCAGACACCACGACGCGGCACTGACCCTGCGCATCTACGCGCACCTGATGCCGAGCAGCGAGCACCGTGCGCGGCACGCGGTGGATCGGGCCCTCTTCGGCTCCCACGGCCCAGAGACGGCCCAGAGACGGCCCGGAGATCCGAATGATCTCCTGAGGCCCTTCCGCAGCCCGGCAGAAAACGGCCCCCGCGCCGCCCCGGATCACCGGGGCAGCGCGGGGGCCGTTGCTGTTTCAGCCTCCGTCAGAAGAGACGAAAGGCCAGCTCAGAGCGTCAGTGTCCGCCCGAGTCCGCCAGGCGCTTGCGCGAGGCGACGACCTCGTCCTCGGCCTCCACGCGGCCCACCCACTCCGCGCCCTCGACCGACTTGCCGGGCTCCAGGTCCTTGTAGACCTCGAAGAAGTGCTGGATCTCCAGGCGGTCGAACTCCGGCACGTGGTGGATGTCGCGCAGGTGCTCCATGCGCGGGTCCGACGCCGGGACGCACAGCAGCTTGTCGTCGCCGCCGGCCTCGTCCGTCATCCGGAACATGCCGATCGCGCGGCAGCGGATGAGGCAGCCGGGGAAGGTCGGCTCGTCCAGAAGGACCAGCGCGTCCAGCGGATCGCCGTCCTCGCCGAGCGTGTTCTCGACGAAGCCGTAGTCTGCGGGGTAGCTGGTCGACGTGAAGAGTCGGCGGTCCAGGCGGATCCGACCGGTCTCGTGGTCCACCTCGTACTTGTTCCGCGAACCCTTCGGGATCTCGATGGTGACGTCGAACTCCACGGGTGGTCCTCCATGATCAGCATGCTTCGGGTACGTGTCAGTGTCCCCCACGGGGACCTGTGGTGGCGAAAGGGGCTGGTCGGGGTGCTCGGAAGACGGAAGGCGGGTGCGCCCCCTTCCCCTTGGCGGCTGACCGCCCTGTCCGCCTTGTCCGGCCTCGCCCTCGCGGCCGTGACGGCCTCGCTGGCGGGTCCCTGGGACAACGGCCAGCGTACGGCGGAACGCGCGCGGGCAGCCGCCGTGGCCCGCGCGGGTGACGCGGATCACGACGCGAAATCCCCCCGGAAGGACGCCGCGGCCCCCCGCGCCATGGAGCATCCCCCGCGCGAAGAGCTCGGGGAAGGGGCGGCCCCCGGCTACGACGCCCCCGCCGTGCTGCGCCCCCTGGGCCCCGAGGGCCACCGCCCCACCCAGGCCGCCGAGGCCGCCGACGGCACCGCCACCCGCGCCCCCCTGCCCACCGAGGCCGGCCTGCGTGCCGCCCTGCGCCCGCTGCTCGCCGACCCCGCGCTGGGCTCGCTGCGCTCGGCGGCGGTCTGGGACGTGGCCTCGGGCCGGGGGCTGTACGGGGCCCGCCCGCACGCCGCCGCCGTCCCCGCCTCGGTGACGAAGCTCGCCACCGGCGCCGCTGCGCTCGGCGCGCTGGGCCCCGAGCACCGCATCGCCACCGAGACCCGCACCGCCGGCCGCACGCTCTACCTGGTCGGCGGCGGCGACCCCACGCTGACCGGGGCCCGCCTGGACCGCCTCGCCGAGCTGAGCGCCCGCGCCCTGAAGCCCGGCGGCAAACCGCTCACCCTGCGCTACGACACCGCCGCCTACACCGGCCCCGCGCGCCACCCCATCGGCGTCAACGACAACCTCGCCGCGGTCACGCCGCTGATGGTCGACGAAGGCCGCCTGGACGGCAGCTACTCCGGCCCCGCCCCCCGCACGCCCGACCCGGCGGGAGAAGCGGCCCGCCTCTTCGCCCGCCACCTGGCCGACCACGGCGTCAAGCTCACCGGCGCCCCGACCCCCGCCACCGCGCCCGCGAAGGCCGGGAAACTGGCCGCCGTCCACTCCGCGCCCCTGGGCGTGCTGGTGGAGCGGATGCTCACCCACTCCGACAACGACCTCGCCGAGGCCCTGGCCCGCCAGAGCGCCCTGGCCACCGGCCGCCCGGCGAGCTTCTCCTCCGCCGCCGCGGCCGTACGGGCCCGACTCGCCCGTATGGGACTGCCGGTGAAGGGCGTCCGCTTCGCCGACGGCAGCGGCATCAGCCGCGGCAACCGCGCCCCGGCCGCCTTCTACGCCCGCCTCCTCGTCCTCGCCGGCCACCCCGACCACCCCGAACTGCGCCCCCTGCTCACCGGGTTGCCGATCGCCGGCTTCAGCGGCACCCTCGACGCCCGCTACGACCAGACCCCGGGCGCGGGGGTCGTACGGGCCAAGACGGGCACCCTCACCGGCGTCAACTCCCTCGCCGGCACGGTCGTGGACGCCGACGGCCGCCTGCTGGCCTTCGCCTTCCTGGCCAACGGCACCACCGACCGCGACGGCGCCCAACGCGCCCTGGACAAACTGGCCTCCGCCCTGGCCGACTGCGGCTGCCGCTGACGCACCGCACACCGAGAGCCTCCATCGGACGCCGGGAAGCCCTGCCGCCGTACAACTCCGCCCCGCAATTGCGCACTCAGCGCGCATTCCGCGCGCTCCGAGCACGCCCCTCACCGGCCGGGTCTGTCGTAATCCGCCCGCACATGGCAGCATCACGGCTGTACGGGGGACACAAGGGGACGACGGAGGGGACGCATGGCGGGGGGCTGGACCGGTGCGGGCCGAGGGACACACGGCGGCGACCGCAGGGGCGACCGCGACGCCGCGCGCACACCGCGCGCCGCCCGCGCGCGCCGCGCACACCCCGCGAGACGCCGTATCCGCACCCTCACCACCGTCCTCCTCGCCCTGGCCGCCGGCTTCACCGCCCCGGCCGTACGGGCCCAGCCCGCGCCCTCCGCGCAGGAGGTGCACGCCCAGATCCAGGAGCTGTACCACCGCGCCGAGATAGCCACCGACGCGTACAACGGCGTCGAGGAGCGCCTCGCGCAGCAGCAGCGCGCGGTCACGGCGGTGGAGAAGGAGACCTCGGCGGCACGGGCGAGGCTGGAGCGGCTGCGGGAGCAGGCCGGCGCGCTGGCGCGGGCGCAGTACCGCAGCGGCGGCTTCCCCACCGAGGCCCAGCTCATGCTCAGCGACCACCCGCAGGACTTCTTCGACGGACTGCACCTCACCGACAAGGCGATCAGCGCGCAGACCACCCTGATCCGCGACCTCGGCGCCACGGAGAACGCCCTGCAGGGCTACACCGCCGACGCCAAGGACCTCTGGGAGCGGCTGGAGAGCGACCGCAGGCAGCAGGCGAAGGTCCGCAAGGAGATCGAGGAGCAGCTCGCCGAGGCCAAGCTGCTGGAATCGCGCCTCGCCGCCGACGAGCGCCGGCTGCTCACGCAGTGGGAGAGCGACGCCGCCCGCGCCAACCAGGCCGCCTGGCTGGGCTCCGGCATCCTCGACGACATCGACGCCACCGCCTCCGAGGCCGGCAAGCGCGCGATCCGCTACGCCACCGCGCAGCTCGGCAAGGACTACGAGTGGGGCGCCGAGGGCCCCGACACCTTCGACTGCTCGGGCCTGACGATGCGCGCCTGGCAGGCCGCGGGCTTCACCATCCCGCGCACCTCGCAGACGCAGTGGCAGGGCCTCACCCGCGTCGACGTCCGCGACATGCGCCCCGGTGACCTGATCATCTACAAGAGCGACGCCAGCCACGTCGCCCTCTACATCGGCGACGGCCGGATGCTCCACGCCCCGCGCACGGGCCGCCAGATCACCATCGAGGGCGCCGGCTCCCTGCCGATCCTGGGAGTGGTGCGGCCCGACGCCTGAGGGGCCCCCGTCACACGTGATCTTCGTCATGCCCAAAGCGGCCTCTGACCTGGGAGTACGTCCCGATTTAACCCCTCGGTCCGTCCCTCGCACGCGAATTTCCCGGACGGGCGTTCCCTTCCGATGTCCGCAGGCGCTAGGGTCCCCCGATGTCGGTCCGTAGTTGTACGGACTGTCAGAGGCGGTGGTCAGACCCCCGTCGTCCGCGCGGAGCGCGGGCGCACCGGGCACCGGGGCGCAGACGGGGGTCTGACCACAGCCTCTGAACCCTCGGGGGGAGGGAAGGAAGACAGCGATGCCCGCAACGGGACGCCCCCTCATCGATCACGCCGCCCACCCGGGCGGTGCGAGTGTCGTACCCGACGCCCCCGGCACCCCGCGGACGGCCGCCGTGGAGCTGCCGGGACAGCGCGAGCAGAGCCCGCAGCGGCGCACCCAGATCAACGTCCTGCTGATCGCCGGCGACCCGGGCGGCGACCTCAGCGTCCCCGCGCTGCTGGAGCACCCCGCGGGCCCGCGCCGCGAGGAGCGCATCCGGGTGCGTACGGCCCGCAACCTCACCGAGGCCGAGCGCCTGCTCACCCAGGACGTGCACTGCATCCTGCTCGACCTGTCCGCCGACGGCTCGGCGGACAGCGCCGAGGGGGAGCTGGACACCCTGCGCGAAGTGCTGCGCATCGCCCCCGAGCACGCCGTCCTCGTCCTCACCGACGGCGAGGACGCCGAGCGGGCCGCGGAGGCGGTACGGGTCGGCGCGCAGGACTTCCTCTTCCGCGACGAGCTGGACGGCCGCCTGCTGGGCCGCGCCATCCGCTACGCCGTGGAACGCAAGCGCGCCGACGAGGCGCACCACCGGCTCACCGCCGCCAAGCTGAGCGCCCAGGAGAACGCCCGCCTGGAGCGCGGCCTGCTGCCCACCCCGCTGCTGGCCGGCTCCGGACTGACCTTCGCCGCCCGCTACCGGCCGGGACGCAGCCGCGCCCTGCTCGGCGGCGACTTCTACGACGCGGTCCGCACCTCCGACGGCTCGGTGCACGCGATGATCGGCGACGTCAGCGGCCACGGCCCCGACGAGGCGGCGCTCGGTGTGGAACTGCGCATCGCCTGGCGGGCGTTGACCTTCGCGGGACTCTGCGGCGACGAACTCCTCTCCACCCTGCAGCAGGTGCTGGAGAACGAGCGCGCCGACGAGGAGATCTTCGCGACGCTGTGCACCGTGGACATCAGCCCCGACGGCCGCCGCGCCGGCGTCTGCCTGGCCGGCCACCCGGCCCCGCTGATCACCCGCCCCGGCGCCCTCCCCGCCGGCCCGCGCCTGCTGCCGGACGACGCCGAGGACATGGGCGGCCCGGCGCTGGGCCTGCTCCCCCGCGCGCGCTGGCCGCGCCGGCAGGTCGAACTGGGCGGCCGGTGGAGCCTGCTGATGTACACCGACGGCCTGATCGAGGGCCGTACGGACAACGGCGCCGGCCCGCGCCTGGGCCAGGACGGGCTGCTGGACCTGACGTCCCGGCTGCAGGCGCGCGAACTGCGCGGCGAGGGGCTGCTGGCCGAGGCGGTCACGGAGGTCCGCCGCCTCAACGGCGGGGAGCTGACCGACGACGTGGCGGTCCTGCTGCTGGACCGGGAGCGGTGAGGAGCCTCCGCTGTTGGGGCGGGGGCGGGGGCGCGGTCAGCGGCCGCCGAAGGGCCCGTACGGCCCGTCGGAGCTGCTCCCGCCGCGCCGCCGCGGGCCGGCGACCTGCTTGAGGGCGGGGCGGACGTCGACGAAGTAGACGATGTCGGCGATGAGGCCGATGATCACCAGGAAGAACATCCCGGGGAAGAAGTTCACGGCCACCCCGATGCCCAGGATGATCAGCCAGAACCCCTTGTTCTGCTTGCCGGCCGCCTCGTAGGCGTCCTTGCGTTTCAGCGCGGCGTCGACGAACGCCGTGAGGGAGAAGAGGGCGATCGCGAGCGAGAGGTAGTAGAGAACCGTTCCAAAGCTTTGCAGCAACACGCCGGACACCACCCGTTCCCCGGAATAGACATCTGTCGGCCACCGTACCCGGTACAACGCCGCAGGCGCCCCGCCTGTGCCCGATGCACGGACGGGACGCCTGGGACACAGCCCCGACCGGAATCCGCGGTAGTCGCGGACCGGCCGGACCGGAGCCTCAGCCCTCGCTCTTGGGAGCGGTCTTGCGGGCGGTGGCGGTCTTCTTCACGGCGGCCTTCTTCGCGGGCGCGGCCTTCTTGGCAGCGGGCTTGGCGGCCTCGGCGGGCTTGACGGGCGCGTCCGCCACGACCGGCCCGGCGTCGGCCGCCGGCTCGCTCTCGACGGCCGGCTCGGGCGCCTGGCGGATGACCTCGGCGGTGTACTCGACGTCGTCGGCGACATCGCCGCGCCACGTCTTCACCGCGCCCCGGCCGCGCTCGGCCAGCTCGTCGTACGCCTCCCGCGCCTTGACCGCGTACTCCGCGGCGCGGCCGACGCCCTGCAGGGCGAGGTCCTGCGCGTTCTCGCGGAGCTTCTTCACGTCGGTGTCGAGGCCGGCGAGGGCCTCGTTCAGCTTGGCCTGCGCGGCGGTGGCCTGCGCCTTGGCCTGCTGGGTGACGCGCTCCTGGACGGCCTTGGGGTCGGCCTCGCGGACGGCCTGGATGCGCTCGGGGGCCTGCTCGCGGAGCTTCTCCACGAGGGCGGGCACCTCCCGCAGCTTCTCCTGCGCCAGATCGGCCAGCCCGGCCACGGCGTAGAGCGGCGTCGGGTCGGCGAGGGTCTTGCGGGTGGTGTCGGTGATGGTCATGAGGGTGTTCCTCCCTGGGACTCGTTCTCTCCTACGGCGCGTAGGGCGCCGCCTGCCTCTGCGTCCGTACCGGCCCGCTCCCCGTCCCGCGCGTTCTCCTTGCGGAAGGAGTCGTAGATCTGCAGCAGCACCTGCTTCTGCCGCTCGTCGAGCGCCGGATCGGTGAGGATCGCGGTGTGCACGGCGACCCCGTCGGTGTCCCGCCGCTCATCGAGAATCCCGGCCTGTACGTACAGCGTCTCGGCGGAGATCCGCAGCGCCTTGGCCAACTGCTGCAGGATCTCGGCGCTCGGCTTACGCAGCCCGCGCTCGATCTGACTCAGATACGGATTGGACACCCCGGCGGCGTCCGCGAGCTGCCGCAGGCTGAGCTGCGCATGCCTGCGCTGCTCCCGCAGAAACTCCCCGAGCCCACCGACGTTGAGCGTTGCCATACCCCGAGCCTGCTCCCCCCTGCTAACTATTGCAAGCACCCGCTTGCAGGTGTGTCGCAGCTCACACTATCGCGATGTATCGCGTCATGATCGGCGGTTGTCCGACTCCGGGGTGTGCGGGGCCGTCAGGCGTCCTGGTGCGGTGTCCCCGTGCGGCGTCGCAGCCACGCTGCTTCCGGTGGGGTCAGGTTGGGGTCGGTGAGCTTGGCCCGGGCCGCTTGCGCCAGGTGGTTCGCGGGGTCGGTCGTTGTTCCCGCCCGTACGCCCCTCAGCAGCAGCCCCCGGCCCGCGCGGGCCGGGAGGCCGGGGACCTGGGCGCTGCCTATCGTCACCAGTGTCATCGCCACATCCGCCGCCGGATCGCCGCCGCGGGCGTTCGACCAGTCGATGACCATCGGCCCCCGGTCGGTCAGGATGACGTTGTCCGGGTGCAGGTCCAGATGCAGTACGCGGTCGTCGCGGCCCGTGCTGAAGCGCGTCGGCAGCCACTGCGGCGCCGGCAACGCGTGCAGGCGGTCGTGGAGTTCACCCAGCAGCCGCCTCAACCGACCGACCTGCCACGGCCGTCGGGACAGCACCCCCAGCATGGTCGGGCCGCCCAGACGCTCCAGGACCATGTCCGTAGCGGTGTGCCCGTACACCCGCGGCACGGGATATCCGCACTCCGCCAGATACGCCATCAGCCGCGCCTCACGCTCCGTCGGCCTCGGCTCCCGGTAGCGCCGCAGCACGCGGGTGTCGTCCAGGGCGTACACGTCGGCGTCCCGGCCGCGCGCGATCAATTCCATGGGAGACAGTCTGGTGCGCCCGGCCACCCGCGTCGATGTGCCCGAGCCGATGTGACTGCCGCCTCACATCGCCGGCGTGGACCGCAGGGACAGTGTGGCCTGGAGAAGGGGGAACAGGTCGTCCAGGACGATCCGCGCGCCCCGGTCGCGCAGGAGGGTGCCCTTTTCGGGACTGGTGGCGTAGCCGATGAACGGGACGTCCAGGGCGCGGGCCGCCTCCAGGTCCACCCAGCTGTCGCCGAGCATGACGGCCTCGGCGGCGGAGACCCCGGTGGAGGCCAGTGCGCGGCGCAGGGAGGAGGGGTCGGGTTTGAGGCGCAGGGCGTCCTCGGTGCGGCCGTGTATGTGGGGGCCGAAGCAGTTCGCGAGGCCGCGGTCCTCCAGGTACCTGTGTACGGGCTCGGGGGCGTTGTTGGTGGCGACGGCGACCTGGCGGCCGATCGCGCGCAGGGTGTGGATCAGAGGGTCGGCGTGCGGGGTGGGCCAGGCGGTCGCGGTGGCGGCCAGCTCCTCCTGTGTGAGGTGCTTCTCCACCGCCGCGATCACCACGGGGTCGGCGCCGGTCGCGGCGAGGTGGCGCATGACCGTGTAGGCGTCGGCGAACGCCTCGTGGGCGAGGCGCACCGCCTCCCCGTGCCCCTCGGCCAGCATCCACTCCCGCAGCCGGGCGGCGATGTCGGCGGAGGACCGGCCGGCGAAGAGCCGGCAGACGGGTCCGTCGAAATCGAAGAGCACGCAGCGGGCCGCCGCCAGAAGCCGGCGCAGTGCGTCTGGTGTCTCGGAAGCGCGGGTGTCGGCCACAACTCTCCGAACGTCAGGGCTGCAATCGGACAGCGCGGTCCAGCGTACTCAAGGGGTCCGCACCGCAGGGAAAGTACCTCGGCCTTACGGGGCGTGCGTCCCGACGGGAGCGTCGGCGACAGGAGGAACCGCAGCGGAGAGCCTGCCCAGACTGGTGAAAGTGAACCGAGTGCCGCCCTGTGCGCGCAGTTTGTCCCGTCCGGTACGGCGCCGGTGCAGCCCCCAGAAGGCGATGCCCGCCGCACGGGCCGCCTCGGCGTCCGAGAGGGAGTCGCCGATCAGCAGGCAACGACCGCTTTCCGCCTGCCAGTCGGAGACCATCCGGTCGAGCAGTACCGGGCTGGGCTTCATCAGGGACGCCTCGTGCGGACGACCCGCGACGGCGTCGCCGAACGCCCGAAGTCCAGGACGAGGAAGGTGAACTCCCCGAGGCCGGGCGCGGTGCGCGGGAGCCGGCCACCGTGGGAGCTGTTCGCGCGGCTATGGGATCCGAACTTCAGTGGCGCGACAGCAGTCGGCGGCCGGGACGGTTTCCCGGCTGCGACTGCCATTCGCACAGGGCGTCGATCGTCTTGCCTTCATCCGGAATCCAGGGGAGGTCCAGGGGTCTTTCCGCCTTGGCGAGCGCGCGCCGGATGGCGCCTGCGGCCCCTTCCAGGGCGGACGCGCTCGGTTGGGGGCGCAGGGAGCGTGCAGCCCGCATGGTGTCGGTGAGGACGGACTGGACGCACTCGAAGTCCAGGTAGACCGGGAGGTCGTCGTCGAGGGCGTTGCTGTGGGCAGGGAGTGCTTCGTCCGCCCAGTAGCCGCGCATTCGCTTCCGCTCGTTCTCGTCGTATCCCATGCGGACCAGGTGGGTCGCCAGCTCGTGGAGCGGGTCACCGTAGAGGGCCAGTTCCCAGTCCAGGATGTGGAGATCTGGGCCCTGCTTGATGATGTTGTCGCGGTGCAGGTCGGCGTGGACCAGGCAGAGCGAGCGGGCGGACAACTTGCGCGCCCGGTCGCGGAAGCGGGTGATCGCGTCATCGGGAATCCCCAGCCGGGCGAAGAGGACACCGAATTCCGGCAGGTAGCGCTTCCGTACCTGCTCTTCGGAGAAGGTGATCAGACGGTGGAGGAAGCCTCTGCTGTCGTCGCGGGTGGGCCAGTCCGGGCGGACCGGTGGCAGTGCGGCTTTCGGAACCGAGGCGACGGTACGCATCAACTCGGCGATGAGACGGAGAAGTTTGTCGTCAAGCGGCTGTTCTCTCCGGGGGAAGAGGTAGCCGAGCGGATCACCGTTCACGTACGAGTGGACCGTCCAGTGCCCGTGGCGGGCCAGAGGGAGGGGGACGTTCTCGACGTACGGCCGGATGGCCTGCAGCAGGGTGTACTCGTCTGTCCAGAGCCGGGGCACCACTTCCAGAGTGCGCAGCGGTGTGCGGAACTTGACGTGGGTGGTGCCCTCCAGGGAGGGCACCACCCGGGCCAGTCTTCCCAGCGGGACGACGACGTTGCGGTTGTGGTGCCCCTGAAGGACGCGGCGGCCGTTGATCCAGGGCAGTCGGTGGTGCGCCTCCAGCCGAATGCGGTTGGAGAGGTTCGCTGCCCAGGTCGGAGGACTGGGTGGGTCGATCGGCATGTTCACCGGGGATCGGTCTCGATGAGCTGGGAGGGGCGGGGGCGGGCATGACGGCGAGGCTGGGGCCGGTGGGCCGCTCAGTCGTCTCCCGGGGTGTACTCCTCGGCGATGGTGTCCCAGAGGGAGTCGAACCACCGCTGGGACTCGGCGATCATCGCGGTGTCCTGCTCTGTGGCCGTGCTGTCCAGGGTGGAGAAGCGCAGCAGTTTGGTGTCGATCCCCATGACGTCGTAGATCTCCATCTCGCCGGCCCGGTCCATCACCGTGCTGGGGAGCACGCTGTAGAAGCCGATCAGCGCCTCACTGCGGTTGAGGAGATAGAGCTTGTGCGTCGGGGTCATGGGGATCGTCCGGAACTCCACTACCACCCGCTGCACCCGGTCGCGTTCGACCATGGCGAGAAGTGAGTGCTCCAGCGAGCGGGCGTGCAGGTCGATGAGGCCGTACAGGCGCTTCAGCGGGCGGGTGCTGCTCTTGTCGCCGACGAGGCGGGGGAGGGCCAGGTCCGCGCCCGGGGTGGGGACGAGGAGGCGGGCCGTGATGGTCTCGGGAGGATCGAGCTCGCCGTTCTGCATGGCGGTGACCGCATGTGTCACCGCGCCGTTGAGCGTCTCCGTGGTGAGGGAGTACGAGTCCAGGATGACGTGGCGGGACTGGAAGGCGACGTTGATGCGATCCGCCAGCTCCACGCCGGCGGGGCGAAGCTCGCCGGGGGGCTGTGCCGACTCCCATTGCGCCACCCGGGGCGGGGCGCCCTGCGTAATGGTGTCCGTGTCCAGCAGGTGTTCGGACTTGAGCTGGTCCAGTGCCTGGCGGACGGCGGCCCGCTCGACGTCGAACTCCCTCATCAGCTTCCCCTGGGTGGGGATGCGCTCGCCGGGGCGGTAGCCCTCCTCGTGGGCGCGGATGCGTGAGCGCAGCGCGTTGGCGACGACGGTCCGGGGGTGCTGGGTGTCGTCGAGCGTCTGATGGTCGCGCGTGCCCACGCGCCAACAGTACAACTTCGGGCCATTAGATGCTGGTTGTTCGCCAACAGTTTTCGCTCTAAGCCAACTGGGCAGTAAGTATAAGGGAGTTGGCGACCAACTTTTCGAAACCTGGTCAAGTTTTCGGATGTTGGTCGAGCCGTCGACTCCCGCTCTCCCGCCTGTCCGACGACGCACGGGCGGTCGCGCACCGAGCGCGCCTCAGCGGTGGACCTGGAGGGGGGTCGCTATGCCTGCACTCGCGATCGGGATGGCCGTGATGGATCGGCTTATCGAATGGAAGTACGGAACCGCCGGGGTGCTGGGGCTGACCCTGCTGACCATCGGCTTCAAGATCAAGAACACCACCTGCAGCCTCGCCGGCACGGTGGTGCTGGGCTCGCTGGTCTCGCAGCCCGCCACCTGAGCGGTGGGCGGGGCCGCGCGACGGGCAGGGCGATGCACCGGGTGAGCACGTCGCCCGAGCCGCGGAGGGGGCGGCTCGGGCGACGTTCACGTTTCCGGGGGAACGGGGAACGGGGGATAGGGGATAGGAGACGCCAGGCCGGCCCTAGAACACGTCCGGGCACCAAGGCCGCCGCGCCGTCCGCAGCAGCGCGTCCGCCCGCGCCGCCGCCCCCGGCCGCTCCTCGGTGGCGCGGCCCAGCGCCGCCAGGCGCACCGGCGACTCGTCGCCCAGGTACAGCGTGCCCAACTCGCCCACCGGCAGCGTCAGTTCCGCCGCGCGCGTCGTCGCCGTGCACGTCGACTTCACGCCGTCCGTCTCCAGCAGGAAGCGCCCGCCCGCCAGGCCCCCGGCGTCCACCACCTCCAGCACCAGGCTGCCCGCCGTCGCGTACGTGCGCGCCTCCAGCAGGCGCGCGGTGTCCAGCGGGCGGATCCACAGGAAGTCGGCGTGGCTGTCGATCCGCGCCGCGCGCGGGTCCGGCAGCAGCAGCGGCAGTACGTCGTCGGGGGCGCGGAAGCCCGTCTTCAGCGTCGTGACCCAGTCGATCGAGCACAGGTAGCGCCACAGCGCCCGCTCGGCGGCCGGCGTGGTCGCGATCAGCTTGTCCACCGATGCCTCGCAGTGCGGCAGCTTCGAGCGCCAGTCGCTGCCGTCCACCCGGTACGTGGCCAGGCCCTGCACCTCGCCCTGCGGCGAGCGGTAGAGCACGTAGTACGGCTCCTTCCACGGGCCGCCCAGCGACACGCGGATCTCGCCCGTCGTCCGCTCCCACCAGCGCTCCTCGCGCGTCACCGCGCCCGCCTGCCCGCGCCGGAAGCGCTCGAACAGCTCCGGCCCCAGCGCCCGTACCTCCGCGCCGTCCGAGAGCCGCACCGTGCCGCCGTCGTCCGGGCCCGCGTAGCGGCGGTCCAGGCCCGTGCGCGGGATGTCGACCTCCCACGCGGTCGTCCACGCGGCGGGGCCGAAGCCGTGGCGGCCGTAGATCGGGTACTCGGCGGCGATCAGCGTCGCCACCGCCTCGCCGCGCTCCTTGGCGGCGGCCAGGTCGGCGGCCATCATCGCCGTCAGCAGGCCGCGGCGGCGGTGGGTGGCGGTGACGGTGACGTTGGAGATCGCGGTGGCCGCCACCGCCGCGCCGCCGGGCACGGTCAGCTCCTGCGCGAAGCTGCGGAAGGTCCCCACGCAGCGCCCGCCGTCCCAGGCGCCCTGGGTGCGGTCCAGGTCGATCAGGGGGACGCGGGCCTCGACGTCCTCGCGCGCGGGGCCGGGATCTATCAGGAAGCCCGCGTTCAGGGCCTGGTGCCAGCCGTAGGCGTCGTCGTCGGTGAGGGTGCGGATCTCCACGTCGTTCATAGCGGCACGCTATGCGGACGCCCCCGCCCCCGGCATCCCGATTTCCGTCCGCCCGCGGGCCCCGCGCATCCTGCTTACGCCGCCTCCCAGCGGAACACCTTCGCCGCGATCGCCGTCAGCACCGCCGCGAACAGCAGCAGCCCGCCCATCGCCGGCAGCGCGTCGCCCCAGCCGCCGCCCCGGCTCAGCACGCTCTCCAGCGCCGTCGCCAGGTGCTTCATCGGCAGCGCCTCGGAGATCGTACGGACCCAGCCCGGCGCCGCGTCCAGCGGGAAGAACGCCCCCGACAGGAACGCCATCGGCAGGATGATGATCTGCGCCAGCCCCTGCGCCGCCTCCTCCGACTTCGCCCAGGCGCCCACCAGCAGGCCCACCGACATGAACGCCAGCGCCCCGCACACCACCAGCGGCACCGCCAGCCACCAGTCGGCGCTGAGCTTCAGCCCGTAGTACGGCAGCGTGGCGATGCCCAGGAAGATCGCGGTCTGGACGAGGGCGATGGCCACCGTGGTGCCGATCCGGGCCGCGATCACCGGGACGGGGCTGATCGGCGCCAGCCACAGCCGGCGCAGGATGCGCTTCTTGCGCCAGTTCACCAGCCCCAGCGCGGTGCCGAACACCGCGCCCATCGCGACCGCCCAGCTCAGCAGGCCCGGCGTGAAGAACTGGATCGCCTCCAGCGACTCGTCCTCCACCTGCTCGCCCCGCAGCCGGTACGCGGGCGGCTGACCGGTCGCGTCCACGTTCGCCTTGTCGACCAGCGAGGCGAAGATGCCGCGCACGTTGCCCGCGGCGACCGGGTCCGCGGCGGAGTAGCGGATCTGAAGGGTGTCGCCGTCCTGCCAGACGACCGCGTCGGTGTCGCCGTCCCGTACGTCCTTCAGTGCCTGCGCCCGGTCGCTCGACCTGTCGACCTCCATGACCTCCGCCAGCGCCTTGCGCGCGTCCGCCGGCAGCGAGTCGAGGATCTGCACGCGGCCGATCTGAACGATGTCGGCGCGCTCCTGCCCGGCGTCCTTGAACAGCATCCCGAACAGCGCCAGGAACATCACCGGGAAGAGCAGCGTGAAGAACACCGCCGCCCGGTCGCGCAGCAGGCCCAGTGCCATCGCCCTCGACAGACTGAGGAAGGTTCTCACTCGCGCCACTCCTGCCCCGTCAGCCGCAGGAACACGTCCTCCAGCGAATCCACGCCCAGCTCCGCGACCAACTCCCGCGGCGGCCCCACCCGCAGCACCCGCCCCGCGTCCATCACCGCGACCCGGTCGCACAGGGTCTCGGCCTCGTCCATGTAGTGCGTGGTCAGTACGACCGTGCGCCCCGCGGAGTTGATCTCGCGCAGCAGGTCCCAGAGGTTGCGCCGCGCCTGCGGGTCCAGGCCGGTGGTCGGCTCGTCGAGGAAGACCAGCTCCGGGTCGTGTACGAGCGCGCAGGCGATCGAGAGGCGCTGGGCCTGGCCGCCGGAGAGCCTGTCCTCCCGCGTACCGGCCTTCTCCGTCAGGCCGACGGTCTCCAGCATCGCGTCGGCACGGTCGTCGCCGACGCCGTAGAGGGAGGCGAAGGTGCGGATCTGCTCGCGGGCGCTGAGCTTCTCGAAGAACGCGGACGCCTGCAGCTGCACGCCGATGCGCCGCAGCAGCGCCCGGTTGCGCGGCCAGGACGGCGTCCCCAGCAACCGCGCCTCGCCGGCGTCGGGTTGGCGCAGGCCCTCGATCATCTCCATGGTCGTGGTCTTGCCCGCGCCGTTGGGGCCGAGGATCCCGAAGAACTCCCCGGTGCCGACCTCCAAGTCCACCCCGTCGACGGCCTGGACGTCCCCGTACCTCTTGCGCAGCCCTCGGGCGATGATCGCGGCAGTCACGCCCGCGACCCTAGGCGAGGAAGGTCCGATTCCGCTGCCGAAAGATCAGATCCGGTCAAGTCATGTATGGATACGGCAGGTTGGCGGTCCGCATTCTTCGGCCGGGATGCGGAGCCCGAGGGTGGTGCGGCTCACCGCAGCAGGTCGTCGACCTGCGCCTCCCCCTCGCGGTAGCGCCGGGCGATCTCCCCGCTGCAGGCGTCCGCGGTGAGCTGCAGCTGCTGCCGGAGCCGGGAGACCCCGAACTCGTGGCGCAGCAGCTCCCCCAGCGCGCGCTGCAGCTCCTCGGCCGTACGGGCGGTGAGGTCGGACAGCTCCACCTCGCCGAGCATCCGCTCGGCCAGCTCGCGGTACTCCTCACGCAGCGGCGTCCCCAGCGTCACGTGGCGGGCGGAGGAGTGCCGGGTGGTGGGGGCGTCGGTGAGGATCTCCGGCAGCCGGTCCAGCACGGGGGACAGGGGGGCCTCCCGGCGGGCCAGCTCGGCGCGCAGGATGTCGATGCGGCCGTGGAGCAGCCGGCGTACGTAGCTGAGGTCCGCCTCCTCCTGCTGGGAGGTGCGGCGCAGCTCGCGCAGCTCACGCAGGGTGAGGGCGTCCATGTGGACACTGTGCGGCGCGGGTGCGGCGTGCGGGCCGTGCGGGTCGTGCACGTCCTCGCCCAGGGGCGCGCGGGGCGCGGGGGGACGGGGTGTGCCGGCGGCACGGGCGGGATCGGACGTGAGCATCTGGAGGTCCTCGGTACGCGCGGTCGGTACGGGACTCGGTGTATGCCCGGCGCTTGCTGAACTCATGCGTTGACTTCCGTCCCCTTCGTCCGGTTGACGCAGCCGTCCTACCGCCGGACACAGCAGCATCGTGCCAGCACGCGGCGCGCCGGTGCAGGCGCTCTGACTCCGAACGGCCCTGGGCGCATGGGCGTGAAAAGGGGCGCACGGGCGCGCAGGGCATGATGTGCGGATGCGAGCAGTGGTGCAGCGGGCCGACGGCGCCCGCGTCGAGGTGGCGGGCGAGACGGTCGGCGGATTCCCCGGGGAGGGGCTGTGTGTGCTGGTGGGGGTCACGCACGACGACACCCCGGCCAAGGCGGCGCAGTTGGCGCGGAAGCTGTGGACGCTTCGGATGCTGGAGGGGGAGAAATCGTGCTCGGACTCCGGTGCTCCGCTTCTGGTCATCAGCCAATTCACGCTTTACGGTGACGCCCGCAAGGGTCGCCGCCCCACCTGGAACGCCGCCGCGCCCGGGAACGTCGCTGAACCGCTCGTCGACGAGGTCGTCGCACAGCTCCGTGACCTGGGTGCCGAGGTCAGCACGGGATGCTTCGGCGCGGAGATGCGGGTCTCGCTGACCAACAACGGACCCTTCACGGTCCTGGTCGAGGTCTGAGCCCTTCCCCGGCTCACCGCATCGACCGGCCCCCACCAGCCCCCAACCAGCCCGCGACCAGCACAGAAGCCCTTCCACCAGCCGGAAAGGGCTTCACCGGGCACCCCCCGGTCGCCTATGATCCGGCGGTGTTCGATTCTGCATCCGCCGCGCGGGCCGGGACCGTCGAGTTCAACCCGCTGGTCAACCTCCCCGAGCTCGGCCGGCTGCGCGCCGCCGCGACCGGCCGCGACTGGGCCACCGTGCGCGCGTACCTGGGCGAGCTGGCGGACCCGGACCTGCTGGCGAAGGCGGCCGGAGTCGTCCAGGAGACGCCCGGCGCCGAGGAGTTCCTCTTCCCCCTCGCCGACAAGGGCGACCTGCTGGCGCGCACGCTGCTGGCGGGGACCCTCGTCCACGTCGGCTGGCGGATCCGCTCGGCGGCGACGGCCGACCACGTCTCGGCCGACCAGTTCACCCGCTTCCACGGCTACCTGCGCCGGGCCGAGCGGCTGCTGATCGACGTCTGCGCCGACGACCCCGCCAACGCGCTGGGCTGGCTGCACCGCCTCACCACCGCGCGCGGCCTGCAGCTCGGCGCGGGCGAGGCCCGGCGCCGCTACGAGCGCCTCGCCGAGCACCACCCGCACTTCTACAGCGCGCAGTCCAAGCTCCTCCAGCAGCTCTGCCCCAAGTGGGGCGGCACCTGGCAGGCGGCCCACACCTTCGCCGGCGAGTGCGCCGCCGCCGCACCGCACGGCTCACTGAGCGCGCTGCTGGTCGCCGAGGCGCACCTGGAGCACTACGCCGACCGCAAGAACGACCCGTACGACCTGGCGGGCCCCGCCGCGCAGCGCGAGCTGTCCGACGCCGTGCACCGCACGGTCATGCACGGGGACTTCCGGGGCGACTTCCACTGGATCTACGCCCACAACCTCTTCGCCCTGCTGTCCTGGCTCACCGACGACCGGCCCAAGGCCGCCTGGCACTTCCGCCAACTCGCCGGCCGGGGCAGCGAGTCCCCGTGGGACCGGATATCGGGCGATCCGGCGGCGACGTACCAGCGGGCGCGCAAGGAAGCACTGGGGAAGGGCTGACCATGGCAGAGCCGACCGTCGACGGCATCCGCACCACCACCGTCTCGGGCGTACGCACCGTGCTGGCCGCCCGCCCCGGCCCGATGGCGGCGGGGCTCCTCTTCCGGGTCGGCCGCGCCGACGAGACCCTCGCCACCAGCGGCCTGACCCACCTGGTGGAGCACCTCGCCCTGCACGAACGCGGCCTGGGCGAGGGCCACTACAACGGCGCCACCGCCGACGCCTACACCCACTTCCACGTCCAGGGCACCCCGCGCGAGGTCCTCGCCTACCTCAACGGCGTCTGCGCGGCCCTCGCGGACCTGCCGCTGCACCGGCTGGAGACCGAGAAGGAGATCCTGCGCACCGAGGAGGCCGGACGCGGCGGCGGCGCCAACCGCCGCCTGCCGCTGTGGCGTTACGGCGCCCAGGGCTACGGACTGCTCAGCTACCCGGAGCTGGGCCTGCCCCGGCTGGACGCGGCCACCGTCCAGTCGTGGGTACGGACCTGGTTCACCCGCGAGAACGCGGTCCTGTGGATCACCGCCGAGGACGTCCCGGCCGGCCTCGACCTCACCCCGCTGCCCTCGGGCACCTGGTACGGGACCCCGGCCGTCACCTCCGCGCTGCCCACCACCCCCGCCTACCTCGGCGGCGAGGACGGCGGCGTCGTCTACGACACGGTGGTGCGCCGCTCGGCCGCCGCCGGCCTCTACGCCGAGCTGCTCGGCCGCGAACTCTTCCGCGACCTGCGCAAGAAGGGCGGCTACTCCTACACCGCGGCGGCCGACTACTCCCCCCGCGACGCCGACTTCGCCGTGGTCACCGCGCTCGCCGACGCCCTGGCGGACAAGCAGGACGCGGTCCTGGGCGGCTTCGTGGACGTACTGGCGCGGCTGCGGCGGCGCGACGTGGAGCGCGCGGACCTCGACGCGGTGCGCGAGGCGGCGCTCGCCCACTTCGACGCCCCCGACCTGCCCGCCGTGCGGCTGCCCGGCTACGCCCGCAACCTCCTCTACGGCCACCGCAACCAGAGCGTGGCCGAGCTGTGCGCGGAGCTGCTGGCGGTGACGCCCCGGCAGATCCGCGCGGTGGCACAGGAGGGCGCGGCGGCCGGGCTGCTGCAGGTGCCGGGCGGGCGCGACGCGGAGTGGGCGGGCTTCACGCAGGCGCCGCTGTACTCCCTCGCCACGGTCAACGGTCCGACGTACCCGGCGATCGGCCAGGACGGCGTCCACCTGGTCGTCGGCGAGGAGGGCGTCAGCCTGCTCACCCCCGGCGGCGCGGCGACCGTGCGCTACGAGGAGTGCGCGCTGATGTCCGCCGTCCCCGACGGCGCCCGGCGCCTGACCGGCCGCGACGGGATCGTCGTCGCGGTGGAGCCGACGCTCTTCCGCCTGCCGCCGCAGGCCCTCGCGCTCATCGACGCGCGGGTGGCGGACACGGCGGTCGTACGGGAGGCGCCGCGTGCGGCGGAGGACATCCCGCAGCCGCCGAAGGAGAAGACGGGGACGGGGTTCTTCCGGCGTAAGAAGTAGGGGTCTTCGGGGGGCTTGGGCGCCAACGCTCAGGCTTCGACCACGACTTCCTGCGCCGCCGCCGTCGACCCCGCCAGCAGGGGGGCCTGCGGGTCGGTGTTGCGCTTGATCAACCCCAGGGCGATCGGCCCGAGTTCGTGATGGCGCGCCGCCGTGGTGACGAAGCCCAGCGCGCGGCCCTCGGGACCGTCGGAGGCCAGCCGCAACGGCGTGCCGTGCGCCGGGAGTTGGACCTCGCTGCCGTCCAGGTGCAGGAAGACCAGCCGGCGCGGCGGCCGCCCCAGGTTCTGCACGCGGGCCACCGTCTCCTGGCCGCGGTAGCAGCCCTTCTGCAGATGCACCGCCGAGCCGATCCACCCCACCTCGTGCGGGATGGTGCGGTGGTCGGTCTCCCGCCCGAGCCGGGGCCGGTGCCCCTCCACCCGCAGCGCCTCGTACGCCAGCACGCCGGCCGGCGTGCCCGCCGACCCGGCGAAGGACTCCAGCTCGGCGCGCGGCAGGAAGACGTCCCGGCCGTACGGCGTCTCGCGCACCGCCGCGCCGTCCGGCACCGGCGCGATCGAGCCGGCCGGGAGGTGCACCAGGGCGAACTCGCCGGTGCGGTCGGCCGTTTCGACCCGGTAGAAGAACTTCATCGACTCCAGGTACGCCAGCAGCGCCCCCTGCGTCCCCGGCTCCACGTGCGCCCAGGTCGTCTCCCCGTCGTCCACCAGGTAGAGCGCGTGCTCCACGTGCCCGTTGGCGGAGAGGACGAGCGCCTCGGTGGCCACGCCCGGCTTCAGGTCCTCGACGTGCTGGGTGAGCAGCAGGTGCAGCCAGCTCAGCCGGTCGGCGCCGGTGACCGTCACCACGCCGCGGTGGGAGAGGTCGACGAAACCGCTGCCGGCGGCGAGCGCGCGCTGCTCGCGGAACAGCTCGCCGTAGTGCGCGGCGACGCCCTCGTCGGGCGACTCCGCCGCCACGGCTCCGGGCAGGGCGAGCAGGGGGGATGCGGGTGGCGCGGCGGCGTTCATACGTCCAGCCTACGGCGCCTCGGCGCCGGGCGCGGCGCCCGTGCAGTCGGCGCAGCGGCCGAAGATCGCGAAGTGCTTCAGGTCCGTCTCGAAGCCGAAGGTCTCGCGCAGGGTGCGGGTGAAGGGCTCGGCGAGGGAGGCGTCCGCCTCCAGCACGGTGTCGCAGTCGCGGCAGACCAGGTGGAGGTGGTGGTGGCGGTCGGCGAGGTGGTACGTGGGGGAGCCGTGGCCCAGGTGGGCGTGGCTGACGAGGCCCAGCTCCTCCAGCAGCTCCAGGGTGCGGTAGACGGTGGAGATGTTGACCCCGGCTGCCGTCCTGCGGACCTCGCCGAGGATGTCGTCGGGGGTGGCGTGCTCCAGGGTTTCGACCGCCTCCAGGACCAGCTGGCGCTGGGGCGTCAGGCGGTAGCCGCGCTGTCGCAGGTCGGTCTGCCAGTCGGTGCTTTCCACGGGGGCGAGTTTAGTTCTCCGGGGGCCGCTGGTCGCGTCGCGCTGCGGGGGCTTCGCCCCCGGCCCCCCGGATCGCTGCTTCGCAGCTC
>NZ_JBHSZO010000058.1:0-24274 GCF_042663125.1 Streptomyces polyrhachis | reverse complement strand
TTTTTTAGCCTCAACCCCCGAGCTTCGGCTCGGGGGTTGAGGCATTTTTGCGTTCTAGAGCGTCTGCTGCATCGCGCACGTCCAGACGACGGCCTGCCTGATGCCGTCCGCGTCCTCTGACCAGCCGGCCACGTCGCCGGTGTCCGAGGCGGCCAGGGCCTCCGCGCCCTCCGTGGGCTCGGTGTCGGAGAGGCGGGGCAGTGCGAGGGCGGGGCCGCTGCCGGGCCAGACGATGGCGCGCTGCTCCACCGCCCAGCCGACCTCGTCGCGGTAGTAGCCCTGGGACTTCCCCGCGGTCAGGCCGCTGTTCGGGCTGGTCGCGTTGAAGTGGATGCCGAGCGAGGCGCCGGCGAGGGCCGGGACCTCGCCGGCGGCGGCGTCGTACGGGCTGTCCCAGTAGTACGCGTTCTGCTGGGCCCAGGGGTACGGCAACGTCCGACCGCCCACGATGCGGCCGTGGTTGTCGACCTGGCCGCCGGTCAACTCCTCGTCCCCGATGGGGTACACCCCGGGCTGGAGGAGCGTCGCCGGACCGCCGGTGGTGCCCTGCGGGCGTACGACCAGGTGGTACTGCTCGGATCCGTCGGGGTTGAACGCGGACCCGATGGTGGTGCCGGCCTCGTTGACGGAGCGCAGGGGTTCGGGGAGCTCGCGGACGATACGGGTGTGCTGCCAGACGACTCCGGCTCCCGGGGACTGGGTGCCGACGATCACGCCGGCGTCGTTGACGTCCGCGGCCGAGGAGTTCCGGCCCGTGGTGTGCAGCAGGACGGTGCGTGGTGAGCCGAGACGGTAGGAGAAGGCGCGACTGGTGGAGAAGGCGGAGTCCGTCACCACCCCGACCATCAGGCCGCTGGAGTTCACGGCGCGGACCGTGCCGCGGGTGAAGCCCTTGGGCAGGGGGACCCGGTGGACGGTGGTGCCGGTCCAGTACACGGGGACGTCGCCGGACTGGCCGACCGCGAGGCCGTTCGGTCCCAGGTCGTGCACCGCTGTCTGTGCGGTGGAGTCCGCGTGGCCGGTGCTCTCCAGCACCTTCAGCTCCGGTGTGCAGCTGTCCGCGGTCGCGGGGCCGGCCGCGGACAGGGGGAGCGCCAAGGCTCCGACTGCTGCCGCCACCGCGAGTGTTGTCCGTATGCGCGTCACTTTCCTGATCCCCTCGTCGCGCGAAAACGCTGTCGAAGGGGAGGACGAGTGGGCGCGGTGGGCGGATGCGGGATGGCCTGAACCTTTACGAGCGGGTGGGTGGGGTCCGCTTGGCGGGCGGTCGGCGGATACCGTGGCGGGTATGAGTGGGCGTGGGTTGTTGATGTGGGACGAGGCTGTCACCGGGTACGACTTCGGGCCCGGGCATCCGATGGATCCGGTGCGGCTGGCGCTGACCATGCGGCTCATCGAGGCGTTCGGTGTGGACAGGGCCGCCTCGGCGGTGGTCGCCGCTCCCGCCGTGGGTGCCTCCACGCTGCGGCTGGTGCACCGGCCGGACTACGTCGACGCGGTGCGGGCCGCCTCCGCTGATCCGTACGGTGCGGACGACGGGTCGTACGCGGCGTACGGGATCGGGACGCCCGACGTGCCGGCCTTCGCGGGGATGCACGAGGTCTCCGCGCTGATCGCCGGGCAGTCCGTGGCGGCGGCCGAGGCGATCTGGCGGGGGGACGCCGAGCACGCGGTGAACTTCGCCGGCGGGCTGCACCACGCCATGGCGGGCGCCGCCGCCGGTTTCTGCGTCTACAACGACGCGGCCCTCGCCGTCGCGCGGCTGCTGGAGCTGGGCGCCGAGCGGGTGGCGTACGTGGATGTGGACGTACACCACGGGGACGGGGTGCAGGCGGCGTTCTGGGACGACCCCCGGGTGCTGACCGTCTCCCTGCACGAGCATCCGCGCACGCTCTTCCCCCAGACCGGCTGGCCGGAGGAGACCGGCGGTCCGGCGGCGGAGGGGAGCGCGGTGAACGTGGCGCTGCCCGCGGGGACGGGGGACGCGGGGTGGCTGCGGGCCTTCCACGCCGTCGTACCGGAGCTGCTGGCGGACTTCCGGCCCCAGGTGCTCGTCACCCAGCACGGTGCCGACACCCATATCGAGGACCCCCTCGCCCATCTCGCGGTGAGCCTGGACGCCCAGCGGCTGGTCATGGAGTCGCTGCACGGGCTGGCGCACGAGCACGCGGACGGGCGCTGGCTGGCGCTGGGCGGCGGGGGCTACGCGGTGGTGGACGTGGTGCCGCGCTCCTGGACGCACCTGGCGGCCATCGCCGCCGGCGTCCCGATCGATCCGGCGGCGGACGTCCCGGAGGGCTGGCGGGTGCGGGCCCACCGGGACACCCGGCAGAGCGCCCCGCGCCGGATGACGGACGGCTTCACGCCCTCCTACGCGGACTGGGACGCGGGTTACGACCCGGCCTCCGCGCTGGACCAGGCGGTGCGGGCGACCCGGCGGGCGGTCTTCCCCTCCCGGGGGCTGCTGCCCTGAGCGCGGCGGGTCGCCCTTTGCAGCCCAAGTCCCGCCGTACGGGGGAACATCGGCTGATGTGGTGGGGGCGGGCCGGGCAACACGCAAGCATGGCCGCCATGTTGACCGATGTCGTCGAGCGCCGGGCGCTCAGGGAGCATCTGGTGCGCGCGCGCATCGCGGGTGTCGTCGCCACCACGCGGGATCAGAGCCTGCGCCGGTACGCTCTGTTCGCGGCGCGCGACCCCCGGGCGCTGCTCGGGCTGGAGCCCGAACGGGACTGGTCGGTCGCGGACCTGCTGCGGCTGATGGCCGAGAAGTGCGGGGTCTCGCCTGATCCCGGGCGGATTTCCGGCACCGAGACGATCGACCCCGACCGTACGCTCGACGCCCTCGACGCCCTCGGCGACCGGCTCGCGGAGGCCGTGCGGCGGGGGGAGGCGGTGCTCGTGGGCACCGGGCATCCGGGCCGACTCCTGGAGTTCTACGCCCCGTTGGCGAGGGCGCTCTCGACGGCGGGCTGCGAGGTCCTCACCCCCCATGAGGGGGGAGATGTCGATATAACGACGCAGTTCGGAGTACGCACCTACCGTCTTTCCTACGCGGAAGGGGTCGCGGTGCTGCGGGAACAGGGCGGGCGGACCGACGCCGCGGACCCCGGTGTGCACACCCACTCGCCCCTTCCCGTGCGCGCGGCCCTCGCCGCTGCCGCGACCGGCTCGGGGCCGCTGCCCGCACTGGTCATCGGCGACCATGGATGGGCTTGCGGCGCAGGTCAGTTGGGGTTTGAGGCGGTGGGTCCGGCGGACGCCGACGATCCGGCGCTCTTCGTCGGGGAGTGGGAGGGGCGGTTGTCCGTCGTGGTTCCACTTGATGACGCGGTGAGGTCCGATTACTACCGACCGCTTACTCGCTATGTACTCAATCGAGCGTGTCTGTCACAGTAGCCATCCGATCGCTACTCCTCTTCCCCACTTGCCTCACCCGCCCCTACTCTGGTGAGGAGCGCGCATGCGAGCAAGGAGTCACCGGAGGGGAAGCCGGTGCCCGTCATGTGCGGAAGGTTCAGGTGTGTCATGGCTGCAAGCGAGAGTGGGCCTCTCAACGAGGTCAGGTTCCGGACGGTGGCGGAAGTCGCCGCACTGATGCGAGTGTCCAAGATGACCGTGTACCGACTGGTGCACAGCGGTCATCTGCCGGCGATCCGGGTGGGAAGGTCCTTCCGGGTTCCCGAGCAGGCGGTGCACGAGTATCTCCGCGAGTCCTATGTGGGGGTGGAGTCCGCCTGAGGGAAGCCCGACGGTTCCCCGCGATTTCAAGGTGCGCTCCTGCGGGGGGTAGGCTAGGCCGACGAAGGTCGTGTGGGCCCATGCCCCGCACCGAGTGAAGAGAAAGATCGAGGGTAGCCGTGGGCTCTGTAATCAAGAAGCGCCGCAAGCGGATGGCGAAGAAGAAGCACCGCAAGCTTCTGAAGCGTACGCGTGTGCAGCGCCGCAACAAGAAGTAAGCGGCAGCGCAGCTGAACCGCCGCCCCCACCGCGTTGCCGGACGGGGGTGGCGGTTCGGTTTTTCCGGCCGGTGCGGCAGTGCGCCCGGACACGGAGTCGCAACATCAAGTCGGTACGGTGGATGCTCTGACGACCGAAGGGCGGATCCGCAGGTGGGGAAGACCGTGCTCGTCACCGGAGCCGCCCGGCATCTGGGCGGTCGGCTGGTGCGCCGGATCCAGCGCGAGCCCGGCGTCTCCCGGGTCATCGCCGTCGATGCCGTACCGCCCCGCCACCAGCTCGGCGGCGCCGAGTTCGTCCAGGCCGACATCCGCCGGCCGACCGTCGGCCGGGTGCTGGTGGAGCACTCCGTCGACACGGTCGTCCATCTCGACGTGACGGGCACCCCCCTGTCCCCGCGCGGCAGCCGGGCCGGGGTGAAGGAGACCAACGTCATCGGCACCATGCAGCTGCTCGGGGCCTGCCAGAAGGCGCCGTCCGTGCAGCGGCTGGTGGTGAAGTCCAGCACCAACGTCTACGGCTCCGCCCCCCGCGACCCGGCGGTCTTCACCGAGTCCACCCAGCCCAAGGCGCTCTCCAGCGGCGGCTTCGCCAAGGACGCCGTGGAGGTCGAGGGGTACGTGCGGGGCTTCGCCCGCCGCCGGCCCGACGTGGCCGTCACGGTGCTGCGCTTCGCCAACATCCTCGGTCCGCAGGCGGAGACCCCGCTGATCGACTACTTCGCGCTGCCGGTGCTGCCCACGGTCTTCGGCTACGACCCCCGGCTGCAGTTCGTCCACGAGGACGACGTCATCGGGGTGCTGCTGCGGGCGGCCGGCGAGGGGGTGTCCGCGAGCAGGGCGAGCCCGGTGATCAGTGGCACGTTCAACATCGCGGGCGACGGGGTGCTGCTGCTGTCCCAGGTGGCGCGGCGGCTCGGGCGGCCCACCGTGCCCGTACTGCTGCCGGCGGTGACCTGGGTGGGCTCGGCGCTGCGGTCGGCGGGGATGACGGACTTCTCGCCGGAGCAGATCCGGCTGCTCACCCACGGGCGGGTGGTCGACACCACACGGATGCGTGAGGCGCTCGGCTTCACGCCCCGGTACACGACGGCGGGGGCCTTCGCGGACTTCGCGGACAGCTGCCGGCCGGGTCTGCTGCCGCCGGAGGCGGTCGGGCGGGCGGTCGAGGCGGTGGCGGTGCGGCTGGGGGCTCCGCTCGACGGGGCCGGTGGGGACGAGGAGATGAAGGAGAGCGACCGGCATGGCTGAGGCGAAGGTCATTCCCTTTGACGACGATCGTGCGCGCCGCCCGCGGCGGGCGCGCACGCCGCGCGCTCGCGGGGCGGGAGCGCCGCCGGGGCACGCGGCGGAGTCCGCGACGCGGCCGGGCGGCGGTGAGCCGTCGGGTACGGCCCGCGCCGAGCCGCCTGAGGCGCCCCGCGCGGTCGGTGCGCAGGCCGCGCCCGAAGCCCCTGACGTCCCCGACGCCCCCGACACGGACCCGCGCGCGGGTGCGGACGGTGCGGGTGCGGCGGAAGGGCGCGGGCTGGTCCATGGGGCATCCCCTGCTCGAAGAGCTTGGGGGGAACTGCTCGGGAAGGGCTGGGACCGCAAGCTGGCGGGCGGCCTCAGTTTCCTGCGCCGCCGGCTGACCGGCGACTACGAGGTGGACGAGTTCGGCTACGACCGCGAGCTCAACGACCAGGTGCTGCTGCCGATGGTGCGCCCGCTGTACGAGAAGTACTTCCGCGTCGAGGTGCGGGGCGTGGAGAACATCCCGGCCGAGGGCGGCGCGCTGGTGGTGGCCAACCACTCCGGGACGCTGCCGCTGGACGGGCTGATGATGCAGCTCGCCGTCCACGACGAGCACCCCGCCCAGCGGGTGCTGCGGCTGCTGGCGGCGGACCTGGTCTTCACGCTGCCGGTGGTCAACGAGCTGGCGCGCAAGGCCGGGCACACCCTGGCCTGTGCGGAGGACGCGCAGCGGCTGCTGGAGCAGGGGGAGGTCGTCGGGGTGATGCCCGAGGGCTTCAAGGGGCTGGGGAAGCCCTTCTCCGAGCGGTACAAGCTGCAGCGCTTCGGCCGCGGTGGGTTCGTCTCGACGGCGTTGCGGGCGCGGGTGCCGATCGTGCCGTGCTCGATCGTCGGGGCGGAGGAGATCTACCCGATGGTCGCGAACGCGGGGACCGTGGCCCGGGTGCTGGGCGTTCCGTACTTCCCCGTCACGCCGACGTTCCCCTGGCTGGGTCCGCTGGGGATGGTGCCGCTGCCGACGAAGTGGGTGATCCAGTTCGGGGAGCCGGTGGTGACCGACGGGTATCCGGCGGATGCGGCCGAGGATCCGATGGTGCTGTTCAACCTCACCGACCAGGTGCGCGAGACCATTCAGCACACGCTGTACAAGCTGCTGGTGCAGCGGCGGTCGGTCTTCTTCTGAGGCAGGCTTCTTCTCAGGCAGGACCGTTCGTACGGACCGCGAACGGGGCCCCTTCCGACTCGGAAGGGGCCCCGTTCGCGGTCCTACTCCTCTTCGCCGATGCCCAGGCCCGGGAGGAGGCCCGGGAGCAGGGGCGGCAGGGTGATGTCCGCCTGCGGGGACTGGCTGGCCGAGGGGGAGCTGCTGGGGGAGTCGCTGGTGGCCGGGGCGTCGCCGCCGAGACCTCCCAGGATGCCGCCGCCGTCGTCCGTGGGGGTGTCCTCTCCCGCGGAGGCCGAGGGGGAGGGCGAGGCCGACTCCGTCCCCGTACCGCCTGGGGAGGGGGACGTCGAGGGGGCGGGGGCGCCGGGGACGGTGCCGCTCGGGTCCGTCGCGGTGGCGTCGGGGGACTCGCTCGCCGGATCCTGGGTGGGCAGGATGTCCTTCAGCGGGGCCACGTCACTGTCTATGGCGTCGAAGATCTGCGAGACGTCCGCGCTCACGTCGCTCAGCTGCTGCGGGAGCAGCGTCCGCAGCTCGCTCCAGCCGCCGCGGTGCCTGGCGGAGAAGTTGGACAGCGTCTGGATCGGGCCCAGTCGGCCGTCCGACTCGTACGCCTCGTGGAGCAGCCGGTGTCCCTCGCCGGCGTCGTGCTTGACGCCCGTGAGGGCGCGGCGGACCTCGGCCACCGACTCCTCGTCGAGGTCGCCGGCGCGGCCGCGCTCCATCAGGCGGCGGGCCTCCTGCAGCCGGGTCGAGGCCTGGTCGAGATAGACCCGGCCGCGCTCGGAGTCGCCCTCGGCGAGCGAGAGGCGGAAGTCCTCCATCCCGCGCTTCAGCCCGTACAGCGTGTCGCCCGGGAGGGAGTCCGTGCTCGCCGCCGCCGCGCCGCTGAGCGCTCCGGCCGCCACTCCGACGCCGAGGCCGCCGATGGCGACGCCGCGGGAGAGCCGGGAGCGCGGGCGCAGCCGGGAGAGGCCGGCGAGCGGCCCGCGGCTGGCGCGGTGGGCGCCGCGGCGGCGCTGCTCGGGCACGGTGGACGCCGTGGACGCAGTGGGCACGGCGCCCGCGGCGGCCTCGCCGCTCGCGAACATCCGCTCCATCGCGGCGACGAGCATCGCGCGCTGTTCCGTGCGCACCTCGGTGCTGAGCGCCGGGGCGGGCAGCGCCGCGAGGCCGCCCGCGAGGGCGAGCAGCTGGGCCTGCCCGGGGTCCGCCTGAAGAGCCTCCGGGGGGAGGGGCTCTTCGAGGGCCTGGGCGAAGGCGTTCGCCTGTGCCGATACGGAGCCGATCACGGGCGGCACCTCCTCTCGATTCTTGGTCTCAGGCGTTGGACTCGCGAGGCCGGGCCGGGGGTTGTGCTCGGGACGGACTTGCACCCGAAAGGGTGAGGCCCGCACCGGGCGGCGCGGTCGTGGGAGTCCTGCAACCCGCACAACGAGAGGTGGGGCAGTCGGGTTACGCGGCGACGATTATCCGACCGTCGAAGAGCGGCGGCCTCGGATGCGGCGGCGGTCGAGGCGGGTATCGCGGAGTCCAACGTGGATCGTCCTCGGGAGTCCTGTGGGTCCTGTGGGTCCTGTGGGGGTCCTGTCGGGGTCCTGGCAGGGGTGCTTCCTCAGCGGGCGTCGTCCGGGAGGAGCCGGGCCAGGGTGCGGACCGCCCGGTACTGGAGGGTCTTGATGGCCCCCTCGTTCTTCCCCATCACCCGGGCGGTCTCAGCGACCGACAGGCCCTGCAGGAACCGGAGCGTAACGCACTCCTGCTGCTGGGGGTTGAGCTTTTGGACGGTCTCCAGCAGGGCGGTGTTGGAGAGGGACTCCAGGACGGAGTCCTCGGGGCTGCGCTCCACCTCGTTGGCGTCGAGCATCTCGCCGGTGGTGATCTCCAGCCGGAAGCGGCTGGACTTGAAGTGGTCGGCGACCAGGTTGCGGGCGATGGTCACCAGCCAGGCGCCGAAGTCGCGGCCCTGCCAGGTGAAGGTGCCGATCCGGCGCAGGGCGCGCAGGAAGGTCTCGGAGGTGAGGTCCTCGGCCGTGGCCCGGCCGCCGACGCGGTAGTAGATGTAGCGGTAGACCGTGTCCGCGTACTGGTCGTAGAGGCGGCCGAATGCCTCGGCCTCGCCGCCCTGCGCGCGCTCCACCAGGTCCATCATCCGCACCGCGTCGCCCTCGGGGCGGCCGGGCGGGCGGCTGCGCCCCGAGGGGCCGGCGGGGGGAGCCGCGGTGGCGCCCCGGTGCTCGTGGGCCGTGCTGCGCGGGACGGTGGGGCGCCGGCCACCCAGGGCCGCGGCGCCCCTTCCGTCGGTGGCGCCGTCGGCGGCGCCCGTCCTGCCGTCCGTCAGGGAGTAGGCGATACCCGCGAGGGCAGGGGCAGGGGCGAAGGAGCCGCGCAGTAGTGCCAGTTGTTCAAGCACGTGCGCGCGCAGCGCGGCCAGGCCCGAGGTGTCAACCCCGACGTGTCGGTACACGGGACTCCCAGAGGCAGAGCTTTCATCACGTTCGGTGCGGGACCGTTCACCCGTCGTGTGGGACGCGTGGGTACCGGGTGTGCGTCTGAGGAGAATAACGCTTCGTACAGGGAGCGCTACACCCAGTTGCCCAAATCACCGGTTCAGTTCGATCCTTGTCCGATTGGCGGTTCCTGAAGTATCCAATCGGGCGGCCCGGCTGACCGGTTGGTTGCGCTAACCCTGCTGTTCTCTGGCGTGTTGTGGTAGCGCCGTGGTAAAGGCCCTGACGGGCGGCCCTGTTGGGCAGCGCATGCGGAATGCACGCTACCGGATCGGTTACGGGACGTGAGGGCCCGCTGCGGGAGTTGGCGGGGTTCTTGCGGGGACGGCGGCGGTACGGGCCTCAGCGGCGCCGGCGGTGCAGGGCCGCCGCCGCGGCGGCGCCGCCCGCGACCGCGCCCACCCCGGCCGCCGCCGGAATGCCGACCTTCGCGGCCTTGCGCGCGGTGCGGTAGTCGCGCAGCCGCCAGCCGTGGCGGCGGGCGTGGGAGCGCAGCCGGGCGTCGGGGTTGATCGCGTAGGGGTGGCCGACCAGGGAGAGCATGGGGATGTCGTTGGCGGAGTCGCTGTAGGCCGCGCAGCGCTCAAGGTCCAGGCCCTCGGCGGTGGCGAGGGCCCGTACCGCCTCGGCCTTGGCGGGGCCGTGCAGCGGCTCGCCGACCAGCCGGCCGGTGTAGACGCCGCCGACCGACTCGGCGACCGTGCCCAGCGCGCCGGTCAGGCCCAGCCGGCGGGCGATGATCGTCGCCGTCTCCACGGGGGCCGCGGTGACCAGCCAGACCTTCTGCCCGGCGTCCAGGTGCGCCTGGGCCAGGGCGCGGGTGCCCGGCCAGATGCGGTCGGCCATGAACTCGTCGTAGATCTCCTCGCCCATCTCCGTCAGCTCCGAGACCCGGTGGCCCTGGATGATGGACAGGGCGTTGGCCTGCGCCTGGTGCATGTGCTCCGGGTTCTCGGCGCCGGCCAGCCGGAAGTACGCCTGCTGCCAGGCGAATCGGGCCAGGTCGCGGGTGCGGAAGAACTTGCGCTTGTGGAGCCCGCGGCCCAGGTGGAAGATCGAGGCGCCCTGCATGACGGTGTTGTCGAGGTCGAAGAAGGCGGCGGCGCGGATGTCGCCCGGCACCGGGAACTCCGGTTCGGCCGCCGGGGCGTCGGGCTCCGCGGCGGCGGCCTCCCCGTGCTCCCCGTGCTCCCCGCGCTCGTACTCCCGGGAGGTCTTGCGCGCCGCCTCCGCCGCGGCCTCTCCCGCGAGCACGCTGCGTGCGGTGGCGAAGCGCCTGCGTCCGGTCAGGGTGGTGAGCCAGTCAAAGGCGGACATGACGCGAGCATAACGGCGGACGCGGGACGGCCCGGTGACGGGCGCATTACAAGGGGTTCAACGCGGCGCCCGCAGGCGGGGGAAGGCGGCCCGGCGGGCGGGACAATGGGGTGTATGAGTCCCCTCCTGCGCCGCGCGCCCCGCAAGAACCCCGCCGACTCCACCGTCACGCTGATCGGGAAGCCCGGCTGCCATCTGTGTGACGAAGCACGCACCGTCGTGGCTCAGGTGTGCGCGGACCTCGGGGCGTCCCTGGAGGAGAGGGACATCGGGCAGGACGCCGAACTGCACCGGCTCTACTGGGAGCAGATCCCCGTGGTGCTGGTCGACGGCGAGCAGCACACGTTCTGGAAGGTCGACCCGCAGCGGCTGCGCCGGGCGCTGGGCGGCTGAGCCGCGTACGGTGACGTGCGCGGAGACGGGGGAAGGGGGCCGAAGGGTGAGATGCGTGACGCCGGTCACTTCGCCCGGGCAAATCGGACACCATCTTTGTGCACACGTTCACAAAGGCATAGCCTGCTGTCAGCACGGGCGCCCTGTCCCTCGGGTCGGCCGCCCCGCCGACCCTGTCGGACCGGCAGTCCCTGCCGGACCGGCAGCATCCGAACCGACAGCACATCCGACTGTGCACCGAGGTACGCACCCGAGCGCGCGCCCCGGCGCACCGCAGTCAACGCGTTCCCGCGCAACCGGCAGGAGCACCGTGGCAACTGGCCGAACTCACCGACCTGCGGCGAGCCGGAGCCGAGGGATCCCCGAGGCCACGGTCGCCCGGCTCCCGCTCTACCTGCGGGCGCTGACCGCGCTCTCCGAGCGCTCGGTCCCCACCGTCTCCTCCGAGGAGCTGGCCGCCGCCGCCGGAGTCAACTCCGCGAAGCTGCGCAAGGACTTCTCCTACCTCGGCTCCTACGGGACCCGCGGCGTGGGCTACGACGTCGAGTACCTCGTCTACCAGATCTCCCGCGAGCTGGGCCTCACCCAGGACTGGCCGGTCGTCATCGTCGGCATCGGCAACCTCGGCGCCGCCCTGGCCAACTACGGCGGCTTCGCCTCCCGCGGCTTCCGGATCGCCGCGCTCATCGACGCCGACCCCGCCATGACCGGCAAGCAGGTCGCCGGACTTGCCGTGCGCCACACCGACGAGCTGGAGGGGATCATCCGCGACACCCCTCCCAACGGGGTCTCCATCGGGGTCATCGCCACCCCGGCCGCCGCCGCCCAGCCGGTCTGCGACCGCCTGGTCGAGGCGGGCGTCACCTCCATCCTGAACTTCGCGCCGACCGTGCTGACCGTTCCCGAGGGAGTGGACGTGCGCAAGGTGGACCTCTCGATAGAGCTGCAGATCCTCGCCTTCCACGAGCAGCGCAAGGCCGGCGAGGACGCCGAGGGCAAGGCGGGAGCCGCCCACGCCGCGGGTCCGCCGCCGCGCGCCGCCGCCAAGCACACCGGGTCAGGGCCTGACGGGGACATCCCCGCCGTGATGCCCGCATGAGCGTGCTGGTCGTCGGTCTGAGCCATCGCAGCGCCCCGGTCAGCGTCCTGGAGCGCGTCGCGCTGAGCCGGGACGCGCAGGGCAAGCTGCTCGCGGACGCGCTGGGCGCCGAGCCCGTCACCGAGGCGGCGCTGCTGGCCACCTGCAACCGGGTCGAGCTGTACGCCGCCGTGGAGAAGTTCCACGGCGGTGTCGCCGAGCTGTCCACGCTGCTGGCCCGGCACACCGGGCTGGGCCTGGAGGAGCTGACCCCCCACCTCTACGTCCACTACGACGACCGCGCCGTGCACCACATGTTCTCCGTGGGCTGCGGGCTGGACTCGATGGTGGTCGGCGAGGGCCAGATCCTCGGCCAGATCAAGGACGCCCTCGGCCGCGCGCAGGAGCTGCACTCCGCCGGGCGGCTGCTCAACGAGCTGTTCCAGCAGGCCCTGCGGGTCGGCAAGCGGGCGCACTCCGAGACCGGCATCGACCGGGCCGGCCAGTCGCTGGTGACCTTCGGCCTGGAGCAGCTCGCCGCGGGCGCGCCGGTCGCGGACTGGGCGGCGGGCAAGCGGGCGCTGGTCATCGGGGCCGGCTCGATGTCCTCGCTGGCCGCCGCCACGCTCGTACGGGCGGGGGTGGCCGAGCTGGCCGTCGCCAACCGGACCCCCGAGCGCGCCGAGCGCCTGGCGCGCGGCCTGGGCGAGGGCGCCCCGGGGCAGCTGGTACGGGCCGTCGCGATGGCCAAGGTCCGCGAGGAGCTGGCCGCCGCCGACATCGTGGTCTCCTGTACGGGCGCCACGGGGCTCGTCCTGACGGCGGAGCAGGTGGCCGAGGCGGTCGCCGCGCGGCGCCCGCCCGCCGGGCCGCCCCTGTCCGTACTGGACCTGGCGATGCCCCGCGACGTCGACGCCGCCGTCCACCGCCTGCCCGGGGTGCGCTTCACCGACATCGAGTCCCTCGCCGAGGCCTCCGCCGACGCCCCCATGGCCGCCGACGTGGACCTGGTGCGCGCCCTGGTCTCCGCCGAGGTGGCCGCCTTCGGCGCCGCCCAGCGCGCGGCGACCATCACGCCCACCGTGGTGGCGCTGCGCACCATGGCCGCCGACGTGGTCGAGGCGGAGCTGGCCCGCCTGGACGGGCGGCTGCCCGAGCTGGACGGGCGGGCCCGCGGCGAGATCACCCAGACCGTGCGCCGGGTGGTGGACAAGCTGCTCCACGCGCCGACGGTCCGGGTCAAGCAGCTCGCCGGCACCCCCGACGGCGCCGGCTACGCGGACGCGCTGCGCAAGCTCTTCGACCTGGACCAGGAGGCGGTCGCGGCCGTCAGCCGGGCGGACGGCTCCACGGCCCAGGACGGCCCCGCGCCCCAGGGGTTCTCCGGCCCGGCGACCGGCCTCGGAGACCTCACGGGCGGCCCCGCGGACAACCCGATGGACAACCTCACGGAAAAGGGGGGCCACGGGTGAGCGAGAACACCACCGTGCCCCTGCGCCTCGGCACGAGGCGCAGCAAACTGGCGATGGCGCAGTCCGGGCTGGTCGCCCGAGCGGTCGAGGAGATCACCGGACGCCCGGTCGAGCTCGTGGAGATCACCACGTACGGTGACGTCTCCCGCGAGCACCTGGCGCAGATCGGCGGCACCGGCGTCTTCGTCACCGCCCTGCGCGAGGCGCTGGCGCGCGGTGAGATCGATCTCGCCGTGCACTCGCTGAAGGACCTGCCCACCAAGCAGCCCGCCGAGCTGCTGCTCGCCGCGGTGCCGCCCCGCGAGGACCCGCGCGACGCGCTGGTGGCCCGCGACGGGCTCACCTTCGCCGGGCTGCCGGACGGCGCGCGCATCGGGACCGGCTCCCCGCGCCGCGCCTCGCAGCTGCACGCCTGGGCCCGTTCGCTCGGCAAGCGGATCGAGACGGTCCCGATCCGGGGTAATGTCGACACCCGCATCGGCTACGTGCACGACGGCGAGCTCGACGCGGTGGTCCTGGCCGCCGCCGGGCTCAACCGGATGGGACGCGGCGCCGATGCCACGGAGTTGATCTCCACGGACGCAGTCCTGCCCGCCCCCGGCCAGGGGGCACTGGCGGTCGAGTGCGCAGCGGCGCCGGTAGGCAGTGCTGACCTCGCCGCCCAGCTCGCCGAGCTCGACGACCCGTACACGCGGGTCGCCGTGACCGCCGAGCGAACCCTGCTCGCCGAACTGGAGGCCGGCTGCAGCGCGCCCGTGGGCGCGCTCGCCGACCTGCACACCGACGAGTCGGGTACGACCACTGTTAACGAGCTGCGCCTGCGCGGCGTCGTCGGCACCACCGACGGCTCCACACTGGTGCAGTTGTCCACCACCGGTCCCGTACCGGCGTCGCACGACGACGCCGTGGCACTCGGGCGCGAACTCGCGCGCGAGATGCTCGCCAAGGGTGCGGCCGGTCTGATGGGGGAGCGAGCACTTTGAGCCCCATGCCGTCGAACAAGCCGACGAGTAACGAGACGGGCGATCCCGGAGCGCACGGCGCTGCCGGCCGCACCGCGCTCGGCCACGTCACCTTCCTCGGTGCCGGCCCCGGAGACCCCGGGCTGCTGACACTGCGGGCGGTGGAGGCCCTGGCCGCCGCCGACGTGCTCGTCGCCGACCCGCAGGTGCTGTCCGTGGTGACGGCGCACTGCCGGGCCGGGGCCGCCGTGCCCCACCTGCACGAGGTGGTGCAGGACGCGGCTGGGGGCGGTGCGGCCGGCGCGGCGTCAACGTCCGCGCGTGCGGCACATCTTGTCATGGAGGCCGCGCGCGGCGGCAAGCGGGTCGTCCTCGCGGTGCCCGGTGATCCGGGCCTCGACGGGCTGGGTGAGGCGACCTCCCAGCTGATGCTGGACTGCGCCGCGGCCGGTGTCCTCTTCGAGGTCGTGCCCGGTATCGCCTCCGCCGTCGGCGTCCCCGCCTACGCCGGGGTGCCGCTGCGCGACCCGCAGGGCGGCGACGTGCGCTTCGTCGACGCGCGCCGGGCGAGCGAGCGGCTGTGGGGCGAGATCGGCGCGAGCGACGGCACGGCCGTGGTCTCCACGACGCTGGACGGCGTGGTCGCCGCGGCCAAGGAGCTGGTCGCCGCCGGGCGCAAGCCCGACACCCCGATGTCGGTGACCCTGGCCGGTACGACCACCCGCCAGCGCACGCTCAACGTCACCCTGGGCTCGGTGGCGCAGCTGCTGAAGGCCGCGAAGGTGCTGCCCTCCGCGGACGGCGGCCAGCCCGTGATAGCCGTGGTCGGCGAGCAGAGCGCGCCGGCCCGCCGCGAGCAGCTGTCGTGGTTCGAGTCCAAGCCGCTCTTCGGCTGGCAGGTGCTCGTGCCCCGGACCAAGGAGCAGGCGGCCTCGCTCAGCGACCAGCTGCGCTCCTACGGCGCCGTGCCCAGCGAGGTGCCGACCATCGCGGTCGAGCCGCCGCGCACCCCGCAGCAGATGGAGCGGGCCGTCAAGGGCCTGGTCACCGGACGGTACGAGTGGATCGCCTTCACCTCGGTGAACGCGGTGAAGGCCGTGCGGGAGAAGTTCGAGGAGTACGGGCTCGACGCGCGTGCCTTCGCCGGGATCAAGGTCGCGGCGGTCGGCGAGCAGACGGCGCGGGCGCTGGTGGAGTTCGGCGTCAAGCCCGATCTGGTGCCCTCCGGTGAGCAGTCCTCGCACGGGCTGCTGGAGGACTGGCCCCCGTACGACCCGGTCTTCGACCCGATCGACCGGGTGTTCCTGCCGCGTGCGGACATCGCGACGGAGACGCTGGTCGCGGGGCTGAAGGAGCTGGGCTGGGAGGTCGACGACGTGACGGCCTACCGGACGGTGCGCGCCTCGCCGCCGCCGCCGGAGACCCGCGAGGCGATCAAGGGCGGCGGCTTCGACGCGGTGCTCTTCACCTCCTCCTCGACCGTGCGCAACCTGGTCGGTATCGCGGGCAAGCCGCACAACGTCACGGTGATCGCCTGCATCGGCCCGGCGACCGCCAAGACGGCGGAGGAGCACGGGCTGCGGGTCGACGTGATGGCCCCCGAGCCGTCGGTGCACGCGCTGGCGGTGGCGCTGGCGGAGTTCGGCACCCGGCGGCGGACGGCGGCGCTGGAGGCGGGCCAGCCGGTCACGCGGCCCAGCGAGCGCAGGCCGCGCAGGAAGCCCCGGGCGGTCTGAGTACCTAGTCGAGGGCCGGGGCTGCCCCGGTCGTGTTCGTGGAGAGGCAGTGTGCGTGGAGAGGAAGGCGTGGTGAGCGTGTTGGGTGACGGTCCCGTCGTACGGCCCCGGCGGCTGCGGGGGACGGACGCGATGCGGCGGATGGTCGCCGAGCACCGGGTGCATCCCGCCGATCTCGTCCTGCCGGCCTTCGTACGCGAGGGCATCGCCGAACCGGTCGCGATCTCCTCGATGCCGGGCGTCGTGCAGCACACGCACGACAGCATCCGCAAGGCCGCCGCGGAGGCCGTCGCGGCCGGCGTCGGCGGGATCATGCTCTTCGGGGTGCCGGAGGAGTCCGCGAAGGACGCCGCCGGGAGCGCCGGGACCGACCCGGACGGGATCCTGCAGAGCGCCCTGCGCGCGGTGCGCGCCGAGGTCGGGGACGACCTCGTCGTCATGTCCGACCTCTGCCTGGACGAGACCACCGACCACGGCCACTGCGGGGTCCTGGACGCCGCCGGGCGCGTCGACAACGACGCCACCCTGGAGCGCTACGCCGAGATGGCGCAGGTCCAGGCCGACGCGGGCGCCCATGTCGTGGGCCCCAGCGGCATGATGGACGGGCAGGTCGCCGTCGTCCGCGAGGCGCTGGACGACATCGGCCGCCAGGACGTGGCGATCCTGGCCTACACCGCGAAGTACGCCTCCGCCTTCTACGGCCCCTTCCGCGAGGCGGTGGGCTCCTCCCTCAAGGGCGACCGGCGCACGTACCAGCAGGACCCGGCGAACTTCCGCGAGTCGCTGCGCGAGCTGGAGCTCGACCTCGCCGAGGGCGCGGACATGGTCATGGTCAAGCCCGGGCTGCCCTATCTGGACGTGCTCGCCGACTTCGCCGCGAAGGTGGACGTCCCGCTGGCCGCGTACCAGATCTCGGGGGAGTACGCGATGGTCGAGGCCGCCGCCGGGAAGGGCTGGATCGACCGCGAGCGCGCGGTGCTGGAGACGCTGACCAGCTTCAAGCGGGCGGGCGCGGACATCGTGCTCACCTACTGGGCCACCGAGGCCGCGGGCTGGCTGCGCCGGGACTACTGAGGTCTCACGGGTGGTGGCGGTTCGCCGCCCACAGCCTGCACACGTCCACCGCGTCCGGCTCCTGCAGGTACGTCTGCGGGAGCCGGCCCGTGAAGTCCTTCTGCGGGATCTCGCAGGGGTAGTACGGGTCGTACTCCTCGCGCAGGGCCAGGTAGACCACCACGTCCGGGCGGGCCTCGTGGCACAGCGTGAGGCAGGGCGTGCAGGGCTGCGCGATGGCGTAGATCTGGCAGCCGGAGAGCTTGGACCTCCCCAGCCGGGCGCGCGCCGCGTGCACCGCCTGGACCTCCGCGTGCAGCTCGGCCTCCGTCTGCGGGCTGCTCTCCGCGACGACCACGCCGTCGCGGGCGACGACGCACGAGAAGGGCCGCCCGCCCTGCACCACGCTGCGGTGGGCGAGCGCGATGGTACGGCGGACCAGCATCGCGTCGTCGAGCATCGGACCCCAGCCTTGTGTGAGTGCGCCTGTCCCCTCAGGAATAGCCGCAACCGGCGCCGTGCGCACGCCGGGTGGGCCGCCCTGCGGATTCCCCGCCGGCGGAGGCCGGGCTGCGCCGATCGGGTGCCCGCACGCCGATGCCCCGCCGGACACGGGGTCGGGCGGGGCGCCGGGGCGGTGCGGTCAGAGGCGCTCGGGCGTACGGATGCCGAGCAGAGCCATTCCCTCGTGGAGGGTGCGGCCGGTGAGGTCGCTGAGGAAGAGGCGGTTCTCCGCGACCGCCAGCGGCGGCTCGGGCTTGATCACCGGGCACTGGTCGTAGAACGCGGTGAACAGCGACGCCAGCTGGTAGAGGTACGCCGCGACCTTGTGCGGCGCGTACTCCTGCGCCGCCTCCGTGACGACCTGGCCGAAGGCGTCCAGGTGCAGCGCGAGCGCCCGCTCGGCCGGCTCCAGCGCCAGCTCCGGGTGGGGCGCCGGGCCCCGCTCGCCGGCCTTGCGCAGGATCGACCGGATCCGCGCGTAGGCGTACTGGAGGTAGACCGAGGTGTCGCCGGTGAGGGAGACCATCTGGTCGAGGTCGAACTTGTAGTCCCGGGCCGCCGAGGTGGACAGGTCCGCGTACTTCACCGCGCCGATGCCGACCTGCGCACCGCGCTCGGCGATCTCCGCCTCCGTCAGGTCCCGCGCCTTCTCCCGTACGACCGCGCTCGCCCGCTCCGTCGCCTCGTCCAGCAGGTCCTCCAGGCGCACCGTCGCGCCGGCCCGGGTCTTGAAGGGCTTGCCGTCCGCCCCCAGCACCGTGCCGAACGCCAGCTGCACCGCCGTGACGCCCTCCGCCAGCCAGCCCATCCGCCGGGCCGTCTCGAAGACCATCTTGAAGTGCAGGCCCTGGCGCGCGTCCACCACGTAGACCAGGGAGTCGGCCTTCAGCTGGAACACCCGGTCGCGGATCGCGGACAGGTCGGTGGCCGCGTAGCCGAAGCCGCCGTCGGACTTCTGCACGATCAGCGGGGTGGGCTTGCCGTCCGGGCCCTTGAACTCCTCGAAGAACACGCACAGCGCGCCCTCCGAGCGCACCCCCACGCCCGACTCCTCGACCAGCCGGCAGGTCTCGGCCAGCATGTCGTTGTAGCCGGACTCGCCGACGATGTCCTCGTCGCGCACGTCCATGTCGAGCTTGCCGAAGACGGAGTAGAAGTAGACCTTCGACTCGTCCACGAAGCGCTGCCACAGCGCCAGCGTTTCCGGGTCGCCGGCCTGCAGGGCGACCACCCGCTGCCGGGCGCGGGTCTTGAACTCCTCGTCCGCGTCGAAGACTTCGCGGGCGGCCTTGTAGAGCCGGTTGAGGCTCGACATGGCCTCCTCGCCGCTGGCCGCGCCGCCGTCGTGCTCCAACTCCTGGGGGTGCTCGTCGAGATACTGGATGAGCATCCCGAACTGCGTGCCCCAGTCGCCGATGTGGTGGCGCCTGACGACCTTCTCGCCGGTGAACTCCAGCATCCGCACCACCGCGTCGCCGATGACCGCCGAGCGCAGGTGGCCGACGTGCATCTCCTTGGCCACGTTGGGCTGGGCGTAGTCGACCACCGTGGTGCCCGGGTCCGCGCCCGGCGGTACGCCCAGGCGGGCGTCGGCGTAGCGGGCGGCGAGGGTCCGGGTGATCGCACCGTCGGCCAGGGTGATGTTGAGGAAGCCGGGGCCGGAGACCTCGATGCCCTCGATCAGGCCCGCCTGCTCCACGCCCCCGGTGACCTGGGCGGCCAGCTCGCGCGGGTTGCCGCCCAGCTTCTTGGCGAGCGCCAGCATCCCGTTGGCCTGGAAGTCCGCCCGGTCACTTCGGCGCAGCAGCGGGTCCGCACCGGCCGCCTCCGGCAGAGCGGAGGACAGGGCGGCGTCGAGGCGCTGCTGGACCTGGGCGGACAGGGACGGGACGGAGGCCATGGGCTTGGTCGCCCTTCCTGGAGGGGGTGCGGGGGATGACGTTTCGGGCCTCAGTATCCCATGCGACAGCAAGGTGATTTCTTTGGGAGAATGGCCGCGCGGAGCCCTCACAGGCCCGTCCCGACAGGGGCGCGGGCCGGGTTCCGTACCCCGATCGCACCAGACGATCGCGCCGCACCAGAGAGGACATGGACTGTGGGTGCTCCCGCCGAGACCGCCGACTGGGTCTCACGTTTCGCCGACGAGGTCATCGCCGAAGCGGAGCGACGTGCGCAGGGCAAACCCGTCGAGAAGATCGTCTGCGCCTCCGGCATCAGCCCCTCCGGGCCCGTCCACCTGGGCAACCTGCGCGAGGTCATGACCCCGCACCTCGTCGCCGACGAGATCAAGCGCCGCGGGCTGCCCTGCGAGCACCTGATCTCCTGGGACGACTACGACCGCTTCCGTAAGGTCCCCCAGGGGGTGCCCGGCGTCGACGCCTCGTGGAGCGAGCACATCGGCAAGCCGCTGACCTCCGTGCCCGACCCCTGCGGCGACGGTACGCACGCGAGCTGGGCCGAGCACTTCAAGGAGCCGCTCGTCGCCGCGCTCGGCGAGCTGGGGATCGACTTCCGCGGCATCAGCCAGACGGAGATGTACACCGCGGGCGCCTACCGCGAGCAGATCCTCTTCGCCATGAGGCACCGCGGGGACATCGACGCCGTCCTGGGGCAGTACCGCACCAAGGCCCAGCCCAGGAAGCAAGGGCAAAAGCCCCTCGATGAGGCCGAGGTAGCCGCCGCCGAGGGCTCCGGCGCGGCGGGCGAGGACGACGGCTCGACGGCCGGCGGCGCGTACTACCCGTACAAGCCCTACTGCACCGTCTGCGACCGCGACCTCACCACCGTCACCTCCTACGACGAGGAGACCACCGAGCTGCGCTACACCTGCGAGTGCGGGCACGCGGAGAGCGTGCTGCTGAGCGGGTTCGACGGCGGCAAGCTGGTCTGGAAGGTCGACTGGCCGATGCGCTGGGCCTACGAGGGCGTCGTCTTCGAGCCCTCCGGCGTCGACCACTCCTCGCCCGGCTCGTCCTTCCAGGTCGGCGGGCAGCTGGTCGGCCTCTTCGGCGGGGAGCAGCCCATCGGGCCGATGTACGCCTTCGTCGGCATCAGCGGCATGGCCAAGATGTCCTCCTCCAAGGGAGGCGTGCCCACCCCCGCCGAGGCGCTGGAGATCATGGAGCCCGCGCTGCTGCGCTGGCTGTACGCGCGCCGCCGCCCCAACCAGTCCTTCAAGATCGCCTTCGACCAGGAGATCCAGCGCACCTACGACGAGTGGGACAGGCTCGCCGCCAAGGTCGCCGACGGCTCCGCGCTCCCCGGCGACACGGCCGCGTACTCCCGCGCCTCCGCCACCGCCGCCGGTGCGCTGCCCACCACGCCGCGCCCGCTGCCGTACCGGATGCTCGCCTCCGTCACGGACATCACCGCCGGGCACGACGACCAGACGCTGCGCATCCTCAGCGAGATCGACCCCGAGCGCCCGCTGGCCTCGCTGGACGAGGCGCGGCCCCGGCTGGACCGGGCCGAGCGGTGGATCAGCACCCAGGTCGACCCCGCCGAGCGCACCCGGGTGCGCGAGGAGGCCGACACCGGGCTGCTGGACTCGCTGGACGACACCCAGCGCGCCTCGCTGCGGCTGCTCGCCGAGGGGCTGGAGGCCAACTGGTCGCTGGAGGGCCTGAGTTCGCTGGTCTACGCGGTGCCGAAGATCCAGGCAGGTCTCGATCCGGCCGCCAAGGCGTCGACGCCGGAGCTGAAGGCGGCGCAGCGCAGCTTCTTCGCGCTGCTGTACCGGCTGCTGGTCAGCGACGAGACGGGGCCGCGGCTGCCGACGCTGCTGCTGGCGGTGGGCGCCGAGCGGGTGCGCAAGCTGATCGGGGAGTAGGCGGCGCAGGGCCGCACGGCAGCTCCCCGTACGAATGCGGGCGGGCCCCGTACCCACAGTGGGTACGGGGCCCGCCCGCATTCCGTGCCGCAAGGGGCCGCCGGCCCGCGCTGCTACTTCAGGTTCAGGGCGTCCACGCCGGCCTGGGCGTATGCCTCGTCCTGCGTGGCCTGCGGGGCGCCGGCCACGCCGATGCCCGCGATCGGGGCGCCGGCCAGCTGCACCGGCACGCCGCCTCCCAGGAACAGCGTGTTGGGGATGTCCTTCAGGTTGGGCGCCTGCTCCAGGCGCTTGACGAGGTCGGACGTCTTGGCGTTCCACGCGACGGCGGTGAACGCCTTGCGCACGGCCGACTCGGGCGACTGCGGGCCGGCGCCGTCGCCGCGCAGGCTGACTATGGTGTTGCCGTTGCGGTCGACGACCGCGACGGAGACGCGCTGGTTGTCCTTCTTCGCGGCCTTCAGCACCTCCTGCGCGGCCATGGTGGCGGCCTCGACGGTCAGGTGCTTGGTCTCGAAGACGCCCTTGGCGCCGGCGCCGGCCGTCGCGCTGTCGGTGGAGGAGCCGCCGGTGGGGGCGGAGGGAGCGGCGTTCGCGGCGACGGCGCCGAAAGCGGTACCGCCGAGGACGGCGGCGGCGACGGCACCGGTCAGGACACGGGCACGCAGGGTCATCTTCTTCACGGGGCTCTCCTGTTGGCTTCGTTTTCACCGGACGGACCGGGGATGCTGGGTGGATCGCGGCGCGGCCTGTCCGGCTCGCTGTATCCATGTTCGGCCTGGCGGAGGGCCGGTCCCGTCAACCGACGGGGTCGGCCTCTATCAACCGATCGGCTGATATGCAGGGCCTTGCTTTTCATGACACTAAAGTGGTATGTGGGGGAATGCCTGTCCGAATGGTCCGAACGGACACGTGCCGCCTTGGGCCCGGGGCGACCCGAGTGCGCGCGGCGCGGCTCGGCGGCACACTGGGTGCGGAGTCCGCGCCCGGGGAGGGCACAGTGGTCTCGATGCCGATTCCCTGGGAGCCCGCGATGACCGTACGGATCATGCTCTGCGACGACCACGCGGTCGTACGGGCGGGACTGCGCGCCCTGCTCGCCAGCGGGGAGGGTGTCGAGGTGGTCGGCGAGGCGGGCAGCGGGGAGGAGGCGCTCGCGCTGGCGGCGAAGCTCGACCCGCAGGTGGTGCTCATGGACCTGCAGCTGGGCGGCGCCGGCATGGACGGCATCGAGGCGACCCGGCGGATCGTCGCCCTCGGCGGCCCCCGCGTCCTGATCCTCACCACCTACGACACGGACGCCGACATCACCCGCGCCATCGAGGCGGGCGCGACGGGCTACCTGCTGAAGGCGGAACGGCCCGAGGAGCTGTTCGCCGCCATCGAGGCGGCGGCGCAGGGGCGCTCCGCGCTCTCCGCGCCGGTCGCCTCGCGGGTGATGACGGCCCTGCGCACCCCGGCGGCGGCCCTGACCGAGCGCGAGCAGGAGATCCTGGAGCAGCTCGCCCAGGGGCTGGGCAACCGGGCCATCGCCCGCGCGCTGTTCATCTCGGAGGCGACGGTCAAGACCCATCTGGGGCGCATCTACGACAAGTTGGGCGTCGACACGCGCACGGCTGCGGTGACGGTCGCCAAGGAGCGCCGGCTGCTGCGCTGACGCAGCCGCGCGGACCGGTCAGCGGCCCGGCAGGTCCGTCAGCAGCCGCACCCGGCCGCCCACCTCGATCAGGCCGTCCAGCTGCGGGGCGGTGAGGAGCTGGGAGCCCCGGCCCTGGGAGATGTTCAGGGCGCGGCCCAGATGGGCGGTGAGCAGCAGGGCCGCCGCACCGGTGGCCTCGTCCTCCGCGATGCCGTCGTCGCGGCCGGGGAAGGCGCGGGCGCGCACGCGGCCCGCCGACTCGTCCTGCCAGGACCAGGCGTAGACCCACTCGCCCGGCGGCGGGACGGCCAGGGCGTCGACCTCCTCCGGGGTGGCGTACTGGCGCAGGGTGCGCGGGGGCGCCCAGTCGGCGGGCGCCTCGATCCAGGTGAACTCGCCGTCGTCGCGTACGCCCACCACCCCGGCGGGGGTGACCAGTTCGGGCACGTCCAGCAGCCAGCCCGTGCCCACGCAGGGGTGGCCGGCGAAGGGCAGGCGCAGGGTGGGGGTGTAGATGTCGATCGCGCCGCGCTCGGGATCGTCGACGAACACCGTCTCGCTGAAGCCGAGTTTCGCCGCGAACTCCTGGCGCCGCTCCGGCTCCGGGATCCGCCCGCCCTCGCGGACGACACCGAGCTGGTTGCCGTGCCCGCCGCTCGGGCCGCAGAAGACGCGCAGTACGTCGTAGTCAGTCACGGGCGCCAAGCGTACGGCTCCCGCGGGTCGTCCGGAGGCCGGGGGTCAGCCGGTCTGGGACTCCTCGTAGCGCTGGCGGAACTCCTGGATGTGGTTCCACAGGGAGTTGCCGTTGACCTGGACGCCGTGGTGGTCCTGGAGGTAGAGGGCGAACTGGGTGGGACTGGGGTAAACACCCACCTGGCGCAGGTAGTTGAGGAACGCACCGTAGTAGGCGTCCTCCAGCGGGATGTCGTCCGGGAGGCTGCCGCGCGGGTCGTCGTCGCCCGCGTGGAGGTCGTCGTCCTCGAAGGGCGCCTCGGGGTAGGGCTCCGGCTCCGGCAGCGGCGGGGGCGCCATGAACTGCGGTACGGGCGCGGGGCGGTGGCCGTTCGCCCGGCCCGTGCCCAGGGAGCGCCGGCCCGCGCCGGCGGCGGACGCCGGGGAGCCCACCGGCTCGGGGTCGTCTGGGCGGGAGGCGGGCTCGTAGGACCGGAAGAGCGGCGGCTCGGAGCGCTGGGCGGGGAGCAGCGGCCTGGCGGGCTCGGGGGGCTCGGCGGGAGTGGGCGCGGGCGCGGGGTCGAGTGCGGGCTGCGGCTGCTGCTGGAGTACGGGCGACGGCTGCGGCACGTCGATGCCCGCCGCCGCGAGGCCCTCGGCGGAGGTCTGCGCCAGCGGGACGCCGTAGCGAGCGAGCTTCAGCGGCATCAGCGCCTCGATGGGCGCCCGGCGCCGCCAGCCGCGCC